>DUBL01000274.1:17403-62243 GCA_012960345.1 Gammaproteobacteria bacterium | reverse complement strand
GTGCTACCTCGACCAAATTAACCAGTGGGTCGACCACTTGAACATTAATGCCGTTTGACTCAAGTGCCGCAATCAACTTAAACACTTGTGAGTTACGAGTATCAGCACAGTTTTCCTTAAAAGCCACACCGAGAACAGTCACTACCGCCCCCGACAAAGCCATGCCAGCATTGCGCAGTTCGGTCATCGTTTTTTCGGCCACATACTCTGCCATTTCATCATTGATTCGCCGACCCGCCAGGATCACTCTGGAGTCATATCCAATGGATTGCGCTTTGTGCGTCAGGTAATAAGGATCGACACCAATACAATGGCCGCCAACCAGCCCAGGTCTGAAACGGTGAAAATTCCACTTGGTTTCCGCTGCCTTAAACACCTCGTTTGAGTCGATGTCCAACCGATCAAATATCATCGCTAATTCATTAACCAATGCAATGTTGAGATCGCGCTGTGTATTCTCAATCACCTTTGCCGCTTCCGCGACTCGGATACTCGATACTCGATGGACCCCGGCCTCAACAATCGACGCATACAATACAGCGAGTTGATCCAAGGTCTCGTTATCATCGGCGGAAACGATCTTTGTTATCTGGGCCAACCCATGCTCGGGGTCACCGGGATTTATCCGCTCAGGCGAGTAACCGATATGAAAATCTCGCTTCCACTTCATCCCTGAGGTTTTCTCCAAAATGGGAATACAGACCTCCTCCGTAGCGCCTGGGTAAACCGTTGATTCATAGATCACAGTGGCACCCTTTCGCAGCGCGCTGCCCACCATCTCACTGGCTTTGATCAACGGCCCAAAATCCGGTTGATTGTTACTGTCGACCGGTGTCGGCACAGCAATAATCATGAACTTCGCGCCAATAAGATCGTCAGGATTCGAGGTAAGAAAAAGTTCTGATGCGCCACCTAAAGCCTGCGCTGTTAATTCACCCGAAGGATCGACCCCAGCTCGATATTGATCGAGCTTTACACGATCTACATCGAAACCGACCGTACGACGCGACCTGCCAAACGCAGTGGCCAATTGGATGCCAACGTACCCGAGTCCAATGATTGCAATAGTCATGCTAACGAAGCTTTGTGGGGTCTTGCGATTCGATAATAGAGCCTTAAGCGATGGTCTCTTTAACCACCTGAATCAACTGTTCAGCAATACGTTGCTGTGTCGCTGAATTAAGATAAGGATGCATGGGAAGACTCAACACGCTCTGGGCACTTCGCGCTGACACCGGATACTGACCGGAAGAATCCACCATCGCAGGCTGCACCGGAATGGGTGCTGGATAATGCACCGCCGTCGGCACACCGCGTTGCGAAAGGGCTGCCTGAACCTGATCACGACAGCCGACCTGGACAGTATACTGAGCCCAGGACGATGTGTTGCCAGGCGCAACCACAGGCAAAGTCATTCCCACAGCATCGGCTGACCCCTCAAGAAGCGTCTGATAGCGTGTCGCGGCACGTTGTCGCATGACCAACTCGTCATCAAATACCGTCAGTTTCTGTAGTAAAACAGCAGCCTGGATCGACGCCATTCGCGCATTAATACCCAATCGAACGTGGTGATAGCGCTGACTCTGCCCATGATCACGAATTTCACGCAGTCGCGTCATTAAATCGGCGTCATTGGTAAAACAAGCTCCCGCGTCGCCATAAGCGCCCAACGGCTTAGCAGGGAAAAAACTCGTTGCCCCTATAGTGCCGAGGTTACCAGAGCGCACACCATCTTGCGTTGCACCAAAACTCTGCGCCGCATCTTCGATCAATACCAGACCATGTTGTCGGGCAATTAAACGCATGGCCGAGAAATCCGGGCACTGGCCATACAACCCCACCGGCAGGATAGCTCGCGTTCTTGCATTAATCTTCTCTTCAATCAAACTCACATCAATATTGAATGTCACCGGATCAATATCGACGTACACCGGACGCGCACCCAACAAGAGAATAACTTCCGCCGTCGCAGCAAACGAAAACGCGGTGGTAATGATCTCATCATCCGACCCAATTCCGAGCGCCATCAAGGCAATGAGCAATGCATCGGTACCGCTTGATACACCCACACAGTGCTCAACGCCAACGTAATCGGCCAGTCTTTTCTCAAGCGCTTCAATCTCCGGACCCTGTATATAACGACCGTGATGGAGCACTCGGTGCAGCGCACTTTCAAGCGTTGGGCGAATGCGATCCTGCTGCGACGCCAGATCAATGAAGGCAATACCGTCACTGCTTGTCGAGCGCTCTTGCAATCGCGCCACGGTGCAAAACGGCTTCCCCAGAGCAATGCGTTGTGGATCATCGGTCAAAATGCCGCTGTCTCCGCCTAAACGAGCCGCGGCTTTGCGCAACTGGGCGCCGATCAAATCGACCTCGGCCAACACATCGCCGTCTTCCGCTAATGCTGCCAACCACTGGCATCGGCTGAGAAACGATACCAAACGACTCGTCGCGGTGGCCCCAGGTTGATCTGCGCCCGATTCCGTCAATTGCCGAGTGAGATCGGCACGCGTTGATTGAAGTTGGCCAACGTAAACCCAAAACCGATGTCCCTGGGAAAGCGCCTCTTCAAGCCATGTCGGAACAAAATTCGCTCCTGTCTTCATGCAGGACGCGACAATCAACGATCCATCAAGCACCCAATTTCTCATCAACGTATAACGCTCGCTCGCATGTCAGTGAATCCATCCCCGTAACCGATAGACCCAGATACCAAGATATTCATGCAGTGCCGCCGTGGTTCTACCCAATCCACCAGCGGTCGGTATCCAGTCCAAAATAGCTGGCTGGCTATAAGCCGCCACCTGAAAATCGGTGGGTGCAGCAATGACTTCCAGACCACGGGATTGAAATACGGCATAAGCTCTTGGCATATGTGAGGCCGAGGTCACCAACAGCAATGAGTGCCAACCTTCGGTGACCAGTATTCTAGAGGTCTCGACAGCATTCTGGTAGGTGTTGCGACTGCGTTCTTCAGTCAGAACCACTTCGGCGGGCACGCCCAACTCACTCAGAAAGGATTTCACGTAAAACGCTTCGCCGCGTACGCCATTCTGATCAAAGACATTTCCTCCACTAACCAAAATGCGCTGCGCACGACCCGCCTGGTAAAGCAAGGCGGCGTAGCGAATACGATTGGATGTACCGGTCAACTCAAAATCAGTACGCGGGGGCAGCGGCAACCGCAAAACACCCCCCAATAAGACGATTACATCGGCTTTGGGAAATTGGTCAATCGGCTGGGTCGCAAACTGGCGCTCCAAAGAACCATAAAGCCAGTTGCCGGTCATAGGCAACGCAGCCACAAATAAAATACTAAATGCGCACAGAACGAGAACCGCGCCCACCATTCGCCTTCTGAACAGCATCAACGCAAGACCCAATATCGAAAACCCCAAGCACAGCGTGAGCGGATATACCACCAGCGGCAACAGTGCTGACAACATAACCCATAACCCTGTCTCGTTCATCACGACGACGGTCTCAAGTAGTCCTATCAGAGCGCATCGCTCGCTGCCATTGTTTTTCCAGACGATCTGATGATACAGGCCTTGATGTCTTTAATTCTTGGGCAAAAACAGAAACCCGATATTCTTCAACTAGCCAGCAATAGTCGATCGCCGAGGGTGAGCAAAGAGCGATGGACCCGAGCGTGTTCAGGCGTGCAAGAAAAGGTGCCACCCGATTACAGCGCATGCGATCTTGCTCAGGATCAATCATTGCTTTGTCGATGCGAAGTGCAACTGCTCGGAGGAAGCGCGGTAACTGGGACAGCCACTGCCGCGGCGTTGCGGACACAAATCCTGGACCCACCAACCGTTCCAGCTGTTGTGTGACCTCGACCACCAAACTCGGTGTCAGCTGTTCCGCATCAGTTAATTTTGAACGGGTTTTCGCCAGCTGCGTCAGTATTTCACCCACCTCGACTGTCAGCTTCTGGACGGTTGGCGCCACGCTCGAGCGGCCCATTTGCACCAATTCCAAAAATAGGTCTGCATTGCGAATCTGTTCGGGCACACAATCAAAGGCACGGTCCAGAACCGCGTGCACGATATCCTTGCGTAGTACCTTACACGACCCCATCGTGACAAAAAGCAGACACAAGCGATCTATATTTGGTATACGCCGCAATAACCGGCGCTGTACTGGCAGCTGATTAAGAATCAACTGGTGTAGACCCAGTCGGTGACACACCGCAGCCTCTTCGAGTGATTCACAAAGGCGTATCGCCACACCCGCAGATGCTTCAGCCAATGCCGGATAAGCCGTCACGCGTGCATTGCCAATCGTCCCTGGGACTTTTAGCGGCAATGGGCCGAAGTCCCACTCGTCAATATCACAGCGCTCTATCGAACCGGCGATCGCTGCATCAAAACGTTTACCACCTTCGCTGCCATATTGGCACTGCAAGGCGTCGACATCATTACCAACGCGCTGAATCTCCCCCCGTTCATCAACCAATTCGACGTGCAAATGAAGATGCGGCGGCAGGGCATTCGCATCAAAGTCCTGTGGGGTAATGCACGTCCCGATCTGCTCGCTGGTCGCCGCTGCAAGGGCCTCCAACAACCGCCCGGGATGGGCCTTGATGATAGGCAACAATGTCTCAACCATATCGGGTAAAGGCACCAATAGACGTCGAAGTCGCTTCGGCAGTGTTTTCAGCAACATCAGGATTTTGTCATTCAGAAATCCAGGTATCAATCGATCAGTCACCGCCGGTTTCAATTGATTGATCAGGTAAAGAGGCACCTCAACACTCACGCCGTCACGATCTGTCCCCGGCGCACAGCAATACCGCAGTGGTAACGAGGACTCCCCAACCTGAAGAAAATCTGGGAAGGATTTGGCATCCAGAAAATCAACATCACCGGCAACATCGTCTCTCGTTAGAAAAAGACGATTGCGTGCCAGACTGGTTGCGTTGCCATACCACGCATCGAGCGTCGCCGTGCTTGAGATGTCGCACGGCAAGTACATCTCGAAAAACGCCACCATTCGTTCTTCGTCAACCCGAGAACCGGGCGATCGAAGTTTTTCTTCCTCCTCCCGCAAGGTTGCGATCAGTGCTCGATTATGGGTCAAAAACGTCGCGCTACTACGGACCAAATCAAGTGCCAAGCCCTCCCGAATGAACACACCGCGGGCATCTTGTGGTTCAACCTTTGCGTAATCGATAGGTCGCCTAACGATCACGGGTAAACCCCAGAGACTGACAGATTCAAAGGCCAAAACACACTCGCGCTTTGTTGACCAATGCGCCTCAGAATGATCGTAACGTAACTGGTGTGAAGCCACTTCATCGATCCATTCCGGTTGGATTTCAGCAACATGGCGGGCAAATAATCGGGTGGTCTCTGTTAATTCTGCCGCCATGATCCAACGCGCCTTCGTTCGTGCTAGCCTGGAAGCCGGCCAGATTGCCACGATCCGATCACGCGTGCCCCGATAAAAACCACGCTCATCTCGCCGTGCAATATTGCCAAGCAGGCCGGACAACAGTGCTTTATGAATTTGATCGCGATCGGCCGGGCGTGCATTCACCACATGACCGCGCTCACGCATAACTTTGTGCAGTTGCCGGTGCAGGTCATCCCACTCACGCATTCGAGTTGGAGACAGAAAACGATCTTCACACCATCGACGAAGTTGGCGTCGTGAAAGCGCTTCCACCTGCACTTTATAATCGATCCAAATCCCGAGCAGCACTAAGAAATCCGACTTCGCCTCAGGGTAAGCGCGATGGTGTGCTCGGGCCTTTTCCTGGACATCGTGAGGCACTACGCGCGGATCATTGACCTCGAGGACAGCTGCGATCACCAGCACCTCGGCGAGGCAGCCCCGTTGTCCTGCGGCCAACAACATGCGACCCAACCGCGGGTCAACCGGCAACCGGGCCAACTCACGTCCAACCGCGGTCAGCTGGTCCTTTCGATCAATCGCATCGAGCTCGCGCAAAAGTCGGTAACCAGCCGTAATCTGCCGAGATTCGGGGGGGTCAATGAAAGGGAAACGCTCGACCCGGCCAAGCTGCATCGCCGCTAACCTCAGAGCCACCGCTGCCAGCGAACTGCGTAGGATTTCCGGGTCCGTGTGGGCCGCTCTAGCTGCGTAATCCGCTTCGCTATAGAGACGCACACAAATGCCGGGTGACAATCGGCCACAACGGCCGGCGCGCTGATCGGCAGAATCCTGGGCAATCGCCTCTACTGGCAAGCGTTGCACCTTACTGGCAGGGTTATATCGACTCACGCGGGCGAGACCGAGATCGATCACATAACGAATACCGGGAACCGTCAACGACGTCTCCGCCACATTGGTAGCCAAAATAATCCGCTGGCCAGGATGGGGAGAAAAGATACGGTGCTGTTCACTCGCGGTGAGTCGAGCATAAAGCGGCAACAGTTCGATTTCATCACTAACGTGGTGCCTTAGTTCCTCACCGATTTCGCGTATCTCGCGCTCTCCAGGCAAAAACACCAACATGTCACCTGAACCTTCCCGATTCAACTGCTCCACTGCCTCCCGTATTGCGATGACCACCGCCTCATCACCCACCTCTTCATCAACCGGACAATAGCGAATCTCCACCGGGTAACTGCGGCCGGACACGTGGATTAGTGGCGCATCAAAAAAGTGACGGCAAAATTTCTCAGTCTCGAGCGTTGCCGAGGTGATCACAACTCGAAAATCGGGGTGCCGCGGAAGAAACTGCCTCAAGTACCCCAACAGGAAATCAATATTGAGCGAACGTTCATGGGCTTCGTCAATAATAAGCGTATCGTACTGACTCAGCGCTCGATCCGACTCCAGCTCTGACAACAACATGCCATCGGTCATCACCTTGATGAGGGTTTCACCACTGAGACGTTCATCGAAACGTACTCGATATCCGACGAGACTTCCAAGCGCCACATCAAGCTCTGATGCAATGCGGGTGGCGATGCTGCGCGCGGCGATACGGCGCGGCTGAGTATGGCCAATCAAGCCTGATTGACCCCTACCGGCTTCAAGACAAATCTTAGGCAACTGCGTGCTCTTACCCGAGCCCGTCTCACCACTGACCACGATCACTGAATTTTGCCGAATCGCGGCGGCAATCTCGGCTCGCTTGGCCGTGATCGGCAAGTCCGGCGGGAAATTAAGATTGCGCGCCAACGACTGCCTCGTCAATTAATCAGTCGGGGGCAGGACTGCAAGATAGGGGAATCCCCCTGTGGTGAACACCTTTTGTCCCTAACAATGGCCTGCTGTGCCGCCTCGGCATGAACTAGTCGGAAGCGACGATCTCCAGGGACTGGATTACGATGTCTCCCACCGGCACATCACCATGGCCGCCGACGTTGTCGGTTTGCACCGCGGCAATCTGCTCAACCACATCCATTCCGCTAATAACCCGGCCAAACACTGCATAGCCCCAGCCGGCCGCCGATTTAGCGGTATGGTCAAGAAATCCGTTATCCGACACATTAATAAAAAACTGGGCAGTTGCTGAATGGGGATCGTTGGTTCTCGCCATCGCGATTGTGCCAATCGCATTCTTGAGTCCATTATCCGCCTCGTTTTCTACTGGTGTCCCGGTGGCTTTCTCTTTCATCCCCGGACCCATACCACCTCCTTGAATCATGAACCCAGGAATCACGCGGTGAAAGATGGTGTCGTCATAGTGGCCACTGTTGGCATATTCAACAAAGTTCTTCACTGTCTTAGGCGCCTTAACCGCATCAAGTTCAAGTTCAATTACGCCAAGAGATGTTGTCATTCGGACCATGAGCTGAGATTCCTTTACAAGTTGAGCTGACGGCTCCGGTGCATCGCAACCCAACACACTGAGCAACAGCAATCCTAAGGTTACCAATCGAAACAATTGCATAGACGGGGCCCGATCAGACCTCACCTGCCATTTTTAGAATGTGACGCCATTCCCGGGCACTGACTGGCAGAATGGACAGGCGATTCCCCCGCTGAACCAGGCGCATGTCAGATAGACGCTTCTCCGACTTCATCGCACGTAACGTGACTATATTCGACAATTTGCGCCGAAAACGGACATCGACCATCAACCAGCGCGGATTGTCAGAAGGACTATCTGGGTCGAAGTATTTTTCTTGTGAATCAAACTGCGTGTGGTCCGGATAGGCCTTACCGACAACCTCCATCACGCCAACTACCGCCGGTTCGGCACAGTTAGAATGGTAGAAAAAAGCAAGATCCCCCTTCACCATCTGGTCACGCATGAAATTGCGTGCCTGATAATTGCGAATACCATCCCAATGGTCAGTTTTCCTTGGTTGTGCGGCCAAATCATCGATCGAATAAGTCTCGGGTTCACTTTTCATCAACCAGTAACTCATCACTTACCTCAATCTTCGTCCATTCGGACCCGTTTGATTGACACACTCTTACCATCGATCTCATCGATCTCGATGATCACTCCGCACACCGATCCGCGTCCAGTGGCTGGCTCAAATCGCTCCGGGATACGCTCAACAAACCGGCGCAGTACCTTGTCCGTCTGCATTCCTATGACCGAATTGTAACAGCCGGTCATACCAACATCAGTGATGTGCGCCGTGCCGTTTGGTAAGACTCGCTCATCTGCCGTCGGCACGTGGGTGTGGGTGCCGACCACCGCGGATACCCGCCCGTCCAAGTACCACCCCATCGCCATCTTTTCACTGGTCGTTTCTGCATGAAAGTCAACCAGTGTCACCCTGACCGAATCTGGTTTTCTGGCAAGCACCGCATCGACACATCGAAATGGACAATCAAGGGTTGGGTGCATGAACACCGTACCCATCACGTTGATCACCCCTACTTCTACCCCATTTGACGCAGTCGCGATGCCCCAGCCGTGACCCGGGGTACCGTCGGGATAATTCTGCGGTCTGAGCAAACGGGGTTCTTCGTCAACAATGGTCAGTGCTTCGGGCTTGTCCCAAATGTGATTGCCGGAAGTGAGTAGATCAATTTCACCTGAAGCCAGAAACTCATCTACAATTTCTGCAGTCACACCAAATCCACCGGCCGCGTTTTCTGCGTTAACCACGGTCAATTCCGGACTGTGTGTATCCTGAATCTCCGGCAAGAGCCGCCGTAATGCCCGCCGGCCCGGCCGACCGACAACATCCCCGATAAAAAGAATCCTCATGGGCGCATTGTCTGCTTCTAACCGAAAAGACGCTAGCCCTTGGCTCGCAGGAAACGTCGGTCTGTCAATACCCCCTCAAGCGGAATGTCCCAACTATCCGTGTCGAGACGCTCAACACGCTGGCATTCGTGAGCAAGACCAATCAGCCGTGGCCGTTTAAGATGAAAGCGGTGCCGCATCGACGCCAGCGATGCATCATAGAAAGCACCGCCACGACCCAGCCGATTACCTTGCGCATCAAATGCCACCAGCGGAACCAGGATGATGTCTAATTCACGCGCATCGAACCAATCTTGGCGCGGCACATCAGGCTCGTCTATCTTGAATCGATTAGCAATCAGCCGACTGTTCAGATTAAACCTCGCGAACCGTATCCTCGGCCGGCGTCCCGGCACAATCACGGGCAACAGGCAACGCCGGTTCCGGCGCATGAACTCAATCAAGGCAGGTAGCGGGTCGATCTCGCCGTCCGTTGCGAGATAGGCTCCGATGCGATGAACATTGGCCAATCCCTGCAAACGGGTCACTCGCCGCGCAAGCTCCTTGGCTGCAAGCCGTTGGGCTGCGGGTGACATAGACCGACGTCGCTGACGCATCTCCCGACGGAGCTTATTTTTGTATTGCGCTCGCGAACTCATGGCTGTGGCGCGATCTGTCCTGCCATTACAGTTTTTTCGATTGGACGTTAAATCTATCTAGGCAAGTGGCATCGCCCGCTGGTGCCGTACCGTTCCGGGTACCTTGAACCAATAGGTTCAGGTGGGGCACCTGCGACATCTTAAGGCTTTCCGGTCATCAAACAATCCGGACCTGCACAACAACGCCTGCAAGGCAATCCCCGATATGTCATTTAGGTTCTAAGGGATTAGGGAAACAGTCGAACACCGCAGGCGATGCCAACAACAGTCTAACTGATCTCGCTTGTTCCAGCGACACCAGGATCAGGAGACTATCGGCGTCCCGCTAACGACGTTCTGAACCCGCTCGCGCAACGTTCGTATTCTCTCCGACAACGCTTCAGGTGCTTGGGGATAGCGGCGCAACTTGAGAAGTTCGTTAGTCAAATTTAACGCTGCAATCACAACGCAGTGTTCAAGACCAACGACTTTGCTTTGCGCTTGGACAGAACGTAATTGATCATCGAGATACGCTGCGGCATTCAAAAGGTCTTCTCGCTCCTGCTTCTTGCAACCCACCGTAAACTGTCGATCCATAATGTTCACTGTGACACTTTCTTTTGCCATGTGTAGAAAACTCTCGAGGAATAATGAGCGTGACGCGAAAGAAAGACTGACCTGTATCAGGCTACGTCGGATGCCCGAAGACGATCAATAATCTGATCGATACGATGCTTGGCTTCGCGGTTTCGGTCCAACAAATGTGCATTGTCTTGTTCAAGTTGTTGCCGATTAGTTCGCAACTCTGAGTTTTCACTTTGCAACTTGGAACAAACACCGATGAGGTCTTCCAATTGCCCCGCAAGGCCATCTACTTCATCGTTCACATCGGTCAAGGGGTAATCGCCTTCTTTCATTGAACCATTCCGCCCGAAAAGGAGTTAGTGCGCGTGGGCCACAAGCAAGCCCGCGCTGCATCGATCAAAAAATGATAGGGGGATCGTCGCCTCCGGTCAATGTCAATGACCCGAGTGCGTCCATTGCTATACTGCTGTTTTTGAGGCCTGCTCATTGATGATGGACCCATCCAAACTGCAACTAGATGGCGTATTTTACGTCGGACTACAAGCTCGATTAGACCTCAATGGCAAGGGATTCAGTGCGGCGGAGTTGCACGGCACCCTGACTGGCCTTATCTGCGCCGGCTGGCTTGAGACAGAGCTCGACAGTTGCCAAGCGCTGTTGGGGCAGGACACGATAGAGAATGCTATTGAAAATGACCTATTGACTGGCCTGATGGGGCTAATCAGACAAACGCTTGACGCTGGCAATCTGGAATTTCGCTTGCTGTTGCCAGGAGACGATGAACCACTAGAAACCAGGGCGCAGGCACTGGCTGACTGGTGCCAGGGCTGTGTGATCGGCCTGCACCATGGCGATCGCTTCAAGACTGCCGGACTGGGTGATGAAATAGCACAATTTCTGTCCGATCTTGAGCAGATCGGCATAGTCGAAGTGGGTAGTGACAGCCCCGAAGAGCAAGAGAGGGCTCTGTTTGAATTGGAGGAATACACCCGTTTGGGAGTCCAAATGGTCTTCGAAGAATACCCGTCGATTGGGCGAGTCAAGCCAAATGGCACGGGTAACACCATAGGTCCAGTTAAATGACGATCATTCATGAGCGACGGCGACGCGCCATTATGGACTTAATGGGTGAAGGCATCGCCATCATCCCTACTGCACCTGAGTCGCAACGAAACAGTGACGTGCACTACCCTTTTCGCCCGGACAGCGATTTCTACTACGTTACGCATTTCCCTGAACCTCAAGCGGTGGCGGTTTTGATCCCGGGACGCGCGGAGGGTGAGTTCGTTCTCTTTTGTCGCGAAAGCAACCCCGAACAAGAAACCTGGCATGGGCGGCGCGCCGGACTGGAAGGTGCCTGCAATCACTTTGACGCGGACGACGCGTTTCCGATTGAGGACATTGGCGATATTTTGCCTGGACTGATCGAAAATCGGCCGAAGATCTACTACAACCTGGGCCGCTATGCCGATTTCGATAAGCGTTTACTACGCTGGGTCGGCGAAGTGAAGTCGAAGGTGCGCTCCGGCATCTCTGCACCAGAAGAATTGATCGATCTTGGCCATATTTTGCATGAACTTCGTCTGATCAAGCAGCGCGAGGAGATTCGACACATGAAACGTGCCGCACAGGTCTCTGCGACCGCCCATCGTCGTGCGATGACAACCTGCCATCCGGGGATGACAGAAGGGCAAGTGCAAGCAGAACTTGAGTATGAATTTGGCCGTGGCGGTGCCAAATCGTGGGCCTACCCTTCCATTGTTGCGGGCGGCGCCAACGCCTGCATTTTGCACTACACAGAAAATGCAGATGTCCTTAACGACGGTGACCTGCTGTTGATCGACGCGGGTGCCGAAATTGACTGTTATGCGGCCGATATCACGCGAACGTTTCCGGTCAATGGGCGGTTTTCTCCGGAACAACAGGCCCTCTATGAAATTGTACTGGCTTCACAACTGGCCGCTATCGACATGATCAGGCCTGGTCAGTCGTGGAATGACCCCCATGAAGCCGCCGTGATGGTACTGACGCAAGGATTAATTGAACTGGGCTTGCTCAGCGGAAATGTTGATCAATGCATCGAAGAGGGTGCCTACCGTCGGTTTTATATGCACCGTACCGGTCATTGGTTAGGACTCGATGTGCATGATGTCGGAGAATACAAAATCGACAACGCGTGGCGTATGCTGGAAAACGGCATGGTACTAACCGTTGAGCCCGGCCTGTATATCACAGCGGGCAAAGACGTCGATCAACGATGGCACAATATTGGCATCAGGATAGAAGACGATGTATTGGTAACCTCCACTGGTGCCGAAGTGTTAACTGGCGACGTTCCGAAACACCCCGCTGACATTGAAGCATTGATGGCAACTGCACGTGTCAACTAAAACCGCCAACGGCGCTTATGACATCGTTATCATCGGTGGGGGTCTGGTTGGCACCAGTCTAGCCTTAGCCCTGCACCCGCTTGGCCTGCGCGTTGCACTACTCGAAGCCGCCACGGGAGACACCACCCCAGCGCCGGGGACTGATCAGCGCACATTGGCCCTGAATTGGGGGTCGCGTCAGATTCTCGAAGGCATTGGCGCCTGGCGCCAGGTTGAGCCTCTGGCCTCTCCGATTCATCGACTGCATGTATCAAATGCAGGTCATAGCGGCATCACACGACTCGACCGCACACTGATCGGTCAGTCGGCGCTGGGTTATGTAGTACCCGCCCACTCACTTCGTGCCGTTCTCACTGCACAACTGAACACTTGTGGCACCGTCGATCACTACACGCCCGCGATCTGTGATCAGGTTTCCGTCATGGACACACAGGCGGTCGTTCGATGTAGCGCAACAGATCTTTCACTCACCGCTCGGTTAGTGGTCCTCGCTGACGGCGGTCGATCCACACTGCGTCAACAATTTGGGCTGGATGCCTCCGAGAAAACCTACGACCAGGCCGTTCTAGTGACCACCGTGCTAACCAGCAAGGTGCACGGACAACTCGCCTTCGAGCGTTTTACTTTAGGTGGACCACTTGCCCTATTGCCACTCGCGGGGCCGCGCTTCGCGCTGGCTTGGACTTTACCTGCCGATCAAGCCCCTGCGCTTGCCTCACTGCCAGAATCAATCTTTCTTGCCAAACTGCAGCACTGTTTTGGTGACCGAGCGGGCACTTTCTTAAGCGCCACTGCTCGCCATGTTTTCCCACTACATCTGACCGATGTCCCCAACGCCGCAACCGCAAGAGCAGTCGCCATTGGTAACGCAGCACACATCATGCACCCGGTGGCGGGCCAAGGCCTCAACCTTGGACTGCGTGATGTTGCAGAGCTCGCAGAGCGTCTACAGGCAGCCCACCATGAAAAACATGACATTGGCAACACTGCCTTTCTAGCCGCTTATGTGGCCACGCGCCGAGGCCAAACCCGCCGAGTCCTCTCTTTCACCGATGGCCTCGTTCGGCTGTTTTCAAACAACGTTCCGGGGGTTGGTCTTGCGCGAAACATCGGTCTCAACCTGTTGGATATCGCGCCTCCGATCAAACGAACGTTATTACGACGCACGACCGGACTTGCGGGTCGTCTGCCGCGCCTTGCGCGAGGCTTACCGCTTCAGACACACGCCAAGGCCCCTGCGATGCCTCATGGCTGACCCCATCGATATAGTCGTCGCTGGCGGCGGCATGGTCGGCAGCGCTTTTGCCGCCGCCCTCGCCGACAGCCCATTGCAGATCCATGTGATCAATGCACACCCGCCCTCTCCCTGGCAAGAACACCACTATGACCCTCGCGTCAGCGCGATTAACCTAGCCTCAGAATCCATATTGTCCTCTGTCGATAGTTGGCAGCATGTTCGAGAAAGACGGGTAGCTCCTTTTCGCGAAATTGAAGTCAGTGACCAAGCCACGGGGCAGATGCTGTGCTTCGACGCCGCTGATTCTGGACTCGCGCATCTCGGGCACATTGTCGAGAACTCGGCGATTATTGAGGCACTGCGCCTGCGCCTTGACGCAGCGCCAAACGTTACGGTCAGCCAAGACGACCGAGTGCAATCGGTCAACCATGCGCAAGGACAAATTCTTGTTAGCACCGAGCAGCACCAAGTCATCACTGCGCGCCTGCTGGTTGGCGCCGATGGTGCGACATCAACGATACGCTCTCTCTCCGGTATTGCATTCAATCGAGCGCCTTACGGGCAGACCGCACTGGTCTCCACCGTGACAACGCGGGAACACCATGGCGACATCGCACGTCAACGGTTTCTGCCAACCGGTCCGATCGCATTCCTACCACTTGCCGATGGTCGTTGTTCAATTGTCTGGTCAGCGGATAGCGCGTATGCCGCAAAGCTCATGGCAATGACGGATTCTGACTTTCTGGCTGAATTGAATACCGCTTTTCCGAATCAACTGGACGTTACCTCCGCCACACCGAGGCAGTCATTTATCCTGGAACAACTGCACACCTCAACCTACTGTGTAAAGCGAATAGCGCTGATCGGCGACGCCGCGCATACACTTCATCCGCTGGCAGGACTTGGGGTTAACTTGGGCTTACTGGACGCAGCGTCATTGGCTGAGACAATCTTGCACGTTATAGAACGCCATCGTGATATCGGGGGTACCTCGACACTTCGTCGGTATGAACGTTGGCGCAAGGGGGAGAACACCCTTGCCTTGGCCGCGATCGAAGGCATACACCAATTTTTTCAACAATCGAACCCATTGGCGCACCAACTTAGAGCAGCGGGCATGTCCTTTTGCCAACACAACCCGCTTATCAATCGGTTTTTTGTGCACCGAGCGACCGGCCTTTCCGGAGATCTACCGCGGGCTGCTAGGTACGCTGCAACCTAGTACCCGCTCGCCCAACTGCATCGTATAATGACCGCCACGCTTGATCCTTTAGAAACCTATGCCCAATACCACGAACCTCAGGCAAGCTGGACTGAAGACGACTCAGCCCCGTCTCAAGGTTCTCGATGTGCTAGAAACAAGCCCAGTCCATCACATGACTGCCGAAGATGTCTACAAACGGTTGCTCGAAACTGAACAGGAAATTGGGCTTGCAACGGTTTATCGCATCCTGACCCAATTTGAAACGGCCGGGCTAGTTATCCGTCATAACTTCGAAGGCGGAAGATCCCTGTATGAACTCGACAACGGGGCTCACCACGACCACATGGTGTGCGTTGAGTGTGGCAAGGTGTTTGAATTTGTCGATCGTACGATAGAACAGCAACAACGTAATGTAGCAACCAAAGCAGGTTTCTCCATGGAGGACCACTCGCTGTCACTTTACGGCGTGTGCAATGGTATGAAAGAGTCTGGACGTTGCTCAATGAGCAAAAGCAACTGACTGATTGCCCCGCTTTTCATTCCACCGATCGATTGAGCTCCTAAAGTTTTGCCTATTCTGATTTGTGGTTCTTTTGCCTATGACACCATCATGGTGTTTCCGGATCAGTTTAAAAATTACATTCTTCCTGATCAGATTCACATTTTGAATGTCTGTTTTGTGACTCCGGAGCTACGCCGTGAGTATGGCGGCTGTGCCGGTAACATTGCGTACAATCTAAAGCTGCTGGGTGGCAATCCGTTACCCATGGGGACCGTAGGAAAAGATTTTCAAGAATATCGTCAACGCCTGCGGACACTAAATATTCCGGACCACCTGGTGCGGGAATTACCAGAACTGTACACAGCGCAGTGCACCATCACCACCGATCAAGACAACAACCAGATCACCTCATTTCACCCCGGGGCGATGGCCGAAGCCCATCAGAATCGAGTCGGCGACGCACACGATATCGCACTCGGCATCGTAGCACCCGATGGCCGTGACGCCATGCTCCAACATGCCCGTGATTTCGCGGCCAAGGGTATTCCATTCCTGTTTGATCCAGGCCAGAACCTGCCCTTGTTTTCGAGGGACGAACTTATCACTTGTCTCGACCAATCAACCTGGTGTGTCCTAAACGATTACGAATCACAATTGTTGATGAACACGACCGGTGGCCGTATCGAAGATCTGGCGGCGCGGGTCGATGCGCTAATCATCACACGAGGTGGCGAAGGTTCTGAGATACACGTCAATGGAGAAACCATCACGATTCCAGCTGTATCGGTAACCAGCGCCATCGATCCGACAGGTTGCGGCGATGCCTATCGGGCAGGATTACTCTATGCGCTTGACAAAGGCTGGAGTTGGGATATCGCTGGGCGAGTGGGTGCACTTCTGGGCGCCATTAAAGTTGAACACCGCGGCACACAAAATCATACGTTTACACGAGAAGAGTTTTCAGACCGCCTGGTAGAGACCTGCGGCATTGACTTTATCAACCTCCGGCACTGAACTGCTGGGGAACGAGGCCTATGCCGCAACCTTACGATAAACCGGTCCTGAAACAGATACATCAGTCTCGGATATGACAATGGCTAGTTGCACCGCGGTTATCGCGTCACTCGCCGCCGCATCGTCACGAGCATGGACCTGACACAGCACATCGCCGGCATGAAACGTTTGCCCAACTCGCGGCAAACTCGACAGTCCAACGGCTGGATCGACCCGGTCGTCAATCTGCAGACGACCACCGCCAAGCTGGACCACGATCTCACCCAGTTGGCGGGTATCAAGCGTGTTGACCACCCCCGTGTACGCCGCCAGTACTGGACGCACACAAGGCGCAGTAGGCAATCGACGCTGACCTACATTCAGCAGATCTCGTGGGCCTCCCAATGCTGCTACCATCGCCTCAAATCGTTCTGCTGCCGCTCCATTGTCCAGTACTTGCTGTAGCCACTGGTGCGCAACCGATGCATTCGAAGCCAACCCGGTCATTTCCAACAGTTCAACACCCAGTGCCAAAACTACGGTGTGCAGACGTTTATCACGATAGCGACCTGTCAAATAGTCAATCGCACTTTGCACTTCCAGTGCATTGCCGGCAGTGTTCCCCAGTGGCTGATTCATATCAGTCAACAGGGCAGTCGTATTCAGATTCAGTTGCTGTCCAACGCGCACAATAGATGTCGCGAGTGTCTCGGCCGCCGTCATATTCGATGCAAACGCGCCGTTACCCACTTTGATATCCATAACCAATGCAGAAAGACCCGCCGCCAGTTTCTTCGAAAGAATCGAGGCTGTAATAAGAGGAATCGATTCGACCGTTGCAGTGACATCCCGCACGGCATAAAACTTGCGATCAGCCGGCACCAATTCGTCTGACTGCCCAACAATCGCGCAGCCCGTCCGCACCACCGTGTCCATAAACCGCCTCTTGTCCGGGTGAATGGCATAACCTGGGATACTCTCAAGTTTGTCGAGCGTCCCACCTGTGTGCCCCAACCCACGCCCCGAAATCATTGGCACGTGCGCATTACAAGCCGCCAACATGGGCGCTAAAACCAAACTCACGGTATCGCCCACACCCCCAGTCGAGTGTTTATCAATCACGGGGCCACGCAACTGGTCCAGTGGCCAGGTCAGAACAGTGCCCGAATCTCGCATAGCAGCTGTTAGCGCCACACTCTCATCAATCACCATGCCTCGAAAAAACACCGCCATAGCAAAGGCCGCGATCTGCCCTTCGCTAGCCGTTCCATCGACGACTGCAGCCACCATATCTCCAATCGCTGCTGTATCAAGTTGCTCACCATCGCGCTTGTGTCGAATCACGCTCTGCGGTGACTGGCGAGTCAAAATCATGGCTGGAAATCTGCCCGAGCAACGGCGACTTCGCCACCCGGCCACCTCATCAACCAGTGACCGCCGTATCGGCCAGTAAGGTAAAGAAGCGATCCAGCAACCTCACCATGCCCGGTACCGCTTGCTGACCACTCGCGAGTGTTCCTTCATGGGATAGCACTCCAGCATCAAGCCCAGCGGCAAAATTGGTGATCACAGCCAACGCCGCAACCCGTAAGCCACAGTGTCGGGCAACCAGGCATTCGGGCACGGTCGACATCCCCACCGCATCCGCACCAAGGTATTGGAACGCACGGATTTCAGCCGGTGTTTCGAAATTTGGACCCAGGCTCCATAGATAAACCCCCTGGTGCCAATCCACATGACCCTCCACAGCCGCTTGTTCGAGCAATAACCGCAAACGAGCATCATAGGCCTCCGTCAGATCAACGAAGCGAGGACCGACATCGTCGTCATTTGGCCCCATCAAGGGGCTGAGGCCAGACCAGTTAATATGATCAGTAAAACACATCAAGTGCCCTGGCGGCATCGCCGGATTGAGGCTTCCCGCTGCACAAGTCAGTATCACCATGTCACAGCCTGCTGACTTCAGTGCGCGGATGGGAAGTCGCATCTGGCTTGGGTCTCCACCTTCGTAAGCATGCGCCCGGCCCTGAAGGCACGCAATTCGTACGCCGTTCCACTCGCCAAGCACCAACTGACCTTGATGGCCCTCGACACTCGGGATCGGGAATCCTGGTAACGCGTCATAAGCAATCGCGGCGGATTGATCGATCGAGTCAACAACGGTTTCAAGACCGCTGCCGAGCACCAACCCTACTCGAGGCAGGTGTCCTCTAGCCAACGCCCGTATCTTATCCGCGGCTGGACGAAAGTCATTCATTGTCCGACAGTGGCCATGTCATGCTGCGTCTCAATGTAATTGATTCAACCTACCGCCTGGCATTCTATAATCACACCAGCAAGCCGTCGGCATTTAACCATGTCGGCGACTAAGACAGGCACTCCGGATCACACTCCTATCAATAACACTCCACCGTCTATGAAAAAATCATCCTTGTTGTTCCTGTTTCCTGGCCAAGGCGCTCAATATGCGGGCATGGGCAGCGATCTTCATGCCCAGCATGAGATTGTCCGCCATACCTACGAAGAAGCCGTTGATACGCTCGGGTACGATATTACTCACCTTTCATTCGCCGACTCGGAAGGGAAAATCAATCTCACGCGTTATACCCAACCTGCCATCCTCACTCACTCCGTGGCCTGCCTCCGACTCTTCTCAAAGCTCACTGACGGTCAACTACTGCCGACCGTCACGGCAGGCCACAGTCTCGGTGAATACTCCGCTTTGGTCGCCGCGGGTGTACTTGATTTCACGTCGGCGCTTCGACTAGTCAGCACACGAGGAGAGCTGATGGGTGCCCACGGTGATGGTGAGATGGAAGCCCTACCGCTCGATTTACAAGCATCTGCCAGATTGGCTGAAAAACACTATTGCGCCATTGCCGCCTGTAACCTGCCAGACCAAACTGTCGTCGGTGGACACGCCAGCGACTTGGATAACCTCGCTCGTGAGTTGACAGAAATCTATCCCAAAAAGCGCTCGACTCGGCTCAAGACTGAAGGGGCTTTCCACACTTACTTGATGATTGAAGCCGCCAAACGTTTTCGCCCTGTGCTAGAAGACACCGTATTTCAAATCACCGATATTCAGGTATTGTCCAACTACACGGGCAATCTCCATGAATCAGACAGCGCCAGCATCCGTTCGCGCCTCTTCCTGCAATTGTTCCATCCAGTGCTGTGGCACCAGAATCTGGTGAGTGCCATCGAAAGTGGGGTGACAACGGTGATCGAGTTTGGCGGCGGTATCGGGAAAGGCACCACGCCTGCTGAGAAAAATCCGAATATAGCCAGCATCGTTAAACGAGCCTTCCGCGGAGCCAAACGCATTCCCACATATCACGCTGTGATTAATACGGGAACGCTCGAACAAACACTGACAGCCCTGGACTCATCTGCTTCCTAAAACCAGAAAACTCAGTTCAAATGGTCGGCAGTGAAAGAGTAGGGTAGCAGCTCCACCAAAGAAAATACCGCGCGTAAAGCATCGGGTGAATACAGCCGTATCAGCGCTTCAGGGAGCGCAAATTCTGCAATCTTCTGCCGGCAACCCCCGCAAGGCGAACAGAGCGCCTTGCCCCCCACGTCAATCAAGAAGCTATTTATATAACAATCAATAATGCCACTTTCCCGGCAGCCTGTGCTGTCCCAACCAACAACCCACCCACCACTGCAACCACCATAAGCCACAACGCTGCGAGTTTTATACGAAAGACTTTCATTAGGTCTCTCCTCCCGGATAATTTTCCCCAACAGTCACTCTAGCGGTGATCTTTCCTCGCATCAATAAATGGCAACCTATGGTGCGTCACAACAGATTCACTTCGTCGGCGAAGGGAATGCTGGTTTGGGCGCCCAGTCCAATACAAGCTCGCGAAGCGGCCACCACCGCACGCTCAAGATGGGTAGTCCCTGTGTCTCCCTGAGCAATCCCCGCCGCTAGGTATCCCACGAAAGTATCCCCCGCTCCGGTTGTGTCTACCGCTTGGATGGCCGGTGCCGGCAATGTCAGGATCTGCGCGTCGACTACCGCGATCACACTCCCCGGACCTCGGGTCACCACAACATTGAAATGGTGCGAATCAGCGAGTTGTTCAGCAATGTGGGTGATATCTTCTTGCCGGGAGCTACTCGCCAGGAAAGCCGCCTCGACTTCATTGACGACCAACCAATCGACATGGCTCAGCAGTGCATTGGGGACGTGCGTAGCTGGCGCGAGATTGAAAAGTACCGGCGTGCTCAAATGTTTCGCACGCTGCGCCAGCCGCAAGTTTTGCTCAATTGGGATTTCCTGCTGTAGCACCACGACCCCAGCCTGGTCTATCAGTTCATCGGCAACCTGATCGGATTGGATATCCTGATTCGCACCACTGGCTACTCCAATCAGGTTACAACCCACCTCGTCCACCATGACGACAGCACAGCCCGTGTTGCGTTTCGTCTTGACGATGTAGGACAAATCGACCCCGTCTTGCTCGAGCAAAGCGAGGGCCAAAATGCCATGCGCATCATCACCCACCGCTCCGATAAAAACGCTGTCAGCACCTGCTCGTCGAGCTGCCAACGCCTGATTTGCACCTTTCCCACCAGGTAGGGGCTGATAATCGTCCGTCAGCACGGTTTCCCCGCTGATCGGCAGCGTCGATACCCGCATGACGAGATCGACGTTAACAGAGCCGAACACCAGCACGCTCGGCCGCGCGCTCATGGCAACGTTGATAGCTTCTGTGTCAGCTGTGAGAAAAACGCCTCATCATTCACCGCGTAAGCCACATGGCAGTTAGGCTGCGCCTCAGTTGCCTGCCACCAATCTGCCACTGTCTGGCCAAGGGTGAGTGGCGAGGCGATCTCAATTTGAACATTGACATGACGACAAGCGAAAAGCGTCGAATCCAAAAGATGCGCGATCACACACGGATCATGCAACGGACCACCATCAGTTCCATAACGACTGCGATCATAACGACAGTAAAAACTGAGCAAATCGGCCACTACCCTGGCGGTTTGGCCACCACAACTTCTAATAGTCTCAATACGTTCAGGGGTAACCAAAACCTGATGGGTGACATCAAGCCCCATCATCGTGAGCGGCACACCGGATCGGAAAACGACATCCGCTGCGTGAGGATCCACATAAATATTGAACTCAGCTACCGGTGTAACATTGCCAGGATTAATCGCAGCACCACCCATCAACACAATTTCCCTGATTTTTTGCACGATCTCCGGTGCTCGTCTCATGGCAAGCGCAATGTTCGTCAGCGGCCCAACTGGACAGACGGTCACAGCCCCGGTGGGATGAGCCAACAGCGTGTCAATAATGAAATCAACAGCATGCTGATCTCTTAATCGCATGGCGGGCTCTGGCAAGCGCCGCTCGTCTGGTAAATCAAGGCCTGAGACTCCATGCACTGCCTCAGCCGTCACCAGTGATCTCACCATCGGTCGGTCTGCACCGGCATACACCCCAACATCAGAGCGCCCGGCTAACTCGCAAATCTTGAGCGCATTGCGACTTGTCAGCGACAACGGTACGTTGCCGGCAACGCAAGTAATACCCAGCAATTCGAGTTCTGCCGGTGAGGCGAGGGCAAGCAGAATTGCCACCGCATCATCGTGGCCAGGATCACAGTCAAGAATCAGTTTTCTCGGTTGCATCAAGTTGCACGCACAGGATCATCAGCAAAACCCGTGAGCAGTCGAAACGGGTACAAGAGTAGACCCATCATCAGCAGCTTGGCACAAAAATCACCCAGGCCCCAACCGATCCAGGGCAGCCCTGTACCGGCAAACGCAATGGAGAAAAATAGTGCGGTGTCGACGAGCGATCCGGCAAATGAGGACGCGACCGGCGCCTTCCACCAGTTTTCGCGTCGCAACCGATCAAATATATGGACATCAATCAATTGTGCAATCAAAAAAGCCGTTCCAGAACCTATCGCCACACGCAGCATAGACCGGGCATCGGGGTCATTAAAAAGCGCCTCCAGAACGGTCGCTGAGATTACATCAGCACGCACCGCCGCTGTGACGAGCGCATCCGTCAGCGTTAGCAAAACCCCCAGTGCGAAGCCAACGTAAACCAACTGGCGGGCGTGTCCCGGGCCAAACAGTCGGTTGGTGCTGTCGGTAATCAGAAACGCCACAGGATAGGTAAACGCACCCCAAGTCAGCCAATCGGCAAGATCGACGGATCCAAATACCACGGCTACTGGGTAGTGAACCAAAAGGTTAGACAGGAAAATAACAAGGCCCATGGCTGTGATGGGCAATCCATAGCGGATTACGACGGGAAACCGTTTCAAATGAAAACCTTGCATGGCGATATCGTTACACCTGAGGGTTATGAAAGCCGCGTTTCCCCGGAGCGGGTCTAACTCGCAAGCGACCGCATCGCAGTATCGAGCCCCGACAACGTTAGCGGAAACATGCGGTCATCGACCAACTCTTTGATCATATGGATGGACTGGGTGTATTCCCAATAGGATTCAGGCGTCGGATTCAGCCAGGCCAATCGATCATAGGTACCCGCCACCCGCTGCATCCATGTCGCACCGGCTTCTTCATTAAAATACTCGATGTTTCCCCCGGGGCTGGCAACCTCGTAAGGGGCCATCGACGCATCGCCAACAAAAATTACTCGGTAATCGCGCGCATACTTGTGTAACACATCCCGGGTCGCTGTCACTTCACTGTTACGACGCCGATTGTCTTTCCATACAACATCATAGATAAAATTGTGAAAATAGAAATAATCAAGGTGTTTGAACTCGCTGCGTGCGGCAGAAAAAAGCTCTTCACAAGATTGCACATAAGGATACATCGAGCCGCCAACATCAATAAATAGCAATACTTTGACCGCATTGTGCCGCTCGGGAACCATTTTGATATCGAGCATCCCGGCGTTTCGTGCAGTCGATTGAATGGTGTCGTCCAGATCGAGTTCCTCCTGCGCACCGGTGCGCGCAAACGCGCGTAATCGCTTCAACGCAACCTTTACATTTCGAGTTCCGAGCTCAACCGAAGCATCGAGATTTCTAAACTGTCGCTTGTCCCATACTTTGACGGCCCGACCCTGTCTACCCTCACCCCCAACACGAATGCCCTCAGGGTGATATCCCGCATTGCCAAACGGTGACGTGCCGCCAGTACCAACCCACTTGCTACCACCGGAATGCCGCTTCTGCTGTTCCTCCAGGCGCTTCTTGAATTCTTCGATCAGTTTTTCAAGGCCCCCCAATGACTGGATCTTGTCTTTTTCTTCGTCTGTCAAATATTTTTCAAATTCCGAGCGCAACCAATCTTCTGGTAAAAGCGCCTCCAACACGTCATCAAAGGACTCCAGTTCCTTGAAAAACGCGCCAAAAGCACGATCAAAACGATCGAAGTACTGCTCATCCTTAACCAGCGACGTTCGCGACAGTCGGTAGAAATCATCGATTGACCCGAAGGCCAGACCGCACGTCATGGCTTCTAGTAACACCAGAAACTCGCGCACCGAAACCGGTACGCCGGCTTTTTTCAGACTCAGAAAAAAAGTCACCAACATGAATGATCACCCAGTGTCGCGACGAACCATAAAGGCCAGGCGCTGCAAAGTGTGCACATCTTGCTCGTTTTTCAATAATGCACCATACAGCGGAGGAATCGCTCGAGTGGGATCACGCTCCTTCAGGATTTCATCTGGAATATCATCTGCCATCAACAACTTTAGCCAGTCGATCAACTCCGAAGTCGTTGGTTTTTTCTTCAACCCCGGCACCTCTCGAACATTAAAAAAAATATCCAGTGCTTCGCTGATAAGGTCTTGCTTAATACGCGGGTGATGAACCTGAACGATACGCTCCATAGTGTCTCTATCCGGGAAACTAATGAAGTGAAAAAAACACCGTCGCAGAAACGCATCCGGCAATTCTTTTTCATCATTACTGGTGATAATCACGATCGGGCGATTTTTCGCTCGCACCGTTTCGCCGGTTTCATAGACGAAGAACTCCATCTGATCAAGTTCAGTCAGGAGATCGTTGGGGAATTCAATATCGGCTTTATCGATCTCATCAATCAATAACACGACGCGCTCATCGGTCTCGAACGCATCCCATAGTTTCCCCCGCTTGATGTAGTTGCCAATGTCCTTGACCCTCTCGTCACCCAGTTGCGAGTCCCGCAGGCGTGACACAGCGTCATACTCGTAAAGACCTTGTTGCGCCTTGCTGGTGGACTTAATGTGCCAATTAATCAGTGGCCGGCCGAGGGCGGCCGCCACTTCTTCAGCGAGCATTGTTTTACCCGTACCCGGCTCACCCTTAATCAACAGGGGACGCTCTAGTGTGACCGCCGCGTTAACAGCCATCTGCAAATCTTCGGTCGCGATATAAGTGTCGGTACCCTGAAACCGCATTAGCCCCCCTGCTGGGAATTAGCCCCAGCCGATCAAAAAATAACCAAAACCCCTTTCTACGCAGTACTTTCCATCTGCGCGGCGTAACCGCCTTGCGCAGCAAGACCATTCATCTGAGCCCTGTGATAAGCAATGGCCTGTGCCGCCATCAGGTTGCCCTGCTGCCCATTCCATGCCTGCATGGCAGCAGCCTGCAATGCGCGTCCGTAGGAAAATGTCACCGCCCACGGCAATTCGATACCCAGGTGATGCATAGCGTTCAAGTGCGCAGTTGCTTCTTCGTCAGACTGCCCGCCGGAAAGAAAAGCGATGCCCGGCACAGCGGGTGGTACTGTACTGAGCAAGCAACGAAGTGTTTGGTGTGCCACCTCCTCTATACCGGCGCGATCCTTCGCTTCGCTTCCCGAAATCACCATGCTCGGCTTCAACACGATGCCCTCAAGGACAACACCTTGATCAGCGAGCGCTTCAAATACAGTTTGCTGTGCGTGTTGCGTGACCTCAAAACTGCGCTCGATACTGTGGTTACCATCAATCAACACCTCTGGCTCTACGATCGGCACAATATCGTGCTCCTGACACAACGCGGCATAACGAGCCAAACCATGCGCATTCGCACTGAAACAGGCCTGACTGGGCAATGTATCGGTAATGGCATAGACCGCACGCCACTTGGCAAAACGCGCGCCTAACTCGCTGTATTCCGCAAGACGAGGCCCTAATCCATCTAACCCCTCGGTGACTTTCTCCCCCGGCCGCTGGGAAAGGTTCTTGGCACCCGCATCGACCTTAATCCCTGGCACGATTCCCTGCTCAGTAAGCACCTCGACGAAGCTTCGCCCATCAACTACGCAGTCGCGTATCGTCTCGTCAAACAAAATTGCTCCACCGATGTGCTGTCCAAGCTTGGGCGTCGTCACCAGCATAGTCCGATATTCACGCCGCATCTCCGGCGTCGTCGGAATGCCCAACGCCTCGAAACGCTTATTGCACGTCGGATGGCTTTCATCCATGGCAAGGATACCTTTACCAGGCGCTACCATCGCTGCGGCGGTGGTCTTCAGGGTGTCGATATTCATCATGCTCTCCAATCTGTCATCCAAGGTATCAATCGTTATCTATGCTTTTCACATCGTTCGCGTTTCAACCACTTTTCTCGCGAACCGGTCGTGCTTCATTTATATCATCAACTGTGATGATCTTCATCGAATTAGTTCGTCCAGATATGCCGGACCAATCACCCTGGGTCACAACCAGCTGATCTCCATTCTTGACCATCTGGCGACTTTTTAATTCGGTCATCGCCTGTTGGTTGATGTCATCGGGAGAAAAACCGGTGGGATCAAATGCCACGGGGTAAACGCCGCGGTACAAGGCGGTACGACGCTCAGTTGTCGCCCATCGTGTCATGGCAAAGATTGGGATCGCCGACGTAATTCTTGACATCCATTTGGCCGTTGCACCGGACTCGGTCATTGCCAAAATACCACTGATTGAATAATGATTAGCGGTATACATTGCCGCCATGGCAATGGCCTCGTCCGTGTCACCAAACCGAGCATCGCCTCGTTCACGGGGTGTTGTCACTCCTGCATGCTGTTCCGCACCTTGGCAAATACGGTCCATAGCCTCAATCACTCTAGGCGGATGTTGCCCCATCGCGGTTTCCGCCGACAACATGACGGCATCCGTTCCATCCAGTACGGCGTTAGCGACATCAAGCACTTCCGCTCGTGTTGGCTGCAGGCTGGTCACCATGGACTGCATCATCTGAGTGGCCGTGATAACCACCTTGTTGGCCTGCTGGGCGGCGGCAATCAACCGTTTCTGTACCCCCGGTAGCTCTGCATCACCAATCTCAACACCCAGGTCCCCTCGGGCCACCATAATGACATCCGATGCATCAATAATGGCGTCGATATTCTCCAGCGCCTCTACGCGCTCAATCTTAGCCACAATGTGCGCCTGACTCCCTGCTTCACGTAACCATTCACGAACGGTCTCGATATCATCAGCATCGCGCACAAAGGACACACCGATATAGTCAGCCGCTACCGTCGCGGCCAATTCGATGTCTTCTCTATCCTTCTCTGTCAAGGCCGGGGCTGTCAGGCCGCCCCCTCGCCTGTTAATGCCTTTGTGATCAGAGAGTAAACCGCCTTGGATTACCTTGGTAGTCACCGCTGTGTCGGAAAGTGCCTCAACACCCAAAGCCAAGTTTCCGTCATCCAGCAACAAGGTATCCCCCACGACAAGATCCTGAGGCAACCGCCGGTAACTGGTACCAACGCACGCGGCCGTTCCCTCTCCCGGTGGGAAGGTCACATCGATGGTAAACGGCGCGCCGATCTCGAGCATGACCGGGCCTTGCCTGAAGCGCTCGACACGAATTTTCGGTCCCTGCAGATCCAGCAACAAACCCACGGACCGTCCCTCCGCCGCAGCGCACTGCCGTAAGGCAGCAGCCCGCCGACAGTGCTCCGCTGCGGTTCCGTGCGACAAGTTGATTCTGGCAATGTCGACACCGGCACGAACCACATCGGTCAACACAGCCACCGCATCGGTGGCCGGCCCAAGGGAAGCTACAATTTTTGTTCGCCGCATCAATTTACCCGTGGCCACCACCGATTTAGCCGTTTGCGCGTGACTCCAGGATCTCTACAGCTGGCAGGGTCTTTCCTTCAAGAAACTCAAGGAACGCACCACCACCGGTGGAAACATAAGAAATCTTCTCACCCAGATTGTACTTGTCAACAGCAGCCAAAGTATCGCCACCACCGGCGATTGAAAATGCACAAGAGTCGGCAATCGCGCGCCCGATGGTCTCCGTGCCGGCCGCAAATGGATCCAACTCAAAAACCCCCACAGGCCCATTCCACAATATGGTTCCGGCACAACTTAGTTGTTTGGCAAGCCGCAGCGCACTTTCGGGTCCGATATCCAAAATCAGTTCATCAGAGGCCACCGCATCAACCTGCGTCACACGGGCCTTCGCCGTTGACGAAACTTCCTTTGCAACAACCACATCGGTGGGAATGGGGATTTCTTTACCCGCCGCAGCGGCCCGATCCAACAACTGGCGCGCCGTATCAAGGAGATCCGGCTCATAAAGTGACTGCCCCACCTCGTGACCCGCTGCCGCGATAAACGTATTCGCAATACCGCCACCGAGTATCAACTGATCAACCACCTCGTAGAGCGATTCAAGCACCAACAATTTAGTTGACACCTTAGAACCACCGACGATGGCACACATCGGACGTTTTGGATCCTCCAACGCCTTTGTCAGTGCGTCCAACTCACCACCGAGCAAAGGACCCGCGCACGCGATAGGCGCAAATCGAGCCACGCCATGCGTTGACGCCTGTGCCCGGTGAGCGGTGCCAAACGCATCCATCACGAAAACATCGCATAGAGCGGCCATGCGACGGGCTAAATCATTTTCGTTGGCCGTCTCACCGTGATTGAAACGCACGTTCTCACATAACACCACTTCCCCCGGTCTGACCTCGACACCGTCCAGCCAATCCGATACGAGGCGCACGGGCGAACCCAATAGTTCAGCAAGACGGCCAGCAACCGGCGCCAGCGAAGCGGTGGCATCAAACGTTCCCTCCACCGGTCGACCCAGATGTGACATCAGAATAACGCACGCACCGGCGGCCAAGGCCAAACGACAAGTGGGAATCGACGCCTGAATCCTAGCGTCACTCATTACCTCGCCATGCGAGATGGGTACATTCAAATCAACACGGATTAGTACCCGCTGGCCCGACAAGGCCTGATCCGACATGTGCAAAACTCTCACCCAAGTGCCTCGAATACACTCGCCACGCTTCCTATCCTCCGCTATACAATGACAACATACCCCGCTTAGTTGGCATTGACCAACGCGAGACAGGTATCCAGCATACGATTGGAAAATCCCCACTCGTTGTCATACCACGAACAAACCTTAACCAAAGTCCCGTTGACAACCCGAGTCATCGACGCATCGTAGATCGAGGAAGCCGGGCAATGATTAAAGTCAATCGACACCAACGGCAATTCGTTGTATTGGAGAATGCCCTTTAGATCCCCCTCTGATGCCACTCGCAAAATTTGGTGGACCTCCTCCAATGTTGTCTCGCGGGCCGCCTCAAAAGTCAAATCAACCAGTGAGACATTGATGGTTGGCACCCGCACAGAGAACCCATCGAGTTTGCCATTGAGCTCCGGCAGAACCAGGCCGACGGCGGCCGCAGCCCCGGTCTGTGTCGGAATCATCGATTGCGTTGCAGACCGTGCCCGTCGCAAGTCTGAATGGTAGACATCGGTTAACACCTGATCATTGGTATAAGCGTGAATCGTTGTCATCAAACCACCGCAAACACCCAGACTGTCATGCAGCGGCTTAACCAATGGTGCCAGGCAGTTGGTAGTACACGAGGCATTGGAAATCACCGTGTCTGTCGACTTCAACACATGATGATTGACGCCGTAAACAATCGTCGCATCAACGTCCTTGCCGCCGGGGGCTGAAATAATTACCTTGCTGGCACCCGCGCTCAGGTGAGCGCTGGCTTTTTCTTTTGACGTAAAAAATCCCGTGCACTCCATAACGACATCGACGCCAAGTTTCCCCCAAGGGAGGCTCGCAGGATCGCGCTCTGCCAACACCTTGACGCGTTTATCACCCACCACAAAGCAGTCATCCTCAACGGTTACCGCTTCTCCGAACCGGCCATGCGCCGTGTCATATTGAAGCAAGTGCGCATTAGTGGCCGCATCGCCAAGATCATTGATGGCAATCACTTCAAAGTGTGATTGCTGTCCAGATTCAAACATTGCCCGAAATACGTTCCGTCCTATGCGTCCGAAACCATTGATTGCCACCTTGATTGCCATACCCACTTCTCCTCTATGTACTCTCATTTACTATCGTTACGATGTATTCGGCAAAGTGTGCCTTGCCTCGGGCAAACGACCGTATGTTCAACGTCTGATGAGACTCGATACGACCCCCACAACATTGTCAACAGTAAAACCAAAGTGTTCGAAAACCGTCTTGGCCGGTGCTGATTCACCGTAAGTGTCCAACCCGATTACCTGGCCGTGAGTACCCACATAACGAAACCATCCGCGACTCACTCCCGCTTCAACGGCGACACGCACAGTCACCATCGGCGGTAACACCTTGTCGCGATAGGCGGCTTCCTGTCGATCAAAAATATCGGTCGAAGGAAGCGAAACCACCCGCACAGAATGCCCCATCTCCTCCAGGTTTTTCACCGCTGCCATTGCCAACGACACCTCGGATCCCGTTGCAATAATGATGGCGTCGAGTGGGCCTGCACCATCATGCAGTACATAACCACCCCGCCGTATGTCAGCCAACTGATGTGAACTCCGAGCCTGAAAAGCAAGCCCCTGGCGCGACAGCAGCAAAGTGGTGGGTCCATCGCGTCGCTCGATCGCTGCCTGCCACGCAATCGCTGTCTCAACCGAGTCACACGGACGCCAGACCGACAAGTTGGGAATGACGCGGAGCGCCTCAGCGTGCTCAATAGGTTGATGGGTAGGGCCGTCTTCGCCAAGACCAATGGAATCATGCGTGTAAACAAACACCGCACGAATTTTCATCAACGCCGATAGGCGAATCGCATTTCGAGCATAGTCTGAAAACACGAGAAAGGTCGCACAATAAGGCAAGAAGCCACCGTGTAACGCCAGGCCGTTGGTCATGGCTGACATGCCGAACTCCCGCACTCCAAAATAAATATAGTTGCCACGTGCATCGTCTGCGCTAATGGGCGACGCGCCGGACCAGATCGTCAAGTTAGAGCCAGCCAGATCGGCTGATCCGCCGATCAACTCAGGCAACATGGGTCCAAAGCCGTCGAGCGCCTGGCGAGATGCCTGGCGACTCGCGACACTCTCCCCCGCGTTGACCATACTGTTGATGAAAGCGCTCGCCCCGACCTGCCAATCAGTCGGTAAGTCCCCGTTCATACGGCGCTCGTATTCCGCTGCCAACGCCGGGTGTTTCGTGCGGTAAGCGGTAAATCGCTCAGACCAGTCCACCTCCCGGGCCGCACCCACCTCACGCGTACACCAAGCGGCTGTGATTTCCTCTGGCACCTCAAACGGAGCGTAAGGCCAGTCAATCGTCTCTCGCACGAGGGCGACTTCGTCTTCGCCCAACGGTGCTCCATGAGAAGACTCCCGCCCTTGTTTATTGGGAGAACCCCAACCGATGACTGTACGGCAACACAGTAATGTGGGCCGTGATGCATCTTCCCCTGCTTGCTCGAGCGCCCTTGCGATACTGTCAGCATCATGCCCATCGACATCCTCAATCACCTGCCAACCGTAGGCGCGAAAACGCTGTGCCGTATTGTCAGTAAACCAGGCGTCAACCTCACCATCAATCGAGATTCCATTGTTGTCCCAAATCGCAATCAGTTTGCCAAGGCCCAGTGTTCCAGCGAGTGAACATGCCTCGTGCGAAACGCCTTCCATCAAGCAACCATCTCCGAGAAAAACATATGTCCTGTGGTCAACTATGGTGTGGCCCGGGCGATTAAACTGGGCCGAAAGTACCTTTTCGCCGAGTGCCATACCAACGGCATTACCAAGACCCTGTCCCAGAGGTCCCGTGGTTGTCTCAACCCCAGGCGCACAACCAAATTCTGGGTGCCCCGGTGTTGCAGAGTGCAATTGGCGAAAATTCCTAAGTTCTTTTACAGGCAAGGCGTACCCGGTCAGGTACAACAAGGCATAGAGCAGCATCGAACCGTGGCCGTTAGACAAAACGAATCGATCGCGATCGGCCCATTCGGGATTGCTTGGGTTATAGCGAAGGAAATCTGACCACAGCACCTCTGCAATATCGGCCATGCCCATCGGCATACCGGGGTGGCCACTCTTCGCCTGCTGAACAGCATCCATACTCAACGCACGCAATGCATTGGCCTTTGTTCTCCGAGTGACCATGAATTACAACTCCGTATAGAATTTATGTGCGTCGCAAGAAAGGCTCACGCCACAGTCAGAGGGTAACATTTGCATTTTTCCGTCGCTCGTCATTTTGCCAGATCCACTGCAACCAGGCGTGATGCAGCTCGCTGTTAACGGCTGCGACAACCGATCGTTTAGTGATCTTGCGGCAGTCAAACGGCAATCCTTCAAGCGTAGTAAAAACTCCGCCGGCTTCGCGCAGAATCAAACTGCCTGCGGCGTAGTCCCACATTCTCTGGCCTCCATGCAGATAGAGCTGTACACGACCCGCCGCCAACCAACACCACTCGAGCACCGAAGAACCTAGATTACGCTGCGACCGATAAGGCGGATAGCGAACCAGTCGTTCAGCCAAGTGCGCCACAAGACGCTTGTAGTCAACATTAGCAATGCACTGTCGAAGCATTAGTCCCGTGTCAGGCGTGTGCAAAGGCCGTTCGTTAAGGAACGCACCACCGTTCGCAATGGCAGAGAACAACTCATTTCGGATCGGGTCGTAAACTACGCCCAGACAGGCTTCCCCCTCAATGACAAGAGCCAGCGATACCCCGTAAAAAGGATAACCCATCGCAAAGTTGGTGGTGCCATCAAGGGGGTCGAGTGTCCAGAATCCTTGTCCATCGGCGGTTACCACCTCAGACTGACTCCGATATTCCATTTCCTCGCCCATCACCGCGAATTGTGGCCAACGTGACCGCAGTGCAGCGAACAACTGCTCCTGCATCCGCCGATCCGTCTCCGTCACCATACTGCCATCGTCCTTGGTGCTGCTATCCCGCACCCGAACCTTGCCCAAGCCAACCTCACGGGCAGCATCAACAATGACGGTTTTTACCGCATCAATGTTAGGTAGTAATGACGCGGACATGGTGGAGGGACCTAACTAACGAGTGCGGCACACACAAGCGCCCGTTGCAAGCCACAAATCAAGAGAATTGATAGAGAGGATTGAGTTCACGAGCGAGGGCAATTCTAACAGAATCGCACGTTACAATCGGTTAATCAGAAAGAAACCGCTGGAATCAAACTATTTTGAATCAGTTGGTTTTATTGGCTCTGTCCCATGCAATTTCGATCGACTCGACCGCTACCCAACACCACCGCCATCGCTGCCGACTGGTATCGACGACCCAATGTGACTGGCTTTAGCCTACTGACCTCCTTATTCGCCCATATCTTGATTATTCTGGGTATTGGTTTTGTGGCGCTAAGCTCAACCCCCGATCACATCCAACCGATCATTTTGGATTTCACTCTGGTGAATACAGCAGATACCCCACCGGAACACACCAACGTGCTGGCACAGCATAACCAGCGCGGGGGCGGAGATGCCTCACCAATGGCCCGCACCACCCCGTTTCAGTTTTCTCTTCAAAGACCATCTCTTGATGTGCAACGCTACCAGCGCGGGTTTCTACCCAATTCGAGCCGACGCCAACGGGAGGTTGTGATGGTCAATGTCACGCCGATCACCCCCACCAACATGCAAGCGAAGCTCGGTCAAGATCCCGCTGCCGACAACACGGCGGCGCCAAGGCGGGAGACACAAACACCGAACATCCCTCTGGTCGCGGAAGTGGGTCGCCTTCAGGACCGCTCTCAGGAACTCGCCGGTCACACCTTTATCAGCGCCAACACTCGGGAAAGTATTTATGCTGCATACATGGCGACTTGGCGTGACCGGGTCCAACGAATTGGAAATCTCAATTATCCAAGCGTGGTCCGACAACAACGCCTTATCGGTAGCGTCGTACTGGAAGTTGTCGTCGGTAGAAGCGGTAATCTTCTCGGGATTCACATTGTTAAACCCTCCGGACGGAAAACCCTTGACGACGCAGCCATTCAATTGGCCCGACTGGCTTCTCCTTTTGCACCCTTACCGGCCGCCATCAGGCGAAAAACCAGCGCCTTACACATCACCCGAACGTGGCGATTCACCAACAACGCCGAACTATTCGGTGCACCGCGCATACGAATCAACTAATCATGTCAAATGCCAGCTTTCCCAGTCTCACCAATCACTTTCTGATTGCTATGCCCGAAATGAAGGATCCGAATTTCTCCCGGACGGTGACACTCATATGCCAACATGACACTGATGGGGCGCTAGGTATCATCATCAACCGCACGTTCGAGCACCTCACGATTGGTGATATCCTGGACCAGTTCAAACTTCCGCGGGACGCTCACCCACCGGTCGCCAAACAACCCGTTTTTTCTGGCGGACCGGTGCACACCGAACTGGGGCTGGTACTGCATGAAGCCAGCGATGACTGGCAGTCGACCATGACGGTTGGCGATCGACTGGGACTGACATCATCACGCGACGTGCTCGAGTCGATCTCAAATGGCGGCGGTCCTGAGACCTGTTTGATGGCGCTGGGCTATGCGGGTTGGGGTGCCGGTCAACTCGATCAGGAAATGCAACAAAATGCATGGCTGAGTGTTGCCGCCGACCACCGCATCCTATTTGATGTGGCGCCAGAGGCGCGCTGGTCTCAAGCCGCAAAGCAGATCGGTATTGACTTGACTCGGCTCGCTCGGGATGCGGGCCACGCGTGAGTCAAACGGTTCTTGGCTTTGATTTCGGCACCCAAAAAATTGGGGTTGCCGTCGGTCAAACACAAACTGCTACAGGCCAGGGCATCGCCACACTTCGTTACAATCAGTGCAAAGTACCCTGGAAAAAAATTGATGAACTCATTCACACTTGGCAACCAGACATTCTTGTTGTCGGCATAGCCGAACCCGCTGATGGGAAAGAGACAGGTTTTCTGAAAAAAACACGGGCGTTTGCCCATCAATTGACCACCCGCTATGGTCTGCCCATTCGAACCGTCGACGAAAGACTCACGACACAACAAGCAGATGCTCTGATTCAAGACAGCACCCCTATAGGAAAATCAATTACTCCACGACGAAAATCTCTGCGCGACCAACTAGCGGCTGAACTAATATTGAAGACCTACCTAAACGACTTCCGTTCACGCTGATATTCTGTCTTCAAACACAAGAACACGTTATTCGCTTAACCTCTTATTCCGTATCTTGCAACATATTTTCAGGCAAGCATCCACGCCTGTCCTCGCTCTCCCACGGCGGCGCCTTGCGACGCAATCCACTCCTTTTGTGGGCCAGCACTCCAGATTGGATTGGTGTGATTGAGGTGGATCAGCACAAGATCATAGGGTTTATTGGCATATCGATCGACCGTATCCGTGACCAATGGGTGTGGAATCAGGGTCATATCCCGATGCGGTAATTCCTCCTCGCTAAAAAAAGAGCCATCCAGCAGTGCCGTATCACCCACCTCCAGTGTGTTATCCATATCGAACGTTAATCCGTCCCATGAGTCAATATCTGGACAATAAAAAATCCTCTGGCGGTCACCGCTAAAAAGAAATGCATACGTGTCGGTAAATTCTGCTCGATGCGGCACCTGGTAGGGCAACACGCTAATGCCTTCGCTGAGGGAGAACGGCTCTCCATCGATGATCTCACGCGGAGCGACGTTGCCATCAGTCAATAACCCAGCCCAAGGTGCATTGGCGCGAAGGAACGTCGCCATTTTTGACGAGCACCAAAGAGTAATGTCCCGAATATCCATCGCCTCACGACCCAGGTGAATGAGGCCAGTGTAATGCCCCATATGAGCATGGGTCAGAATGAGGCCAGCGAAGGTTGCCCCCGGAGCGCGTTCACGTAACATCTGCAACTGTTGGGGAAAATCTGGCGTCGCGTCAACCATCCAGAATGCCTGCTGCGTGTGATCGATAATCCCCAAAGAAACCACACAGGGATTCCTTCCCACAGCTCGTGCCGTCACACAGTTGGCACAATCACAACCCGCTTGGGGCAAACCCGCATCTTGTGCTACACCGAGCAGTACCACTTGGATTGTTGATGCCATCGCCCGATCCCGTGGTTGGAAACGTGACGACCGTCTCAATCTAACTCGTTAACCCACCTCGACGTTTTCAAAGGTCGAGCCGAGATTTTTCGCCGCCTGCGCGTCTTTACCTTCGAGTTTAAATCGCAGTCCAAGATTTGACGCTGACTCTGCATTGCGCAAAGCATCATCGCGTGTAATTAAGTCTGCTTCATGCAAGCCAAACAAGGACTGGTCAAACGTCTGCATGCCGCTTTCTGAGGAGCCTTCGATCGCTTCGGCAAGTCGATCGATTTCTCCCTTCATGATCAGATCACGCACAAACGTGGTACATATCATAACTTCCACGGCTGCCACACGTCCGGCCCCTTTCTCGGCAAGTGGGATGAGTCGCTGCGAGATAATCGCACGTAAATTAAGACTGATACCCATCATGACCTGTTCGCGGTTTGTGTCAGGATAAAGATTAGACATGCGCTCCACTGCTTGATAAGCATTGTTAGCATGTAAGGTGGCCAGACAAAGATGGCCTGTTTCAGCAAAAGACAGGGCACTCTCCATGGTTTCCGACGTCCGAATCTCGCCGATTTGGATTACGTCGGGTGACTGCCGCATTGCGTTTTCAAGGGCCGAGCTGAATGACGCAGTATCGATACCCACCTCGCGTTGAGTAATGATGCAGTGTTTAGGCGAATGGGTGTACTCCACAGGATCCTCTATCGTGATGATGTGGCCGCGAGTGTGCTGGTTCCGATAATTAATACAAGCGGCTTGACTGGTCGATTTTCCACTACCGGTGCCACCGACGAACAGCACCAGTCCACGTTTGGCGAGCGAAATTTTTTCCATCGGTGCCGCCGGTAACCGTAAATCAGCAAAGTTTGGAATCTCGTCGGAGATACGACGTCCAACCAACCCCACCATACCTTGCTGTTGAAAAACATTCATCCGAAACCTACCAGGGAACGACGGTGGCACTAATGCAAAGTTGCAGTCCTTTTTTTCTTCATACTCTTTTTTCTGCCGCTCCGTCATGACGGAAAACGCCATTTCTCGAGCAGACTCGTGCGTCAAAGGATCTACCTTTAACGGAAGAATTTGTCCATCAATTTTCAGGCTGGGTGGCGTACCAACCGAAATAAAGACATCGGATGCCTTTTTGTCAATTGCCATATGCAGCAAATCGAGCAATTCCATCTAATGTTCTCCTCGGCCTGATCGATAATTGTTCATCAGATATTCGTCAATTCAAACTAGTTAAATTTGCTTGGATCAACCGCCAATGGTCGTGCTGTCTCCGCATCAATGACATTCCGCTGTATCAGTTCCAGCAACGACTGATCCATGGTCGTCATGCCGTGTTCTCGTCCAGTTTGCAGCATGCCGTAAATCTGCGGCACCTTGGCCTCACGAATAAGATTTCGAATCGCGCCCGTGCCAACAAGAATCTCGTAGGCCGCGCAGCGACCACCACCCTTCTTTTTCAACAGTCGTTGTGCGACCACACCCTGCAAGGACTCGGACAACATCGCCCGCACCATGCCTTGTTCACCCGCTGAAAAAACATCGATGATTCGATCGATGGTCTTGGCAGCGGAAGACGTGTGCAAAGTTCCAAACACCAAGTGACCAGTTTCCGCTGCAGTAAGTGCCAGACTGATGGTTTCTTCATCACGCATTTCTCCCACCAGAATAATGTCAGGATCTTCCCGCAGCGCTGACTTAAGCGCTTTGGCAAACCCGTGTGTATGCAACCCCACCTCACGGTGATTAATCAGGCAGTTCTTGCTTTCATGGACAAACTCGACGGGATCTTCGATAGTCAATATGTGGCCGTGTTGATTTTCGTTCACGTAATTGATCATACCCGCCATCGTGGTTGATTTCCCAGAGCCTGTCGGTCCCGTTACTACCACCAGCCCGCGCACGTTGTCCGCCATGGTTCTCAACACCTGCGGGGCACCCAGATCCTCAAGTGTCAGTATCTTGGTCGGCACCGTTCTAAACGCCGCTCCCACACCACGTTTCTGGTTATAAGCATTAACCCGAAATCTCGAGAGATTTGGAATCTCGAAAGCAAAGTCACATTCCCAGTGCTCTTCGAATTCTGCTTTCTGCTCTTCAGTCATGATACCCGTAACCATTTCTCGAACAAAAGCTGCATCCAGGGCATCTACCTTGACTCGTTTAATATCTCCATCGATCCGAATCATTGGTGGCAGTCCTGCCGTCAAATGAATGTCAGAAGCGCCATTTTTTACAGCAAATGCCAGCAGTTCAGTCAGTTCCATTTCGAACTCTTCCCAGTAAAGTGAAAAAACCAAGGCTCGCGCCGAATGACCGTCGGTCTAACATATAATGGACGTGCCAGCTTCAACAACGATTGACAGTAACACGTTTCTAAAACCGTTTCCTATTCTAAGGAGAACGATTGGTCGTGAGCGCGACCCCCTTAACAAAGACCCGTGATGTGCCCGCCGACAACAATGCGCTAGCGGGCCGTTATCAGAGTGTTCTTGAACGTATTCGTGAAGCCGAGCGCCGCTATGGCCGAGAAAATGGCAGCGTTTCTCTGATCGCTGTGAGTAAGACCCAACCGGTCATTGCGATCGAAGCGGTTCACTCCTTTGGACAATCAGCCTTTGGCGAAAATCACTTGCAAGAAGCAATCGACAAGATAGCGAAACTCGGGGATAAATCACTCGTTTGGCATTTCATTGGTCACATCCAAAACAATAAGTGTCGTCTTATTGCCACTCATTTCAACTGGGTGCACAGCGTCGATCGCATCAAAACTGCGCAGCGACTCGCCAGCCTAAGACCTGAAGACCACCCGGCGCTCAATGTGCTAATTCAAGTAAACCTCGAAGGTGAAGCATCCAAATCGGGGGCCCCACCCCAACATGTAATGCCACTCGCTACCGCAATTGCCGATCAACCCCGGCTACGACTTCGTGGCCTGATGGCCATTCCAAGCCCCTCGAATGACTTTGATCATCAACGACAAATATTTTCCCGTTTGCGGGACATTCGTGATGAACTGATCGATCAAGACTATCCAATCGACTGCTTGTCGATGGGCATGACGGACGATCTAGAAGCCGCCATTGCAGAGGGTGCGACCCATGTTCGCATCGGTACAGCGATTTTCGGTGCGCGCCGACCAAGGCATCAATAACCCAATGAATATGACACACATACAAGAGGCCTGATCATGACATCAATCACCGCGTTCATTGGCAGCGGCAACATGGCCCGCAGCCTTATCGGCGGACTGGTCGATTCGGGCACTGCCCCAGAATCAATCCTTGCTTCCGATCCTGATGCTGCGCAACGTCAGCGGCTAACCGAGCAGTTCAAGGTTCGCACCTGTGATGACAACACAACCGTGGCAGAGATTGCCGATGTGCTGGTGTTGGCGGTAAAACCACAGGTCATGCGCGAGGCCCTGCTTCCACTTGGCCCTACCCTACGTGAGCGCCAGCCACTCCTTATCTCGATTGCTGCCGGCGTTACGATTGACAGCATGACGACGTGGATCGGGGGGCAACCGGCCATTGTTCGTGTCATGCCCAATACCCCAGCGCTGGTTGGCGCAGGGGCCTCTGGACTGTTTGCCAACGAAGCGGTCAGCAACACACAACGCGAAGTCGCGCAATCCATAATGCAAGCGGTCGGTGTGAGTGTCTGGGTTTCCCGTGAAGCGCTGATTGACACTGTCACAGCCGTCTCGGGCAGCGGCCCCGCGTATTTCTTTTATCTAATGGAGGCTATCGAAGCTGCCGGACTGGCGGGGGGCCTTACGCCTGATATCGCCCGTCACTTGACCCTGCAGACCGCGCTTGGCGCGGCAAAACTTGCCATTGCAAGCGATGAACCTGTGGCAGAGCTGCGGCGCCGCGTCACTTCGCCCGGTGGCACCACGGAACGGGCCATTCAGTTTCTTGAATCTGCTGGGGCGAGCGAGACCATTCAACGGGCAGTAGAGGCAGCACGTATTCGTTCCGAAGAACTCGCGCAACTTGGGAAAGAGGACTAATCGATGGGTTCAGGTTACGCTAACGATGCAGGGTTCTTCCTGATCGATATATTCGTTGGGCTTTACGTATTAGTTGTACTCCTACGTTACTTACTTCAACTAACGCGAGCCGACTTCTACAATCCTGTTTCACAGTTCCTGGTCAAGGCGACCAACCCGCCACTGGCTTGGCTGCGCCGGTTGATTCCATCGTTTGGCGCGCTGGATGCGCCCACCTTGATCCTGCTTCTGTGCCTTCAGTTGTTAGAGATCGGGCTGAAAACCTTCCTCCTCGGGCATTCGCCAACACTGATCGGGCTGGTTACGCTGGCAGTTGGGGAGTTACTTAAAATGGCGATATACATTCTCGTGACCGCGCTGTTTGCCCGGGCGATCATGAGCTGGTTTGCCGGCGCCGGATATCCTCCGCTGGCGAAATTAGTGTACACGTTTACCGAATCGGTACTTAGGCCCGCTCGGCGCATATTGCCAAGCTCAGCGGGACTTGACCTGTCCCCGATCGCCGTTTTCATCGTCCTGATGCTGGCCATGAAGCTAATCGTGCAGCCTCTCCTCGACTTCGGGCGCATGGCACTCTGACACCTTCACCCCACGACCGCCCAGCCTGTTCACGGGACAGGTAACACCCTGCCCGCCACGGCACCCAACTGGCGCATCATTGCCGGATCACGCGCCTCTGGCTGGGTAATCAACGCCGCGTCTAGCGCCCGATCACAGCCATGGGGACAGGCGAGTGGCCGATGGTGCAGACGACCCGCAACAGTCTTAACGAGTTCGCGAGCCCGATCGCCATTCTCTGTCAACACCCGAATAACATCGGTCACCTCGACGTTGACGTGGTCTGGATGCCAGCAATCATAGTCAGTGACCATGGCGACTGTGGCGTAACACATTTCTGCTTCACGCGCGAGCTTAGCCTCTGGCATGTTGGTCATACCGATCACGTCACAGCCCCATGTCCGATAAAGGTTTGACTCCGCCAGAGTTGAAAACTGCGGCCCCTCCATCGCCAGATAAGTTCCGTTGCGGACTGCACCAATGCCAATCTCACTGGCGACACCTTCAAGTGCATCACCCAATCGAGCGCAGACCGGGTGGGCCATCGAAACGTGGGCCACCAAGCCGGGTCCAAAAAAACTCTTCTCTCGAGCAAACGTTCTATCAATAAATTGATCGACCAACACAAAAGTCCCTGGCGATAGTTCATCGCGAAACGAACCGCAAGCAGAAAGCGAGATGATGTCCGTCACGCCGGCCCGTTTCAAGACGTCGATATTGGCCCGATAATTGATGCTCGTGGGTGAATGGCAATGGCCGCGCCCATGGCGCGGAAGAAATACCAACTCAACCTCATCAAGGCGACCGTGTAGAAGTGCGTCCGATGGCGTACCGTAAGGGGAAGTGCTCTCGATCCAACGCGTGTCACTAAGACCATCAATTTCGTAAACCCCCGATCCTCCGATTACCCCAATTCGTGCTTTGCTGCCATCTGTCATAGTCTCATCCTGTGTTCATTCTGGTATAGGCCATTCAGACCAGCACTGGGGCCACTCTACAATAAACGCCAACGTCAAGAATTATAGGTACCATACACTGGTCGGGATAACGATGATCAGCCGACCACTAACGCTACAATCCACTTCAGATCCATAACTTCCATCGTCGTAAAGTACAAATTGTATTTTATGTATTCCGTCAGTTGAATTATTGGCCACATTGATCGAAAAGTTTCTATGAGTAAGAACAAACACTCCCGCGGCAACAAGAAGTCGTTCACTCCGCCCGCCGCTCAGAGCGCCGACCGGCACGTCCTCTATGAGCAGGCGGTACAGTGTGTTGAGGCCGAAATTGATATGGTGGATGACACCTTCAAACAACTTCGTGGTCGGCAAGCTCGTTTCCTGCGAGAGGATTTTTGCGGTACAGCCAACACCAGCTGTGAGTGGGTAAGGCGTCGTGACGACAACCGCGCGTTCAGTGTAGACCTAGACCCCGCAGTCCTGCGCTGGGGACTGGAGCACAACGTCGGTCGACTCGACAGCAAGTCGCGGGAGCGTATTGAGCTGCGCCAAGCAGATGTATGCTCGTGCGATATTCGACAAATGGACATCATTCTCGCGATGAATTTTAGTTATCAGTTGTTCAAGACTCGCGATGCACTGCGTCATTACTTCCATGCAGTACACGAATCCCTAGGCGATGACGGTATCTTTTTCATCGATGTCTATGGTGGCTACGAGTCGTTTCGAGAAATAGAAGAAGCTACCGAATACGACAACTTCACCTATATCTGGGACCAAGCGCGCTACAACCCGATTAACGGCAACCTGCTGTGTTACATCCACTTTTCGTTCCCGGATGGCTCTCGAATGCGCAAGGCGTTTCGCTACGACTGGCGGCTATGGACCCTACCAGAGTTACAGGAACTTCTGTCTGAGGCAGGCTTCGAACACGTGCTGGTTCACTGGGAGGGCACTGACGAAAAATCCAATGAGGGCAATGGCGTGTTCACGGCCACTGACATGGGTGAGGCCGACGCCAGCTGGATATGTTACATCTCAGCTGAGCGCTAACCAATCGATTCGAACAGTCACGCCAAAGAGTGCCATTTGTCACTAACGAGGATGCTGACCGGACAACGCAACCATAACCGACTCGACACGCAAACGAACTACTGCACGGTCACTTGCCTCATCAACAGTGATTCGAAAACCCGCCTCCTCGATATTGTCACCCTGAACAGGTATACGCCGCAGCCTGGCCGTCACCAGACCCCCGACAGTGTGTGCCTCACGATCAGACAAACTTAACCCTAACACCTCGTTGGCTTCGGAGATCGGGACGCGGGAGTCCATGAGATAAACACCGGGAGAGACCTCCTCCAATTGGTGCCGCTTTCTCGGGCTGTACTCATCAAAGTCATAACCCACATCAATTTCTCCCACCACCTCCTCGAGGATATCCTCCATCGTGATCATGCCAATGGCAGACCCGAATTCGTCAACAACAATCGCCATATGATCGTCTCGTTTGCGCAAAACTGGCAATAACTGATCAATGGTCTGGTGCGGGGACACATAAAGAGCGACCTGCATTAAGTCTGACAACGGCCTGTTAACTAAATCAGGTTCCATCATGTCCCATGTGGTAATGGTCACGACACCGATAATGTTACTAATGTTGCGGCGGTACACAGGCAACCGGTTGTAGCCGCGACCCCTGACCATCGCCACGGCCCGCTTTGTCGTTTTGTTGTTGTTAATCGCCGTTATCTCGCCAACTGGGATCATTGCCTCACCAACGGTAGTCTCCGCAAATCGTATCACTCGACGAATACGGCCGCGATCGAAAGCATCAACATTGCTCGTTCTCTCCGCCATTTCCACCACGGCACGTATTTTTTCCCGCGTCATATATACATTCTGCTCAATCCGCCCAGCGCCAAACAGTCGCGCCACCACACGAGCTGCCCGCGAGAAAACAAAAACCAATGGGTAGAAAATCAGCGTGCACAAACGCAATGGATAAATCACTACCGGCGCCAGTACGTCTGATCGCTGCTGGCAGATGCTCTTCGGAACAATCTCGCCCAAAATCAGGAAAAGTGGCGTGTATAACAATATCGCGAACCATTCACCGTAACTACCAGCGAGACGAATCATCAATAAAGTACCCATCGTAGTCAGCGCCACTGTCGCGATATTGGTCCCGATCAACGTGGTTCCAAGCAGCACTTCCGGGTTACTCAACTGTCGCAAAACCAAACTTGCGCCGCGATTACCCTGATTTGCCATTGCATTTAACTTGACCTTATCTGCATTAACCAGCGCAATTTCGGACCCGGAAAAAAATCCCTTAAGGACCAGCAAAACGATCATGCTGAAGAGGATGAATAACATTTCTATCATGCTCGCCCCTGCTGTCGTTGCGTTGCTACAGACGGTATAGTTTCATCAACTTCGTCCGCAGATGACCCCTGTGACGAATCACTCACCACTGGGGCGCTTGATAGATCAGCACCATGGCTTAACGCCTCAACAGTACTCATGTCAGCGGTTCGAGATGTTTCTGACATCAGTGCCGCACGATCCTCTTCTTCAAGTTCTGATAAGGCTTCCTCGGCTACTGCATGGGCCACTCGAATGCGCGAGATACGGTGGTCATCCATTTCAAGGATAGACAGAGACATCCCCTCAATGATCACCTGGTCACCCACCCGCGGCAGTCTATCGAGATAGCGAAACGCGACCCCACCAATGGTTGTCATTCTCGGATCTTCCAAACCAAAATGGGTAAGATTGTTGAAATCGGTGAGTCTCATCTCCCCAGGCACCTCGTAGATATTGAGGTCACGCTCCTGATACAAATGAACGCCCCGGGATTCTCCGCTGATATCGCCAAATACGTAGGTCAACACATCATAAATGGTGACAAACCCTTCCACGCCACCAAATTCGTTCAAACAAACGGCAGCGCGCACACTATGTTCCCGAAAAAAATCGAACATCTCATCCACCTTCTTAGTCAATGGCACTACCACGGGCGGATGCATGATGTCTTCCGGAGACAGACGACTCAACTCGACTCCATCAGCCATCAAATTAAGAATATCTTCGGCATGTATAAAACCCACCAAGTTATCTCGGTGGCCACGAAATACCGGTACCCGCGTATGTCGGTAGGCGCGAACATGTTCAATCATTTCTTCCACACCCATCTCCACATTAAGAAAGCGTGTTTGGGTCCTCGGCGTCATGATCTCTACAATTTCCGTCTCGTTTGCCTCGAGTAGGTTATTGATCAATGCACGCTCAACAGCATCCAGTTCACCCT
>DUBL01000274.1:0-17370 GCA_012960345.1 Gammaproteobacteria bacterium | reverse complement strand
ATCCGCAAGATATTCTCAGCCGCTGTTTCCTCACCGACAATACGGGTAGTAATACGATCAGCTATAACACGAAGCACACTGCGCAGTGGTGAAACCAATCTCACCCAGACGGTCATGGGAACAGCAACAACCCGGGTGCTAACTCGAACCGGGTTGGCCACCGCGATCGTCTTCGGCGTAACCTCGCCAATTAACAAAAGCAACGGGACCATGAGCAACAAACTGATCACACCTGCCCGCTCAAGACCATAAAGACTAACTAGAATACCCGCAGCATTGGCCGTTGCCGCAATATTAATGAGCTCGTTACCCGTCAAGATCGATATGATCAACCGCCGCGGCTGATCGAGAAGCGCATGCAACCGTTCCGAATGCGGATTACTTTCCCGCCGTAATTGCTGTAAATCCAACCGCGACAGCGAGAACAGTGCTGTTTCAGAACCAGAGAAAAATGCCGATGCCAGCAGTAAAAACAGCAATAGTGCCAAACGAAGCACCATCCCTGGCTCTATCAGAAGGGCGCCATCAAAAGAGAAAAAGGCACCCAAGGCAGACCACTGCATGGCGACGGTGTGAAATAGATGTTCCATCCGAACGCCCTCTTGGCAAAGCAGGGGTGCCGTGGCGCTGACGCCGTAGCAAACGATCTTTCATAGAATCCAACTTAATGTTGTTTCTATGAAAGTATGACTAACTCATTCTCCCACAATTAGTAAAAGAAATATACTGAAAGGTTGAAACTCCACGCAACGATGTCGTGCTAATCACCCGCAACGGTCATTTCATTGATCAGAATAGAGCCACAACGGACGTTACCTCGCGTGTCCACATCAGTCCCCGCATCACTGAAATCCTTGAACATCTGCTTAAGGTTACCCGCTATAGTGATTTCATCGACGGGAAACTGAATTTCGCCCTGATCTACCCAGAACCCCGCCGCACCGCGAGAGTAATCCCCCGTCACTGGATTAACACCGAAACCGATTAACTCAGTCACCAATAGGCCGCGACCCATATCCGAAACCAACTCATCCAGTGACTTTGTACCGGACACCAGCGTCAAATTGTGCACCCCCCCGGCATTCCCCGTCGTGCGCAGGTCCAGCCGACGCGCCGAATAAGAGTCAAGTACATAGCCGGTCAATACGCCGCCACTGACGATATCCCGCGTCCGTGTCTGAACGCCTTCGCCATCAAACGCAGCGCTACCGATGGCCCTTGGCAGCAGTGGTTGCTCATGAACACGCACCCAATCCGGAAACACGGGCTGCTCCAGTTGATCAAGTAAAAACGAAGCTTTTCGATAAAGTGCACTGCCGGAAATCGCCGATACAAGATGCGACAAGAGGCTCGCCGCCACCGGTGCTTCGAAAAGTACGGGCACCTGATCTGTAGGCACTCGTCTTGAGCTCAGCCGCCGCACGGTACGTTGGGCCGCTTGTTTTCCAACCGCTGCAGCAGCTTCAAGATCCTCATATCGTCTCGCCGAGGTATACCAGTAATCACGCTGCATTCCACCTTCGCCGCGACCAATCACAGCACAACTGATCCCATGCCGAGTCTTTCGATTTTCTGCTATAAATTCTAGGCTGTTGCCGTAGACCCCAAGCGTTTCGTGCGTCGAGACCGATGCGCCTTCGGAATTTTCGATCCGCTGATCCCAATCCAACGCTGCATGTTCACAGGCCAACGCACCGTCAAGCACATCGTCAACTGAAGGCCGCCAAGGGTGATACAGATCCAGGTCTGGAAAGGTCGTCGCTAGATCGTCGGCATCAGGAAGACCATTGCAGACATCGTCCTCGATATGGCGTGCAATATTGCACGCCGCTTCAACAATCTCTGCGACCGATGCGAGACCATAATCTGCGGTGCTCGCACTCCCCATTTTCTGGCCTAGATACACTGTGACCACTAGACCACGATCACGTGTGTGTTCGATGGTCTCAATTTCTCCCATCCGCACATTGACGGACAGCCCCTGGCCCTGGCTAGCAGCGGCCTCTGCGGCGGTCGCACCGTGCTGGCGCGCCTGTTCCAGCGCAAATTGCACTGCGCTATGCAGCGGCACTGGATCGAGCAACGATGTCGGCGTTCGAGTCATTGAATAAAGAAGAGTGCTCCGGGGACCCTATCGTCAGTGCAAACAACCGTCAGACTTCGACGCCACCGACAGTCAGTGCATCAATCCGAATGGTTGGCTGCCCCACACCAACAGGCACACTCTGACCCTCCTTGCCACACGTCCCTACACCACTGTCAAGTTGAAGGTCATTGCCCACCATACTGACTCGCGTTAAAACATCGGGCCCATTACCGATCAGAGTCGCTCCTTTGACAGGTGCCGTGATCCGACCTTTCTCGACCAAATAGGCCTCGCTGGTCGAAAAAACGAACTTGCCCGAAGTGATGTCGACCTGACCGCCGCCAAAATTAACCGCATACAGGCCATGATCAACCGAGGCCAGTATTTCTGCCGGATCGCGATCACCTGGCAACATATAGGTGTTTGTCATCCTGGGCATCGGCAGGTGGGCGTAGGATTCGCGGCGCCCATTGCCAGTAGGGGCAACGCCCATCAGCCGCGCATTCAGTGTGTCCTGCATGTAGCACCGAAGTCGGCCATCCTCGATTAACACGGTGTTCTGTGTGGGCGTTCCCTCATCATCGATGGTCAGCGAACCACGACGATCCTGCAAAGTCCCATCGTCAACCACAGTACAGCCGGCCGCAGCGACCTGATCGCCGAGCCGATCGGCAAAAGCCGAGGTCCTTTTGCGATTGAAATCTCCTTCCAGCCCATGGCCAATCGCTTCGTGCAGCAGTATCCCTGGCCAACCAGGCCCCAGAACCACTGGCAACGTACCCGCAGGCGGATCCACGGCCTCCAAATTAACAAGCGCCAGCCGCACAGCCTCCCTTGCATAGCCCAGGGCCCGTTCGTCATCCTGAAACCAACTGTAGCCAAAGCGCCCACCCCCGCCCGCACTACCCTGCTCGCGACGACCTTGATGTTCGACAATGACATTGACATTGAGACGCACCAAGGGGCGGATATCTGCAGCCAGCATCCCATCATGGCGTACGATCAGGACCACATCCTGAACCCCAGTGAGAGATGCCATGACCTGTGACACCCGCGAATCCTGCCGCCGAGCCTCGGCTTCCACTTGTTGCAGTAGCGCAACTTTGTCAGTGTCTAGGGTGCTCGAAAGAGGGTCTACCGCGGTATAACGCGCTGGCGATCTCCCCTGTCGAACCACAAATGCCTTTCCTTCAACTGCACCGCCACTACGTGCGATCGCCCGCGCAGCATCGGTAGCCTCGGTCAGGATCGGCAACTCAAATTCATCGGAATAAGAAAAACCGGTCTTCTCTCCACTGATGGCACGCGCACCAACGCCATGATCGATATTTCGGCTACCGGACTTAACCGCTCCGTCTTCCAGGGCCCACGACTCGTGTCGAGTGAACTGGAAATAAAGGTCAGCGTAATCGATGGCGCCGCCCATCATACGGCCAACTAAGCCCTCGACATCGGACTGCTGAAGCCCCGCTGGCTCAAGTAACGCAGCGCTTGCAATTTGAATCAGATCTGACATGGACTATGCGGAGTAAACCGTTTTTTTGTCTTATGAATCGTTGGATTGCTCATTATAGTCTCCTAACTCTGGCAATAATTGCCTGACGTCGAACCTCGACCCCTGACTGCCCCAGAACCCTCTAACCGACGAATCGAAAAACGATGAAACTCAGGTCATCCTTCTTCGCTGGAACACTCGCCGGCGTTGCCGTCATCCGGACCGTTGCCTGATGGACGATTGCTTGCGACACCGCCAACAGATCGTCGTTGACGACCATTGCAATAATCTCCTTGCGAAAGAAATTATCCCAAAGGCCATCGCTAGCCACTACCACCGTATCGCCAGGTTGTAATGTGACCGGCGCTGACGTTTCGATCCACATTCTGTCATTCCCAATCATATTGGACACTACATGGCGCTGTGGGTGGCTAAGGGCCGCGGCCTCTGCCAACCCTTCATGGGCCTCTGCATGCCCAACTGGTGAATGGGGCACCGTCTGCAAGCGAACCACCCCTGCATCGCTCACAACGAGCGCCCCGGCATCGCCCACATGGTGTACCACAACCTGCCCGCGGACAATCTCCACTGCCGCGAGCGTGCAACCGCCAACAAAACCATCGCTCACCATGGCATCGTTGACCGACTGAATGCACTCTGGTAATGATGCGAAGGTCAAAGACGCAAGCGATTCGACAGCACGCCGTGCCACCTTGGCTCCGTTGGGAAGCCCACCCAAACCATCCGCCACAGCGAGCACCAGTGCATCATCGATTCCACGGACAACCGCCATGGCATCCTGATTATTCCGATAATCATCTGGCTTTGATCGTGTGAAGCAAAATCCTTCCTGCATGTCATGACGAAATCTCCGCGGCACATCGAATTCCTCATCAAATAGGAAAAAAGGCGGCGTCAACACCAATGCCTCAATCATAAACACCCCTTAATGCACGCATCCTTTCCATCCCTCTGCAGATTAAGCACCATATGCTGATGCGGTATTCCCGCATCAAGAAACTCCTCACCCTCAGACTCGAACCCCATCCCTTGATAGAACCGTATCGCCGGTACCAAAGCGCCGAGATGGACTGTGGCCAAATCCTGCTGCCTGGCCATATCAATTAGGGTCGTCAGCATTGCGCGACCAACACCCTGCCGACGATACACTGCTTCAACGGCTATCCGCCCAATATGTCCATCCGCGAGCAACCGTCCAGTCCCGATAACGGTGTCGTTAGGGAGCACCGCCATCACGTGCACGGCATCGACATCTTCACCATCCACTTCGAGGGCTTCAGGCACACCTTTTTCAATGACAAAGACTCGATGACGCAGAGCTGTCAGGACTGACTCGTGTGCTCCCCAAGTAGTGCAACTGACCTCGAACGGGCTAATCATCAAACCGGTAGAACCGTTGAGAAACCCATAACGTTATGCCAACTGGCCTCCCAACAAGCACGCGGTGATCAACCCATTAACGAGCGTCGGCAACATAGCGAGGTATAGAACATCGTTTACTTCAGTGCGATGAATCGTCATCTATCTCAGCTGCCGCACGCTCCAACTCCGCCTCAAGTTCATCATCAGAGATATCTGAGGGATCTTCGCTCACCCGGGGCTTCACCATTTTCGAAACATACAGGCCAACCTCAAACAAAATCCAAACCGGTATAGCTAACATAGTCTGCGAGAACAGATCGGGCGGAGTCAGCAGCATCCCCACAACAAACGCACCGACAATGATGTAGGGTCGCTTTGCCGCCAGACTTGTCGTCGTCGTGACACCCATTCTCACCATGAGTACAGTCGCGACTGGCACTTCAAACGCGAGACCGAAAGCAAAAAAAAGTTTCAGTACAAAACTCAAATACGCATTGATGTCTGTCATCACGGCGACTCCCTCCGGCGCCGTGCTGGTAAAAAACTTGAATATGAGGGGAAATACAACAAAGTAAGCAAACACGATGCCAAGGTAAAACAACCCGCTGCTCGAGACCAAAAGTGGAATGGCGAGTCGTTTCTCGGAATCATAGAGCCCCGGCGCCACAAAAGCCCACAACTGGTAAAGCAGGTAAGGCATCGCAATCGCGGTAGCGAAGGCAAAAGCAAACTTGAACGGCACGAAAAATGGCCCGTGCGGTTCCGTTGAGATCATCGTATTGCCTTCTGGCAGTGCCGACATGAGCGGCGCAGCCAAGTACTCGTACAACGTATTGGCAAACGGCGCTGTCACCAGGAAAAGAAGTAAGACCGCACCGACCGCCCGCAGCAGTCGATCACGCAACTCGAGAAGATGCGATATAAACGTCGCTTCCTGGGGCTCAGGCGACTGATTAACGTCGGCCATGGCCTAACGGCTCAGACGGTTCCGGGTTTGTCCGAATCGATGGCCTGGGCTGATTCCTTGATCGAGTCAGCCACCTCCTCCATCCCGCTGACGTCAAGAAAGTCTTCGCTACTCGATTGCACTTTATGCCGCGCTTCAGTAATTTGGGCGCCAATGTTCTTGACCTCCGAGAACTCGCTTTCACGGACTTCTCGGTCAATGTCTGCCTTGACATCCGCCACCATGCGTCGGGCCTTACCAACCCACAGACCCACCGTTCGTGCGAGCGGAGGCAATCGCTCCGGCCCCACAACGACAAGGGCAACCACCGCGACGATTGCAATCTCCCAGAATCCGACGTCAAACATTCAGACAACCCCAATCGCAGTAGGGACCTCAAGCTTGGTCTTTCGTCGTGCCCGTGCCTTCGTTCTCGGGTTTGTCGAGAGATTCGATCGAGGCCTCCGCCGTTGCTTCATCCGGCGCCCCTTCACTCGTCTCCTCCTTCTCCGTCACCGCTTTCTTAAATCCCTTGATCGCCGATCCAAGATCACCGCCCATATTGCGCAACTTCTTGGTTCCAAAGATCATCAACACGATGACCAAGACGATTAAGAGCTGCCAGACACTAATTCCGCCTACGCCCATTGTTCTATCCCCTTAGGAAATTCTGAGTGACCGCCAAAAATGTTTCTCTTCCGGGGGCTTAATGAATCCCGATACCGCCATCATAACCGCTTTGAAATACGTGAGAAAGGGAGACCTAATGCCGCATCTGGCGCCCCACCATCCATGATCCATCTAGCACCCGGGGGTTGCTGACCCATGACGACCTGACGGAATTGCCGGGTCTAGGACCCGCGTCAGCCCAATGGGGCTAAACCTCCCAGTTCACTTCGATCCCACACGAGGCCATATATTCTTTCGCCTCAACGATCGTGTACTCGCCAAAATGGAAAATGCTCGCTGCCAGGACGGCATCCGCCCCACCCGTTATCACACCGGCTGCCAGGTGCTCAAGTTGCCCTACCCCACCCGAGGCGATCACCGGCACCGGCACCGCATTGGTCACCGCCCGCGTCAAACCTAAATCAAAGCCATCTCGCGTACCATCTCGATCCATGCTGGTAAGCAAGATCTCACCGGCGCCATTCTCCACCATTTTCTGCGCCCATTCCACCGCGTCGATCCCGGTGGGGCGTCGCCCACCGTGGGTAAACACCTCCCAGCTGTTGCCCGAATGCTTAGCATCAATAGCAACAACAATGCACTGTGCGCCAAAATGGCGGCTCGCTTCACGAACGAATTCCGGTCGGGACACCGCAGCCGTATTAACCGAGACCTTATCCGCACCGGCATGCAACATGCGATGCACGTCCTCCAATTGCCGTATGCCTCCACCTACGGTCAAAGGGATAAACACTTCGCTCGCCACTGCACGGACGACATTAGCCATCGTGTCCCGATTGTCTGAACTGGCGGTGATATCCAAAAATGTAATTTCATCAGCGCACTGATCATCGTAACGCCTCGCCACTTCGACCGGATCACCCGCATCACGAATGCCAACAAACTGGATGCCCTTAACAACCCGGCCTGCATCGACATCCAGGCAAGGGATGATGCGTTTTGCCAGTGCCACTGATCAGCCCACCCGATTACCTAGTTCAGCTAAGTACTGTCTTGCCGCCGAAAAATCGAGCGTTTCCTCGTAGATCGCACGGCCCGTAATCGCACCCAAAATACCCGAGCCTGCTGTTTCGCCTAAACGTCTGACATCTTGCATATCGCGAATTCCACCCGAGGCAATCACGGGAATCTTGACGGATTCAGCCAAGGCTTGTGTGGCCTCAATATTGAGGCCTGAAAGCATCCCGTCGCGCTCTATATCGGTATAAATAATCGCCTCCACACCGACACTTTCGAAATGTTGCGCCACCCCGATAGCATCGTGACTCGAAAGCTTCGACCAACCGTCCGTCGCGACACGGCCGTCCTGCGCATCCAATCCGACCATAACCTGACCGATAAACTCAGCACACAGAGTGCTCACAAACTGAGGCTCATTGACCGCGCGGGTACCGATGATGACAAAACGAACCCCCTGTTGAAGGTAACTCTCGACAGTCGCCCTGTCACGAATTCCCCCACCGATTTGAACCGGCACCGGGGCACATCTTTCTACGATAGCGCGAACCACGCCGGCATTAAGAGGATGCCCGGCTACCGCACCGTCCAGGTCGACCAGGTGAAGGCGCTCAGCGCCCTGTTCTACCCAGCGCTCGGCGACCGCCACCGGGTCATCATCAAACACGGTTTCTTCTTCCATTCGACCCTGCCGAAGGCGCACACAGCGCCCGGCTTTAATATCGATGGCGGGTATCAGCAACATCTGAGTTAACTCGCAGTCAGAACCTATTCTGATCAGACGGTGCCATCCCACCGCACAAAATTTCGCAACAAGGTCAACCCCTGCCGGTGGCTCTTCTCTGGATGAAATTGCACTGCGAACACATTTTCCCTCGCAGCGGCAGACACAAATTTGATACCGTATTCAGTCTCTCCAGCAACGTTTCTCGTGCCCACGTCCGGTACCGGCGCATAGTAACTGTGCACAAAATAAAAGCGTGACCCGTTGCCGATATCTGACCACATGGGATGGTCCATCACTTGATTCACCCTATTCCAGCCCATATGAGGAACTTTCAGTCGCTCTCCCGACACAGCGGGCTCTGCAAACCGACGCACCCGTCCGGTCAGCACACCCAGGCAAACCGTCCCGCCATCTTCGTCGCTTGCCTCGTACAATGATTGCAAGCCCAAACAAATACCCAGCACCGGCTTCGATGTAATAGCCTCCTTGAGGACCTGTTCCAAATCGTCGTTGGCCAATGCACGAAGCCAACTGCCAATCGCACCCTGGCCCGGCAATACCACACGTTGCGCTGCCGCAATGTCCTGTGGCGCACGGGTAACCTTGATTGATTGCCCAGGCGCAACACGCTCCAGCGCCTTCTCTACAGAATGCAGATTACCCGTACCGAGATCAACAACGACTAGGTCTGACATACCGTTGCCGTCGGATTAAAGCGATCCCTTGGTCGACGGCACGGTAACGCCCAGACGGGCATCCCGTGCAACTGCCATACGCAGCGCTCGGCCAAAAGCCTTAAACACGGTTTCGGCAATATGGTGTGCATTACCGCCCCGCAGATTATCCACGTGCAGCGTCATCCCTGCGTGGTTGCATAAACCCTGGAAAAACTCGCCGATCAGATCAACATCAAATTCTCCGACCCTCGCACGAGGCCAATCGATCTGGTAAATCAGGGTAGGTCGCCCTGAAAAATCGACCACGACCCGACTCAGTGCCTCATCCAACGGAACATAGGCATGGCCATAGCGGCCAATACCAGCCCGTTGACCCAGTGCCTGATCAAGTGCCTGCCCCAGCGTAATACCAATGTCTTCCACCGTATGGTGCGCATCAATCTCCAGATCTCCGTGAGCGTCAATCGACAAATCGATCATGCCGTGACGTGCAATCTGATCCAACATGTGTTCGAGGAACGGCAAGCCACAGTCAAGATCCGCATTACCTTGGCCATCGAGATTCAACTCAAGCGCAATCCGGGTCTCCCGCGTATTGCGTTCGACCTTTGCTCGGCGATCAGACATGTGAGATTGATCAATCATCAGATTTACAACCGGTGGCAGGACAAATGACCCTGTACGACGATCTTACCAAAGGTTTGTTGAGAGTGCTCCTGTGGAGACCTAGACAGCAGCTAGTTGTTCCTTTAAGGCATTAAAAAATACACCGTTTTGCTCCGCTGTACCGATGGTTACCCGCAAACAATCAACCAGACTTGGATGAGTGCCATGTAGGTTCTTTATAAGAACTTTTTTCTTGCACAGTCCGTCAAAAACAGCACCGGCGCACCCATGGCCAACACGAAAAAGAAGGAAATTGGCGGCGCTGGGAAACAGCTCGACACCTGGCAGTTCGGACAGGCGTTGCGATAGCGTCGCCCTTTCAGCACAAATTTCCAAAGCACGCTCCTCAAACCATGCCATGTGTTCAAGCGCAAACAAGGCGCTGGCCTGGGTCAATGCATTGATGTTGTAAGGCAGGCGGATACGATCAAGGACTCCCAACCACTCGCGAGGCCCGATCAGAAACCCCAGTCGCAGCCCGGCAAGGCCAAGCTTCGAGAACGTGCGCATCACAACAAGGTTGTCGTACTGTGGCAAAAGATTAGCGTACGAATGATCGCAGAAGGCATGATAAGCCTCATCTACCACAACCAAACCATCGGTTGCCGCGACGACGGCCTCGACCGTCTGCGTTTCCATCATTCCGCCGGTTGGATTGTTGGGGTGGGCAAGAAACACACAACTGGGCTTATGTGTTTCGATCGCCTGGAGCAACGCTTCTAGATCCGGAGCCAGCGCATCACTCGAAGACACACCGACGTAGTCTGTCCCTGTGTACTTCGCTGCCAGCCGATACATCACAAAAGTGGGCTCCGGCGCCAGTATCGTACGCCTCGTCCCACCCAATGCCAGGACCAGAATCTGGATCAATTCGTCAGATCCGTTGCCGAGCAAAACCTCGCTAGCGCCATCCAAATGGCACCAGCTGGCTAGAGAGGTTCGCAGTTCATTCGCTGCCGCATCTGGATACCGATTCAATGGCGTTTCAGCGAGGCGCTGCAGCCATAAATCCCGCAGTTCCCTTGGCCAAGTATAGGGGTTTTCCATCGCATCCAGCTTGGTCATGCCACGAGCATCGGGCACGTGATACGGCTCAACGTCGATGATATCCGGTCGAATCCAACGGTGAATTCGAGCTTCAATCGACATAATGGTAAGCGGTCAGGAGATCCAATTTAGCGGCCGCGATAATCAGCCGCCTTGGCGTGTGCGTCAAAACCTTCTGCGCGAGCCAGCTTCGAAGCAACGCCCGCCAGGCGCTGTGCACCATGCTTAGAGCACATGATCAAACTGCTACGTTTTTGGAAATCATGAATGCCAAGGGGTGATGAAAAGCGGGCGGTCCCTGCCGTCGGTAATACATGACTTGGCCCAACACAGTAGTCCCCCAGCGCCTCTGCACTGAAATAACCACAGAAAATAGCGCCTGCATGACGAATATCCGACAACAACGCGTCCGGCTGCTCAACCATCAACTGTAGGTGTTCCGGGGCGATTCGATTGGCGATTTCGACTCCCTGTTTCAGTGAATTCACCAGGATCGTGGCGCCATGCTTGGCGAGCGATGCTGTAACAATATCCGCCCGAGATAATGTTCCAATCAAAGACTCCATTGAACCGCGGACACGATCGATCTGTGTCTGACTTGGACAAATCAGTATGGCCTGGGCCAACTCGTCGTGCTCGGCCTGGGCAAAGAGATCCATAGCGACCCAGTCGGGATCGGCCCGGTCGTCGCAAAGCACCACCACCTCGGACGGACCGGCAATCATGTCCACACCAACCTGCCCGTATACTTGTTGCTTGGCTGCCGCAACATAAGCATTACCCGGTCCCACGATCTTATCGACCGCGGGTATCGTTTCGGTACCAAAACACAGTGCCGCAATTGCCTGTGCACCACCAATACGAAACACTCGGCTAACCCCCGCCAAAGCAGCAGCAGCCAACACTGCCTGAGACACCTTCCCACCGGGCGTTGGCACCACCATCACCACTTCGGGTACACCGGCAACACTCGCCGGAACTGCGTTCATCAAAACGCTCGATGGGTAGGCAGCCTTCCCGCCCGGCACGTAGATCCCAACACGATCAATCGGCGTAACACGTTGACCAAGACGGTTACCATCGCTATCAAGGTATTCCCACGACTGCTCAAGTTGATGTTCATGGAAAACTCGGATGCGCTCGACTGATTGTTCGAGCGCTGCCTTGAGATCCGCATCAAGCGTTGCCAGTGCTTTGTCCATTTCCCCTGTTGAGATTTCAAGGTCCGCAACATCATCAACCGAGAAGTGATCCAAAGTTGCTGTCAGTTCAATCAGTGCGCTGTCGCCGCCCTCTCGAACGCGACCGATGATCTCCTCAACCGTTTGAGTAACAGTGACTTCGGAGACTCTGCTGCGCTTGAGGAGATCCGCCAATGCCGTAGCAAATACTGCGTCTTGCACATTCAACTGCTGCCATTGAAGTAATGACATGCTAGCTCTGCAGTGGAGAGACAGATGCCCCTTCCCTAGAGGGGATCACCGAAGTCGCTGGCCATCCCGGTATACGCCGAATACTGGCACCGCATTGAGAAAGTTTTTCCTCGATTCGATCGTAACCGCGATCAATGTGGTAGATCCGATCAATCATCGTTTCCCCTTCTGCAACGAGACCTGCCAGCACCAAACAGGCCGATGCTCGAAGATCCGTTGCCATCACCTGGGCTCCACTCAAGCCGGTGACACCCTGAATCAGAGCCGTATTGCCACGCAAGTGAATGTCCGCACCCATACGCTGCAGTTCGTGCACATGCATAAAACGATTTTCAAACACCGTCTCTGTCACCGTCGATGACCCGTTTGCCACTGCGTTGAAAAGAACAAACTGCGCCTGCATGTCCGTTGGAAACCCTGGAAAAGGTGCCGTTGTCAGATTAACTGCCTGTGGTTGTGTCTTACGCATGTCGAGCGTGACACCGCGCGGGTCAATACTCAAGATAGCGCCTGCCTCACGCAATTTCTCGAGCACTACATCTCCGTGTTGCGGATCGTAACCGGTCAGCCGAATTCGACCGCGCGTCGCAGCTGCAGCCAAGAGATACGTCCCCGCCTCGATCCGGTCAGAAATCACCGTATGACAGGCCCCATGCAGTGCATCGACACCCGTTACCGTGATCACATCTGTCCCCGCACCCTCAATGGCACCACCCATCGCTATCAAACAACGTGCCAAATCGACGACTTCAGGCTCACGAGCAGCATTTTCCAAGACAGTGATCCCTCGAGCCAAAACCGCAGCCATCAACAGATTCTCTGTTCCTGTTACCGTCACAGTATCAAACAATATTCGCGCGCCATTGAGCCCCCCGCGTCCAACGCTCGCTTTGATATAGCCATTTTCAATCGATACCTGAGCGCCCATCTCCCGAAGACCACGAATGTGCAGATCAACCGGCCGCGAGCCAATCGCACACCCACCGGGCAGCGACACTTCGGCTTCACCAAAACGTGTAAGTAACGGACCGAGCACCAATATTGATGCACGCATCGTCTTAACAAGCTCGTAAGGTGCGCGCAAGGTGTGAAGATCTCCGCTATCGACTTCCACGGTCAGGTCTTCATTGAACTCGACGCGAGCACCCAGGTGCCCAAGCAATTTAAGCGCGGTCGTAATATCACGTAAATGCGGAACATTCCGAACCTGCAAAGGTTCAGCGCATAACAAAGAAGCGATCAGAATTGGCAGCGTCGCATTCTTGGACCCCGACAACTGCACTTCTCCATCCAAAGGGCAACCGCCGTTAACGAGTAATTTATCCATGATGATGCGGCTCTTGGAAAGCACCCGGCTGAGTCATTGTGAGGACTCTATCCGGCGTTGTCTATAGACACGGTTCACAATAAAAAGGCGCCCTGACGGGCGCCTTTGAGGCAGACTTAATAGCGGGCTTATGTCTCGGGCGCGTTCAGTTTCTCCTGTAACGATCCATTCTGGTACATCTCAAGCACTATATCGCTTCCACCAACAAATTCCCCCCGAACGTAAAGTTGAGGAATCGTCGGCCAATTTGAAAAAACCTTAATACCATCACGCAATTCATTGTCCATCAAAACATCAGCATTGCCGAATGTTTCAACGCCACAAGCCTGCAAGATTTGCACCGATCGCCCGGAGAATCCACATTGTGGAAAATCGGGTGTGCCCTTCATGAACAACATGACATCGTTATCATCAACGAGTTTCTGGATATGCTGTTGAATATCCATGGATATTCTCCTTCTTATGTGTGTTCGCCCCTCAGACCTCAAACGAATGTTTAGCCATCAATGCGGCACCGATTCCCCCGGCGTCACTGTACGCATGGACAATGCATGGATATCGGCACGCATTTTCTCGCCTAGAACGCTGTAAACCATCTGGTGACGTTGGACAGCACTCTTACCTTCAAACTGTGCACTCACAATGACGGCATCAAAGTGACGACCGTCTCCTGTGACGTCAACCTGAGAACCGGACAAGCCGGCCTCTATCCACATCTTGATGTCCTCTGGTGTAATCATCGATCATTCTGCCTGCATCAGCATCATTATAGTCGATTGTGGTCTGGCCACTAGAAATAGCCGTGCTGAGCTGCCCGAATCAAACAGCGCATCTTCAAGCACGGGACCGGCTGACCATCAAGTCACCGATACCCATCACTCGAATTAGTCTAAGCACCGTCTCCGGCACTTCACACCAGTGCACTAGGTGTTGCGCAACACGCGCCCTACGCATCCACTCAATCATCAACGCGATCCCTGCACTGTCCACTCGAGTCAAGCCAGCGAGGTCGAATTGTATGTCCGTGCCAGCTTCAGGGCTCGGCATCTTCGCGACCAAGCGACCGACTGTCTCAAAGGTCAGGCATCCGCTGATAGACCAAGCGTCCACCGCTGTCTGAACCAGGCGCACTTCCTCAAGTGGCCTCGTCTCAACCGAACTCACCGAAGCAACTCAAGCAGCGCGTCAAACCCACGGGATTCGACAATGCGACCGTAACTGTTGCGAAAATTAATAACCAAGCTGAGGCGGCTGATCAACACATCGTAAATCAACCACTGGCCCTCACTCCCAAGCAACAACTTGTAATCGACCGGCAGCTTTGAACCGTCATCAAACCGAATCACGGTTCGAACGATCGCAGTGCGGGAATGCTTTTTCATCAAAAATGGCTTGAACTCAACCTTGGCCTCAGACACATGCTCAAAGATCGACGCCGCATAAGTCTTGATTAGCAGCCGTCGGAAACCAACAGTGAACTCCTCTTGCTGGGCTTGGGTTGCTTTTTTCCAGTGACGCCCGACTACCAGTCGCGCGATCTTTTTTACCGCCAGATGCGGGCCAAGTTCCTGATCGACCAACGCGTAGAGTTTCTCCGCATCCAACGTTAGCATCGCGCGTTCGGTCAACATCTGCTTTGTCAAACGAGTCACACCCAATTCGATCAGTTCCCCTGGTGACATTGAGGTTGCGACCGCTGCCGTCGTAAAGCACATCAACAGCAGGATAATCCGCCGACAACAGTGAATCATTGCGCGCCCGCCCTGCTGAACAACAACTCACCAATAAGTTGCTCTAACACCAAAGCGGATTGCGTAATGTCGATCGAATCCCCCTCTTTGAGATAATCAATCTCTGCCCCCGGCACGACACCTATATACTGCGCTCCAAGGAGTCCGGCGGTGAGTATTGCCGCAGTGCTATCTACCGGTAGGTTGTTGTAATCCTGATCGATGCTGAGTGTGACAATCGCACTATAATCTTCACGATCACTTGCGATCGAAGAAACCCGACCAATCGTTACACCAGCCAGCGTCACTGGCGACTTAACGGTTAGACCGCCAATATTCTCAAACTTAGCTGTCACCCGATAACCGGCACCGCCTGTGATCGCGGCCCAGTTACCCACAAATAATGTCAGCCAAACCAGCGCCGCTAATCCAGCCAGGATGAAAACGCCGACCAGAGTTTCCTTAGCTTGTAGTGTCATTCATTAAACCTCGCTGAACATAATAGCCGTCAGGACATAGTCCAAACCGAGTACCGCGAGCGAGCCGGTCACAACCGCCCGAGTCGTTGCCCGGCTGACGCCATCGGTCGTCGGCGTTGCACTATAACCCTCAAACACCGCCACCCATGTGACAACAAAACCAAAAACAAAACTCTTGAAAACTCCAGCGAGGACATCGTGTACCACGTCGACACCCTCGTGCATTGATGACCAGAAAGTGCCACCATCAACACCTAACAGTACAGCACCTACCAGATAGCCACCAAAGAGACCCACCACGCTGAATAGGGCAGCCAGCAACGGCATTACAATAACACCGGCAAGAAATCGCGGCACGACTACTCGTGGCAAAGGATCGACCGCCATCATCTCCATTGCGTCGAGTTGCTGTGTTGCCCTCATCAACCCAATCTCCGCTGTAAGCGCCGATCCGGCTCGCCCAGCAAACAACAACGCCGTCAAAACTGGGCCAAGTTCCCGCGTTAGAAAAAGCCCGACGGCCAGCCCCAAAGAAGATTCCGCGCCGAAACCCACCAAGGTGTTAAATCCCTGCAGCCCAAGCATCATGCCGACAAATAGCCCGGCAACGAGAATAATCGGCAAGGTCATTACACCGACGGCATGAATCTGCTGAACTAACAACCGAGGTCGGCGAACCATCATGCCCATGCCCCCGACAAGAGAAGCAAGAAACATACCGCCACGGCCCGTATGATGAATAGCGGCGATACCAGCACGGCCCAATCCACGCACCACGCTCAGCTCTCTCCCTGAAAAAGATCGACCTGATAATCCGATGCGGGGTAATGATAGGCAACCGGTCCATCCGGCAGACCGTCAAGAAATTGTCGGGCATCAGGCCTTAGAGTCGCATTGACCGCTTCTGGGGTGCCCTCGACGATAACCTCACCTGCGGCAAACACGAATACGTAATCCGCGATAGATAATCCTTCAGCGACATCCTGTGTCACCACAATAGATGACATGCCTAGCGCGTCATTCAATTCTCGAATGAGTTGAACAATCACGCCTTTAGAAATCGGATCAAGTCCTGTAAAAGGTTCGTCGTACATCACCAGCACAGGATCCAACGCAATTGCCCGAGCCAGGGCAACGCGTCGTGCCATGCCACCTGATAATTCGGAAGGCATCAACTGCGACGCACCGCGCAATCCCACCATTTCGAGTTTTATTTTAACCAGGTGCTCAATTAACTCCGCGGACAAATCGGTGTGTTCACGAATGGGAAATGCGACGTTTTCAAATACGCTAAGTTCCGATAGGAGTGCATTGAACTGAAACAACATCCCCATTCGTCGGCGCAAGTGATACAAACCCCGTTTGTCGAGTGACTGAATCTCAACATCGTCGACCACGACGTTGCCACAGCGTGGCTGAAGTCGGCCACCGATTAGACTCAACAGGGTCGACTTTCCACAACCACTCGGGCCCATGATGACGGTGATGCCACCACGGGGAATCTTGAGGTCCAGAGATTCGTACACAGGGGTGTCTGCATAGGAAAAATCCACGCTGTTTAGAGCAACCAACACATCGCTGCCTATTGAATGTTGTGATCGTTTCAAGCGGTTATCTCGGGTTTCGCAGCGGGAAACTCCCACACCCAATCGGGTTCGCTCTCCCGAGGGAATTGTAGGTGCACCTCGTCATAGCGGCCAGTCCACAGAACAATCCCCCTGAATTGC
>DUBL01000273.1 GCA_012960345.1 Gammaproteobacteria bacterium | reverse complement strand
CCATCTAGTCCATCGGTATCACCCGCCAGCGCCCAGATTGCGGGATCGGCATCGAGTTCTAACGCTAGCGCGAGGAGAAACTCACGGTTTGGTCCTCCGCGACCCTGGCCGCGCACTGTCACGGTGGTCTCGCCGCCGGAGAACATAACGAGTGGTAGTGTAGGGTCGCCGGCGATGTATTGGCGAAACTGGGCAGCGTGGTTAAGTGCAACTTTGCGTGAATCGCCCTCGATTTGATCGCCAAGACTGATAACCCGAAATCCCCGCGACTCGGCCAACGACATTGCTGCCGTCAAGGACTGTTGTCCCGATGCAATAATATGATGGCGTGTTTTCTCAAAGAGTGGGTCGTCAGGCCATGGGGTTTCCGAGACACCGGTCCTGAGCATATCGGTTAGCGTGGAGGGCGCATTGATGTCGTAGTGTTGGAGGATATCCAATGCATCGGTGCAACTGGTCGGGTCGCCGACAGTGGGCCCCGAAGCAATCACCGCAAGGTCATCTCCGGCCACATCAGAGATAATTAGGCTTTCGATTCGTGCCCCCTGCGCCGCTTCGGCCAGGCGTCCTCCTTTGATGGCTGAAAGGTGTTTCCGCACGCAGTTAATCTCGGTGATTGCAGCACCCGACTTTAGTAATTGCAGATTAATTAATTGTTTATCTTCTAGGGATACTCCAAAGCCCGGTAGCGTCAGGAGGGCCGACCCGCCGCCCGACCATAAGCACAAAAGGAGGTCGTTCGGAGTCAGGGATTTTGCAAGTCTGAGTAGGCGCTGAGCCGTTGTCTGCCCGATTGCGTCCGGTATTGGATGTCCTGCCTCTACCACATCGATTGAGTGGCACGGTGCATCATGCCCGTAACGTGTCACAACAATACCTTCCATTGGTCCTGGTGCGGCAGTTTCGACGGCACTTGCCATGGCCGCCGCCGCTTTTCCCGCGCCCACCACCACCGTTCTGCCGGCAGGAGGTGAAGGTAAGTAAGGTCCGACAACGTGATGTGGGGCAGCGGCACTGACTGCTGTCTCAAACAGACGGCGAAGAAAGGTACCAGGATTTGTCATGTTCAAGATTTCGAAGGGTCGGCCGGTTGTAAAACATTGACAGGACTACGAGTCGACACCTTGGGGTCGAATTTGGTACGTGGGATCATGGATAATCTATCCTTCCTATTATGCCGTGGAAACTTATACACGGAATGGAGAATAACGATGTATAAATACGAGGGATATTCTGATCCGATACAGCGCCCACGTTATACCGGAGTGCCGACCTTCCTGCGGGCGCCTTACGAAGAAGCATTGGATAATGTGGATATTGGATTAGTCGGGGTGCCGTTTGACGGAGGGGTGACCAATCGTCCCGGTGCGCGGCATGGCCCACGGGAGATTCGCAATCAGTCGAGTTTGATGCGTCGGATGCATCAGTCCAGTGGCATCAGCCCACATGATTTGGCTCGTGTCGCTGATGTGGGTGATGCGTGGGTGCAGTCGCCATTTCACCTAGAGAGTAGTCTTGATGAGATCGCCGCATTTTTCACACGTTTAAACGAAGCATCGGTGACTCCGCTATCTGCTGGGGGCGATCACTCTATTACCTTGCCAATTTTGCGGGCTATTACGAAGACTGGGCCCGTTGGCATGGTTCATTTTGACGCCCATTGTGACACTGGGGATGACTATCTTGGTTCCAAGTTTCACCATGGCGCGCCTTTCCGGCGGGCGGTTGAGGAAGGACTGCTTGATCCTGAGCGCACGATACAAATCGGAATACGTGGATCAGTCAACGAACCTGACATATGGAAGTTTAGCCATGATAGCGGCATGCGGGTGATCTACATGGAGGAGTTTTATGAACTCGGTGTCAAGCGGGTCATCGATGAAGCACGCCGTGTGGTGGGTATAGGGCCGACCTACATATCATTTGATGTTGATGGTCTCGATCCAGTTTACGCACCGGGGACAGGAACACCGGAAGTCGGTGGTTTCAGTTCCATGGAGGCACAATTCATGATTCGGGGGTTGAAAGGGTTAAATCTGATCGGTGGTGATGTCGTTGAGGTCGCACCACCATTTGATCCGAGCGGGAATACAGCCCTAGTCGGTGCGACAATGATGTTCGAGATTCTATGTGTGCTCGCTGATGCCTGGGACCAGCGCCAACGCGAGGCTTAAGATTGGGTGATTATCTGTTTCCTGACAGAATGAGTGTGACGAGAATTTGCGTCATTTATGGTGCTCACATGGAGAGAAGGGATGTCCGCATACACGCCACCGATCGATGATCTTCGGTTTGTGCTCGAAGAGCTTGCCGATCTAGATAGCATCCGCGAGCTGCCGGGTTACGAGGATGTTCAGTCTGATCTTGTTGATGCTATTTTGTCCGAGGCGGGAAAAGTTGCCGCGCAAGTTCTGGCGCCGCTGAATCGGGTTGGGGATGAGGTGGGTGCACGGTTCGAAGCCGGTTTGGTTGTGACGCCGCCGGGTTGGCAGGAAGCTTTTCAGACATTTGTTGCCGGGGGGTGGACTGGGTTGATGTTCGATCCGGAATTTGGCGGCCAGGGATTACCGCGTGTCGTTTCAACTGCGGTTCAGGAGATGTGGGAGGCCTCTAATATGTCTTTCGCGCTGTGGCTGCTACTCACACAGGCGGCAGCCGAGGCCATTAGCATTATCGGTACCGCGGAGCAGAAGTCTGTTTATTTGTCGAAACTGGTTCAGGGCGAATGGACGGGTACGATGAACCTGACAGAGCCTCAGGCGGGTTCCGATTTGAGCGCTATCAGTGCAATCGCGGTGCCGGAGGGGAGCGGACATTACTTGTTATCAGGCCAGAAGATGTTTATTACCTATGGTGATCACGATCTGGCGGAGAATATTATTCACCTCGTTTTGGCACGGACTCCCGATGCCCCGGAAGGCATCAAGGGGATTTCACTTTTTATCGTGCCGAAGTTTATTCCGGACTCTGCTGGGAAAGCTGGACCCAGAAACGAGGTGCACTGCGTGTCCTTGGAGCATAAATTGGGGATTCATGGCAGCCCAACAGCGTTGATGTCCTATGGTGGGAATAAGGGTGCCGTGGCTTACCTGGTAGGGGAGGAGCATCGCGGTCTGGAGTACATGTTTATTATGATGAATGCTGCGCGCCATGCGGTCGGCGTTGAAGGTTACGGAATTGCCGATCGGGCCTATCAGCAGGCACTGGCTTATTCGAAGGAGCGGATTCAGGGTAGGTCGATCGGTCAGCGAGACGGACCGCGCGTCGCGATTATTCATCACCCCGATATTCGACGGATGTTGTTGGAAATGCGTTGCCAGATCGAGGCAATGCGTGCGCTCGGTTGTTGCACAGCAGCGGCAATGGATCGTGCGGAAAGGCATCCGGAAGCACAGGTTCGACAGCAACAGCAGCGACGCGTCGACGTACTGATCCCGGTTGTTAAGGGCTGGAGTACTGAAGTTGGAAACCAGATTGCTAGCCAAGCGCTGCAGGTCCATGGGGGTATGGGCTTTATGGAGGAAACTGGCGCGGCGCAACACTATCGTGACGCCCGCATTACAACGATCTATGAAGGAACAACGGGTATTCAGGCATCTGATCTCGTGGGACGAAAACTCTTGCGAGATGGTGGAGAAATGGTTAGGGAAGTGATTGCCGATATACGGGAAGATCTTTTGTCAATCAGAAACACTCGTGATGAAGCAAGTGATGTTGCAGGCGATGTTGAAGAGGCGTTGTCCGATCTGGAGGATGCCACGGCGTGGCTGCTGGAATCGGCTGGTCGAGATCAACGTTTTCCCTTTGCAGCATCATTTGACTACCTTATGTTGTTTGGGACCGTTGTCGGCGGTTGGCAAATGGCGCGCGCGGCAGGGGCTGCGGCGCAGCGTTTAGTTGGTGAGCGGGGCGACGCTCGTTTCAACTGCGAAAAATTAGCAACTGCACGATGTTACGTTCGCCAGGTTCTGCCGCGCGTGCGTGGCTTTTCTACCCAGATACAGCGTGGTGCCGAAGCGGTGGTCGAAGCAGGCGATGTTGTTTTTTGATTTTCTCCCTAGGCGAGCTTGAGTCCGTTATCGATCGGACGTTCTGGTTGTGCGAGTACCACTGCACCATCGGTTTGGGTAAATCCGGTGATGAGAAATTCCGAACGCACGGGGCCGATTTGTTTTGCGGGAAAATTGACCACACCAATAATCTGACGACCCAGTAAATCGCCTGGTTGGTAAAGATCTGTGATCTGGGCACTTGATTTGCGAATTCCGATATCGGATCCGAAATCAGCATGAATGATATAGGCGGGTTTTCTTGCCTCCGGAAATAGCTCAACGTTAATAATAGTTCCGGTGCGCAGTTCAACGATTTCGAATTCTTTCCAACTGATCTCTTGCACGTCCTAAGGTCTCCACTGGTGCTGTATCGCTTGGTGATCGGCGACTGTAAGTTAACTAGGTAGTTTGGCCAACGGTTAAGGACCGTGTGGTCATGTTATGGACTCGCGATTAGGCACTTCGGGGAGGTGTTGGTCAAACCATTCCCGGATCGGCATGACCAGTGGGTGATCTAGTCTCAGGGACATGAGTTTGAGCACCCTGGGCAGGTGTTGACGGTAGGCCGGTTTTGCGTCCCGTGTTGCCAGGCGAGTGAAGATGCCGGCGACCTTGCAGTGTCGCTGCAAGCCAAGTACATGATATGAGCTAATGAATAAATCGGGATCGATATCAGGCATTGAAGACAGGTAGTGCCTCAGCATTGATTCGACGCTCTCCGGACTGATGTCTCTTCGAGCATCTTCGAGTAACGACATCAGGTCGTAAGCAGGGGGGCCAATAACAGCATCCTGAAAATCAAGCAAACCGCATTGACCGGCGACATCACCGCGATTTACTTGAATGAGATTGTCGATGTGAAAGTCACGCAGGACTAATGTTGGATCAAGTGCCGGCAGATGATTCAATACTTGATGCCAGGCATCGATATAATCTTGCCGAATCCTGGTTGTAACGTGGTCACCGCGGACGGCTGGGTAGTACCAGTCTGGCATTAGTAAACTTTCGTCGATCAGGGTTTGTCGATTATATGAAGGAACATTGATCTGAATTGCTGCAGGATTTTTCTGTAGCCTAATGAGTACGTCGACAGCCGATCGGTAAAGGTTGGTCTCGTTTGTCCCGGCATTCAATAGCTGTGTGAAGGTGTTGTCGCCAAAATCTTCCATCAAGATAAACCCATTGTTTTTGTCGTGATGATAAATTTCTGGTGCCACGAGGCCGAGTTCATTCAGGTGGTGAGCGATGGTAATGAACGGTGTAATCTGTTCGTGCATAGGGGGAGCATCCATCAACATAGCCGATACGCCGGCGCGTTCTAATCTAAAGTAGCGACGGAATGAAGCATCCGGCTGCAGCGCAGTGGTTGTTGCACCGAACCAGCCGTTTTGGCTAACAAAGGTGTCACGCAGACATTCTCTCTCGCTAGATGAAGGCGGCATGGCAGTTAGTAATAAACCAAGTAGAAAATATTTAGCGGTAGGGGGTTAGAAGATACCATGGGCAAACCAGTGCCCGGTGTTCAATTCCCGAAAGATCCATAGATCAATATGGTGATTATTTCGCGCGTGATAATAATCACGTCTGACAGGTGATGTATCCCACCAGCCGCTGACAATGCGTTCATATTCTGTCGCCACTTCTAAAGGACCGTGAAAATATGGATTGCCATCGATGACATCCAGGATGCGCGGCTTTAGGAATAGCCACAGAGGGCGTGGGGCGCATTGATTGTTTTGATCAGTTTTTCCAGGTTCGCAGAATGACCAGGCGTGTTCTGGGCGATATTCTGCATGGGTGCGCAGGCCGAGTACTTGTTGATCGCCAAGACGATGACGTAATCGATCCAGGAGCATTGGCCATGTATCCATATTGGTGGCCGAAAAAAGACAGGCATTCTGTTCTCCAATGTGGCGTAACGGCATTGCGCTGAGTGTTATTTTCTCGACTGCAGCGGTGAGATTGATCGTATCAAAGGCTAGACGGGTGAGTCCTAACAACGATTGTTCTTCGTATCGTTCATCGGTCAGGCGCAGAGTAATAGGCGTAGAAGGTTGATCAGCATGATGTAGCGACCAATCAATTTGGTTAACATGCTTGCATGTGTGTAGTAATTGGCTGACGAGTGTTTGCACTAGTATTTTTGCCCAAGGCATCAACTGCTCAACTTGTGTCCTGGCGGGCAGGCATTCCAGAGTTTTCTCAAATCTGCGTGGCGGAATGAATGTGATTTGGGGTTCGGGTTCTACACCCGTTAGTCGATCGAGCATGTTCAAAATAGCGGGTCCCAGGCGACGGGCGAGTCCACTTCGTGGTAATCGCAAGAGGGCTCCAATTTGTTGGATACCGATCTGTTGTAGCAAGGTTTGCTGGTGCTGGTTCAGTTCCAGTAAATTGACTGGTATTTGACTGATAGAAGCAACTAATCGAGTTTGATTGACAATCAGAACGCTGTTGGAATGACGGGCGCATAGCATTGCGCTAGACGGAGTTGGTGTAATCGCCAGATGAACACATGAGTATTGTCGGTTTATCCAGGACTTGATTGCTGCTAAGAGAGAGTTAAGTCCGCCGTAAAGCCTTAGACTGCCAGCGATTTCGAGCAGCAAGCCACTTGAATGCACGACCACATTTGGTGACCAGTGGGTAGCCTGTGTTGCCAGTTGTACTAGGGTCTGTTGCTCAGCTTGGCAGTTTTGAATGAATGCACGTAACCCGGTGACCTGGGCATGTGCAACAGACAAAGGCATGCCAGTAATAATGCCGTGACGTTGTGCATGATCATCAACTGCCACAATGGAATGAGATCGCTGACTTGTGTCGTAGACCACAGTGGGTGTGGTGATTGGGCCAAGCGCGAATACCTCTAATGGTAACAGCGGCAAGTGTATCGCCAACCACAAAGTGTCGCTGTGGTGTTCTTGAGCCGAATTTCTGGTAGATAATTTGGGCACACAGGACAGCGACTGATTGGCGCCGCAGTTAATCGTGGGAATAGTCGGGATACTGGGTGGCATATAGAGATCAACGAATACGGATTACTGCAGTGACAATTTTTAGACAATTAGATCAAATGTGTTTGTATTGCTGAACGCGCTCATGGTATCTCGGTATATCGCGAGCTTGCCTTCCGTTTTACTACCTCGACACTTGAGAATAGTGAGCATGGCTCCTGTTTCGGTCGGTTTAAACAAGAGACGTAACGCAGCTGTGGTTGGCATCGTGGCAGCATGCGAAGGTCGAAAGCACAACCCCCAGGTACCGCCAACCTCAGACGCCAGTTGCAACCGTCTTGTAGCCGTAAATGATAGTTTTCTTGGCCAGTACAGAACGGCGCTGCAGGCATCGGAACGAAGTGCTTGTTCTGCTGCCCATAGTGCGTCGGTTTCTTGTCGTGGTTTTAAAATCACCGTCTTGTTGAGATTAATACCCCGGCGGGTTAATGCCGGCGGGTATGGAATATGTGGAGGATGTACCCAAATTTGATGATGCTTAAGTGTGGTTAATCGCAAAAGCCCTGGCAGTACCAGCCACAGTGGGCTGTGCGCAATATCATCAATAAGAATTTCTGTCAGGGCACCTAATGGCCAACCGCCACCTGGCAGATAGGCATCAAGTGGACGAAAGCCGCTTGAGACCACTTGTCCTGTAGAGGAATTGTTCTGGGAACCTCGCCAGATATCCCTTCGTTGCAGGCATGACGCTAAACTCACGGCAACTTGCCATTACGGATTACGCCGACTCCGATGCCTTCGATAGCGAGTGATTGGCTTCTAAGATCTACCCGGATGGGTTCAAAGTCAGGATTGTGGGGTAGCAGGGTAACAACGTTACCTCGTTTTCGAAACTGCTTGACAGTCACCTCGTCTTCCAGTCGGGCGACCACGATATGACCGTTGTTGGCTTCCTTGCTTCGATGAACAGCTAGCAGGTCACGGTCAAGAATCCCAGCATCTCGCATGCTCATGCCGCGTACTCGTAACAGATAATGCGCTTTGGGGCTGAACAGTCGGTCAGGCAGTGGATAGTGGTCTTCGATATGTTCGCTGGCTAGAATTGGGTTGCCGGCTGCGACTTCACCGACCACTGGCACTCCGGCAGGTGTTAGAAGACGAATGCCGCGCGAGGTGCCTGACTGCAGTTCTATAACTCCCTTGCGGGCGAGCGCCCGCAAATGTTCCTCGGCCGCATTGACTGAACGAAACCCCAGTTGTTTTGCAATCTCGGCCCGAGTCGGTGGCATGCCAGCGCGGTAAAGAAATTCCTGGATACACGCCAGTACTTTTAACTGCTTGTCGGTCAATGTTGCGGTCATGGAAAGAATCCAGTGATGGGTTAGGAGCTAGTATTTATTAGCATCATATACTGTAATTATATACAGTATACTGGATTTCCTGTCCATCCATTACAGATGTATCTGCCGAGTGAAGGAAACTTATCCTGGCAACTGATGCAAAACACCTTTCAAGCAGAGAGTCCCTCTGGGCAAGTCGCCCCGTGCTAGGCTCGGGGCATCATTCGAGTGGGAGACGATGATGGAAACCGAAGCGTTTTTATCAAAGGCAGACTTAATTGTTACCGGCGGTAAGGTGGTGACCCTTGATGCTGTTGATACGATAGCTGAGGCGATTGCCATTAAAGGCGAGCGGATACTTGCTGTTGGCCGAACTGAAGCGATCGCTGAATTTGTCAGCCCTCAGACACAGCAGATCAACGCAGCTGGCCGTCTCGTGGTTCCAGGGTTGATCGATGGACATGCGCACATGGATCGGGAGGGCTTGAAGGATACATTGCCCTCCCTCGCAGGTTGCCGATCGATCAACGAGATCTGCGAACGCATTCGACATCTCACGGAAGAAACGCCTCCGGGAGACTGGATTGTGACGATGCCGGTTGGCGAGCCGCCGTTCTACCAGAATGTGCCAGAACTCCTGAGCGAAGGGCGTTTCCCCGATCGCCATGATCTAGATCGGGTAGCTCCGGATCATCCGGTCTATATCCGTGCTATTTGGGGACACTGGCGTAACACTTTACCGCTGGTTTCGATTGCGAATACGAGGGCGCTAGAGCGTGCAGGCATTACGAGCGCCACGCAATCGCCTTCGGCGAATATACACATTGAGGCGAACTCTCCCGGTGGTCAGTTGACCGGACGTTTCTTCGAGTCGCTCTACAAACCGCTTGTTGAAAAAACGCTCATGGCTTGTATTCCACGCTTCACATTGGAACAACGTATCACCGGTCTGCAGCGTTCTATGCAGGTATACAACAGCTACGGAACGACCAGTGTGTTTGAGGGGCACGGCGTTGCAGGAGAGGTGCTCGCGGCTTATCAGGATCTCCGAGCGACGGGACCATTGCCGGTTCGGGCCAATCTCATGTTCAGTCCGGCGTGGCCCAATGTCGATGCAGCGGCGGTAAAGGATCTGTTACTCGACTGGGGTCGTTGGCTCGCGGGACGCGGCCTGGGAGATGAGTATCTCCGCATGGCAGGTCTCTACACCGAAGCGGATTATTCTGAGGAGAACCGTTTGCGAGCGCTTTGCGGCCCTTACACCGGCTGGGCCGGTTTTAATTTTGACGCGGCACTGCCCGAGGCGGTGATGGTCGAAATGATGATCGAGGCAGCACGGGCGGGGATTCGAGTGGGTTCTTTTGACGCAAATATTTTGGACCTGTATGAGAAGGTTGATGCCAAGGTCCCGATTGGCGAGCAACGATGGATAGTGGAACACGTGGGGGTTTTTGACGCTGATCAGGTACGGCGTCTTCGAGATCTTGGCGTGGTCCTTCAGGCTTATACCTATAAATGGATCTATCAGGATGGTGAGGCACTTCGTCGCCGATTGGGCCCCGATGGTGAAGAGACTGTCGTGCCGATGCGCGATCTTATCGATGCTGGTGTACACGTCTCGCTGGCTACCGATAATGTGCCCCCCACGCTGTTTGTGCCGATAAGTCAGGTTGTGGGACGCCGCACGGAGGGTGGCGATCGACCAATTGGAGCGGGGCAGGCGATTAGCCGAATGGAAGCCCTCGCCGCTGCCAGTCGTGAGGGCGCATGGCTTAGTTTTGAGGAGACAGAAAAGGGAACGTTGGAGGTAGGTAAGTTTGCCGATCTTGCGATACTCAGTGAGGATTTACTCACCGTGGAGGAAGAAAACATTTCCGCCATCACCTCTGATGTCACCATCACTGGGGGTAAGGTGGTTCACCAGGTTTAGCTATTGATGCGGCCGCTGCCGTGGTTCTTCTTGTCGATCGTTACACGAAGACCTTCGTCATCAGGTTGACTGATTAAGACGCCGGGTTAATGAAGACAAATTGATGTTCAGCTTACGGAGAAAACTTGATGTCGGATTATGATGTGGTGGTTGTTGGCGCGGGTAATGCCGCTTTGTCCGCGGCCATGGCGGCACGAGAAAATGGCGCCCGAGTTTTGATTCTGGAAAAAGCTTCAGAAGAAGAGAGGGGTGGCAACTCCTACTTCACCGCGGGTGGATTTAGGTTCTGCCATACGGGTATTGATGATGTGGCAACGGATGTGTTGACGGATCTGTCGCCCGCGGAACGTGATCAGACGGTATTACCGGTGCATGATCGCGAGATTTTTTATGAAGTGCTAATGAAAGTTACTCATCACCAGTCCGATGAAACTATGGCATGGCAGCTTATTGATGGATCTCGTCAGGCTCTAGTTTGGCTTCGAAGCCACGGTATCCGCTTCATTCCAATGTTTGGTCGCCAGTCTTTTCTGATCGAGGGGAAGCATCAGTTTTATGGGGGCGTGAATATAGAAGCTGTAGGAGGTGGTTCCGGTCTGGTAGAAATGGAACTCGCCGAAGTGAATCGAATGGGTTGTCACGTTCGTTATTCAACAGGCGCCACGAGACTTATCCAGGGAAAAGATCGGCGAATCACGGGTCTCGAAGTGCGTGGGCCTGAGGGCTACGAGACGATTTCAGTGCCCGCCGTGGTGCTGGCATGTGGTGGGTTTGAATCGAACCCGGAGATGCGGGTTCGATATCTGGGGCAGGGCTGGGATCTTTGCCGCGTGCGCGGCACTCGACACAATATGGGTGATGGCATTCGAATGGCTCTGGAAATTGGTGCCCAACCTTATGGCAATTGGTCGGGCTGTCATTCAGTCGGCTGGGATATTTCTGCACCACCTTATGGCGACAGATTCGTCCTGGATAATTTCCAGAAACATTCTTATCCCTGGGGCATCATGGTCAACAGGCGGGGAGAGCGTTTCGTCGACGAAGGTGAAGATGTGCGCAATCACACTTACGTAAAATTTGGCCGGGAGATTATGAGTCAACCCTTTCGGACCGCTATTCAGATTTTCGATCAAAAGACTATTCCACTCTTGCGTGATGAGTACCGCATCAAACAGGTGACCAAGTACACGGCTAATACCATCGAGGAACTGGCAGGTGAGCTGGAGATCAACCCGCAGTCGTTAAAAGCCACGGTA
>DUBL01000272.1 GCA_012960345.1 Gammaproteobacteria bacterium | reverse complement strand
GCACATGACACCGGTTGTGACGATATCGCCAGTTTGTAGTTGGTGCCCACGGTTATTGAGATGGTTCGCTAGCCAGGCAAGGGCACCAAAGGGCCCACCGTCGACATTGTCGGCAGTGCCTGAATCAACCTCAGTGCCGTTGGATTGCAAAAGCACGGTGGCCCGGTCGACCGATTCACGTGTCCAGTCTGACAGGGCACGACCCACAATGAGCACCCGATGGACGCCATTGTCGGCAATGGCACCGAGCGGCCCCACTGCTGGCCACGTGCTGAAGCGACTTTCGACTACTTCGATTGCAGGCATCACTTGAGCAACATGCTCGGCTGCGTCCTGCGTATTCCACGGCGTGGTTTTAGCGGGCATGTTTGCGCTCATGCGCAGGGCGATTTCTGGCTCGATGCCAGTCATATGCAATTCTGATGCCTGGATCTGGGCCGGTGAACTGACAATACCGTTTTTAAAGCAACGCCCCATAAATGGGTGGTCGACCTGCAGCAGTGCCCGGGCACCCGCGTTGGTACAACCAATCTTGTAACCGGCCGGTTCACCGTGCGTGGTGGCAAGTAAAGTCACTAATGCATCCTGAACCGCATAAGCCTCCAGAACAGTAGTTGGCGATATGTGGTCCGGCATGCCTGCAAGTGCATCGCCGGGGCGACGGGCTGACAAAAGTCGCTCAGCCATTGGTTGGGGATCAAACATAAGCATCTCAATTAGGATAGGGTTAAGCAAAAGGTACGTGAGCGATAGCGAACGCGCAAGGTCGCTTGGAAGACGGCAGTTTCGGCCTGGGTGTTATGATTCTAACGCCCCAGAAAACGCAAACGATGGTTTGTTGGAAACATTTACCTGTGTATCCACATCTATATCCAGAATGAGCCCAAGCCAATGTTGATGTCCTCTCAAGATTATCGTGAATCCCTGCGAGCATTTAATCCCACGGTGTTTGTTCGCGGACAGCGCGTGGAAAGTGTTGCTGATGAACCGCTGTTGATGGCGGGTGTCAACGCGGTGGGCGTAACCTATGACTACGCACGATCACCGACACACCGTCCCCTCGCGTGTGCGACTCAAGAGACAAGCGGACAAGTCGTTAACCGATTCTTACACATCAATTCGTCGACCGACGACTTGTTGCATAAACTGGAATACACCCGTCTTGTTTGCCAGGAGACCGGTTGTGCGATGCGCTATTTGAGCATGGATGGCTTTAACGCGGTGTACCAATCTAGCGCGTTAGTTGATCAGGCTGAGGGAACTGAATATCACGCGCGGTTTCTCGAGTATCTGCATCAATCGCAGGATGCTGACCTCACTGTGGGTATAGCCATGACTGATGCCAAGGGTGATCGCAGCTTGCGCCCGCATCAGCAGCCCAACCCTGACAGTTATTTGCATGTAATCGAACGGCGCACCGACGGCATTGTCATTTCTGGAACCAAGGCGATCGTGACTGCTGCACCTTATGTGCACCATTTGCTGGTTTTGCCAGGGCGCAATATGGTTCAGGAAGATTCCGATTTCGCCGTGGCTTGTGCGGTGCCGATTGACACGCCGGGACTCACTATTGTGGCCCGACCGGCCGGGAGGCCGGGTGAGAGTGGGGCACTTTTCAGCGCTCGTTACGGCCAGACGACTGGTCTATGTCACTTTGATAAGGTCTTCGTGCCGTGGAAGCACGTTTTCCTGTGTGGTGAATGGATGCACGTTGATCACCTAACCAAGAGCTATGCCACGCATCATCGGCATACCTGTATTGGTGCTCGGGCGGGTTTTGGTGATCTTTTGATTGGTGCTGGTGCGTTAATGATTGAGGCGAACGGTCTTAGCATGACGGGCAACGCGAACCTACGGGATACCATGGTTGAATTGATTAAAGTAGTCGAGGGTTTTTATGCCTGCGGCGTTGCGGCATCGGTTTATGGCACCGAGGAATCAGCTGGAAATACAATGCCCGAACCGGTTTATGCCAATATCGGGAAGTTACTGCTCGCTAATCAGATTTACGACATGCATCGATTAGCACACACAGTGTCCGGCGGATTGATCGTCACTTTGCCTTTGCCAGAGGACGATCACAATCCGGAAACAGGGCCTGACCTTGCCTTAGTGCTGCAGGGACGGCCAGATGTGTCTTACGAGCGTCGGGCCTCTGTGGCGCGATTTATAGAGGACATCACAGCGACCGATGCCGGTGGTTGGATGTCTGTGATCAGTTTGCATGGAGGTGGGTCACCGGAGGCGATGAAGAGTGAGATTCACCGTCGCTATCCTATTCCGGAGCGAAGAAAGTTGGTGGAGCGACTGATTGACCGGGGGGTTGCGAGTGAGTCGTTCAATCGTTCAACGGCACAACAGCCCGGACAATGTTGTGACACAGGTTGTACTAAAGAATGAATGAGACGGGGGATTCGATGTCAAAGACAGTGGTCAATTCCTGGAATGACTTTGATTCGTTGCGTCATGTGATCGTCGGTCGCGCAGATTTCACCTGTATTCCGCCTACTGAACCGGCGACTGAAGCTAAAATTCCAGAGGACAGTGATATGCGTGGCCTGTGGGGGCCACGACCGTTGCACACGGTAGAAGCGGCCAACCGGCAACTGGATACACTGACGCAGGCGCTCGAGTCAAAGGGAGTACGGGTCGATCGGCCAACGCCCATTCAATGGAATCAGGCCGTGACAACACCGGACTTTATGACCGGGACGATGTTTGGCTGTATGCCACCACGCGATGTGTTGTTGACCGTGGGTAAGGAGATTCTCTCGGCACCGATGTCATTTCGTTGTCGCTACTGGGAATATCTTGCCTACCATGACTTGATGCAGCGTTACTTCGATGAAGACCCGGAGTTTCGCTGGGAGCAGGCACCGCGACCCCGTCTGACCGATGAGGCTTACCAGGTGGGTTATTTTGATGAAATCACCTTGGAAGAGAGGCTGCGGCGCACAGCAGCGCTAGATTTCGTCACCACTGAGCACGAACCGCTTTTTGACGCCGCTGATGTCCTTCGCATTGGTAAGGATCTCTTCTGTCAACATGGACTGACCACGAACCGGCGTGGAATGGAATGGTTGAAACGCCATTACCCAGATCACCGAGTGCACGCGGTCAATTTCCCAGGTGATCCATATCCGATTCATATCGATGCGACATTTGTGCCGCTGCGACCTGGTTTGGTAATGAATAACCCCAAACGACCATTACCAGCAGAGCAGAGAAAAATCTTCGAAGCCAATGACTGGGAGATCATCGATGCAGCGCAGCCAGCGAACGACAAGCCACCTCCGTTATGTTATTCGAGTGTCTGGTTGTCGATGAATGTGTTGGTAGTGAACCACCAAACAGTGATCGTTGAAGCCAGTGAAGTGCACCAGATGGATCAACTGGATAAACTCCAGTTTGAAGTCATTCCAATGCCATTCCGGGATGCCTATCCCTTTGGCGGGGGGCTGCACTGTGCGACCGCTGATGTATTTCGTGAAGGGAAGTGCGAGGATTACTTTCCCAAACAGGTTCCCGGCACTCAAATCTGATGATTGAGCGCCTATTGGGTTCTCGCATGGATGAATAGTAGGTAGGACACATTATTACGGTATCTGTTCGCGTGGAAACGATAAATTTTTCTGATCTCGATATAGCACCACTAGCCAGCACACTGGGTCGTACGCTCGAGACAATCTATCGCCCGGCAATCGGGCGGGTCATACCGAGTGAAACCCAGGTAACTTCCCTATTGCCGGAGGAAGGCGTCGGCGCGGAAGCCTTGCCAGGTCTGTGGCAAGAGATTGTTGAGCGCAGCACTCGGCTTGCTGAGCCAACCATGTTGGGACACATGGATACTGCACCGCATCCGGTTGCAGCGCTGACAGATTGTGTGGTTTCCGCGCTCAATAACAATTTACTCTTTCGTGAGTTGTCGCCCTTTGCGAGCCAAATTGAAGAGGGGTTGATTGAGGCATTCGCTCAGCGGTTGGGCTTGCCTGTCAGTAGTACAGGTACCTTCTGCAGTGGCGGGTCGATCGCAAATCTGACTGCGTTGTTCGTTGCCTGCGGCGGATTCGAGAATATCGAGAGCCGCGATCGAGTACGCCTGCATGTGTCGGAATGCCATCATGCTTCGGTCATGAAAGCGGCGGCAGTACTCGGTATCCCCAAGGCACATATTGTGGTGATGCCAGGAGATGACACAGGCCGTTGTCAGCCATCCGCACTGGATGAACAACTTTCCCGTCATGCCGGGTTGCACAATATTGTCGCTGTGGTGGCCGGCTCAACGATCCACGGGGCGATTGATCCATTAGAGGAGGTTGGGATGATTTGTCGCCGTCATGCCGCCTGGTTTCATGTGGACGCCATTTACGGTGGTGCCTTGTGCCTCAGTGAGCGGCATCGTCATCATTTGGCGGGGATTGATGTCGCCGATTCGGTGGTGATCGGGCCACAGAAGTGGATGTATGTTCCTCGAGTGTGTGCGGTGGTGCTGTTTCGAGCGGGCGCTGAGCATGACGCGCGTTTCGGTGTCTCGTTACCCTATTCGGTGACAGGGGCTGCGCATCGGGGACAGTGGGGATTGCAGGGGTCGCGCCGTGCAGATGCCCTTACTTTGTGGACTTTGCTTCAGGTGATCGGTACTCGTGCACTCGGGCAGCAGATCGATAGCGCGATGGCGTTGACTGAGGCGTTTCATGGGAGGCTGATGGATCGAACGATGACTGAGCCGGCACATCGCCCTGAACTTAATCTGCAATGCTTTTCTTTGAACGGCGTGACAGCGGAAGACAAGATCACTGCCAGGCATCGTCGCATGACGAGCGATGCACCGGGTTGGTTCAGTTTATCCCGATGGAGAGATCGTTTGTATTTCCGTGCCGTCTTGTTACCGCCCGCGACAACGCTAATGCAGCTCGATGAGTTATTGATCGCGTTGGGCGATTCGTGATTTGGATCAGGACCTCTGGCTACGTTGCTGATTGATCAACAAGACACTGCGGATGGTGACTGCGCCGAGCACCAAGGCGCCACCGATTAAGCCTGTCGTGCCGGGCGCTTCGCTGTACACCAACCAAACCCAAAGCGGCCCTAGCATGAATTCGATCAGGGAGATCAGCATGATCTCTGCCCCCGCAACAAAGCGCGATGCGAGTGTAAACAAGGTATGGACCGTGGTCATCAGTAATCCGCCCCACGCCAAACATAGCCACAGGTCCTGGTTTGACATGTGAAAATCGAATTGACAGCCAATCGCTCCGATGACGACACCGAGAAGCGCGCCGATGACGCTGGTTGGCAGCATGTCACGGTCTTTCCCAGTACGAAGACAAATGACGAACAGTGAAAAGAATAGCGCACAGGCGAGGGCAATCAGATTACCCATGACACCGCCTCCCATTACACCCCCACCGACCATGATGCCGATGCCAGTCATGGCGACGAGCGTTGCGATGAGCGTGGCTGGTGTGAGACGTTCCTTTAAGATTATCCTGGCGAGGACTGCAGTAATCAATGGACAGGCACCCAATGTAAAAAGGGTATTTGCAATCGTTGTATAAGTCATCGCCAGGATCATGCAGACGTTGGCGAGGGCGATGGCGGCAGCGCCGAAAAGCCCTGGAAGGCCAATGTTGATAAACACGGGTACGATATTCTTGCGGTAACGAAGTAGTAGAATCAGTATCAGCGTTGGGGCAAAGAAACTCTGGCGAACGAAAATCAGTTGCCAAGGATTTGTGCTTTCAATGCTACGGATCGCAAGGCCATTGACTGAAACCAACAGGCTACTGAGTGCAATCATTGCAACCGCATGGCGTCGAATGGCATCAGATCGCATCAAAGTGTTCCTTCCAAAATGGGGAGCAATACGGGTCCCGACGTCATTCGTGGGGGCGTTGTATCGTTGCGCGATAGGAGTCCATTCTACGGCAGCGCATGCGGTCGGGGCACTCGATTGGGTCGCTTATCTGACTATCGGGGCATCGCGTGACAGATCATCGGATGATCAGCGGGTTGGCGCCCCAATAGGGTTACTTTTTAGTTCCACCGATCAAGGAGTCTTAGTATGTATATCCCACCATTTTTTGTGCAGCCTTCGGTAAGCAAGATGCACGATTTGATGCGGGCGCACCCGTTTGCCGTATTGATTTCCGCTGATCCAACGGGTTCCATCGACGCGCAGCATTTACCAGTGACATTGAATACAGGTAAGAATGCTTACGGAACCCTGTTTCTCCATGTGGCAGCCGCAAATCCGGTTGTACAACGACTTTGCTCTGATCGGCCAGTCACCGTGGTGTTCACCGGAGCACATGCCTACATTTCCCCCGACTGGTACGAAAGCGCCGGCAAAGTACCCACGTGGAATTTCATGGCAGTTCACGCTCAGGGTTGTCCGCGCCGATTGGATGATCAGAAGCTAATGGAGGGCCTTGAAGACTTAACCGCTCACAGCGAGGCGGGTCTTGAAAAAGTGCCGTGGAGTGCGGCAGGGCTCGATCCCGTGGCTTACGAGAAAATGCGTGGGGGCATCGTGGGTTTTTCGATAGAGATCGAACGGTTAGAGGGTAAATGGAAGGTTGGACAAAATCACTCTGTAGCCGATCGGCGGAGTGCAGCCGCTGGTTTAAAGCGTGTTGGCGGATCATCACGTCTGGAAATTGCAGAGGCAATGATCGCCACCGCTGACAAAGAGAGCCAGAGTCATAGGCAATAAGGCAGCGTTAAGCACGGTCTTTTTTTACCTAGATGGGCTGTGTGGTGATTCAGATTTTGTCGCTGACACCCAAGATTAGAAAAAACCGGTTTGATAATCTCGCATGGCTTGCTGAACTTCGTCCTGGGTGTTCATTACAAAGGGCCCGTAGCGGGCCACGGGCTCGCCAATCGGCCGCCCCGCCACCAGTAAGAATCGGGCGGGGACATCACTCGTATGGGCAACCAGTCGATCCCCCTCGCCAAGCACAGCCAGTTGTCGGCGTGTAACGGACTGTGCTGAATTCGAGTGATGGCTCTCGATCAGCAACGTACCGTCAATCACAAAAATAAACCCGTTGTGGGTTTCTGGGATCGGTTCTTCGAAAGTGCTTCGTTTGTTCACAGTGACATCCAGGTACAACGGGTCTGTCACGATGTCATGCACCGGTCCCGTCGCACCTAAACTGGTTTGTCCCGTAATAACCCTAATAGTGGCTTCATTAGCGCGAACTTCTTGTGGAACTTGATGCGCGGGGAATTCCTGATAGGCGGGTGACACCATTTTCTGAGATGCGGGTAGGTTCACCCAGAGCTGGAATCCAGCCAGTCGACCGGATTCCTGTTCCGGCATTTCTGAGTGAATAATGCCGCGACCCGCGGTCATCCATTGAATGCCGCCGGCTTCAATCACACCGGTGTGTCCGACGCTGTCTTCGTGTCGAACGCGTCCCGCCAGCATATACGTTACTGTTTCGAAACCCCGGTGGGGATGGGATGGAAAGCCGGCGATGTAATCATCGGGGTTATCGGATTCAAAAAAATCCAACATCAAAAACGGGTCGAACGTATCGAGTTGTGGCGATCCAATGTAGCGGGTCAAGCGAACTCCGGCCCCATCCGATGTGGGCATTCCAGAGACAATAGAGCTGATAGTACGGGAGGAGTTCGACATAGTTAGCAAGGGCAAGACAACGAGCGACGAATTGATGGGTATTGTAATGGCAGAGGCAGTTCTAGAGCCCATTAAGAACAAATACGGGTGATAATCGGTGCTTCGTTTCGACGTGTTGTCGCATTGATAACTGACTGGGTGCAGTGAAAAAATGAGCGTGCGCCAAGTGGGTGGCAACGCTAGTGTGCGTGACCATGCTATTGTTTTCTTGCATTTCAGTCTTCTGAAGGTTTTATAGGCTATATGTTGATTACATTTAGATGCGTGGTTGCCTTGCATAATAGAATGCTGACAATCGTGATCCTAGATTCCTTGGCCGTGGTTTCATGACAAAAAATAATTTTGAAGAAATTCGTGTCAAGGCACGCCTTCGAATGTTGCAAATGCATTATGACGCGGGAGTGGGCCACATCGGTGGGAATTTGTCCGCACTCGATGCCATGTTGTATTTGCATCATTACGTGATGTCTGCTGAGGATCAGTTTGTCTTGTCAAAAGGTCATGCGGCAGGAGCGTTGTACGTGACCTTGTGGAGTCGCGGGATATTGCAGGAGTCGGACCTTTGTTCATTTCATGACGACGGTACGCTGCTCTCGGGGCACCCTCCGCCGCGCCGTCTTGAGGGTGTTCCGGTGGCAACCGGTAGTTTGGGACATGGTTTGCCGATGGCTTGTGGGATGGCGTTGGCCCGGAAACTGAGAAAACAGCCCGGACAAATTTTCTGTCTTTGTTCTGATGGAGAATGGCAGGAAGGTTCTAACTGGGAAGCGCTTATTTTTGCCCGCCACCATAACCTCTCAAACCTCGTCGTATTGGTTGATATCAATGGCTTGCAGGGGTTTGGGAGTACGCAGGCAGTGGCGTCGATGAACGATCTTGGAAAACATATGGAGGCTTTTGGCCTTCGAACACATGAATTGGATGGTCATCTTGAAGCGTCTCTTGAGCGGCTCAACATTCGATCCTTCGAAGATCGATGGTGTTATCTACTGCAGACAGTTAAAGGCAAAGGCATTTCCTTCATGGAAAATCGTCTTGAGTGGCACTACCGTCCATTAGATGAAGCGTCTTATCGTCAAGCGTTAGCCGAGCTGAATTCGTGAGATCGACTGCCTGCAGCGCATGGGTCAATCGCGCAACTGATAAGGAGTTCTTATTCTTAACAGGTGACCTTGGCTATAGCGCGCTCGAGCCTCTGCGAGAGCGATTGGGAGATCGATTCATTAACGCCGGGGTGGCCGAACAGAATATGGTGTCGGTTGGCGCAGGTCTTGCGATAGAAGGTATGAATGTATGGATCTACAGTATTGCGCCTTTTTGTTATGCAAGACCCTTTGAACAGATTCGAAACGATATCTGCCAACACCGGTTGCCCGTTAAATTGGTCGGCAACGGGGGCGGTTATGGTTATGGGGCCCAGGGTGCTAGCCACCATGCCCTGGAAGATTATGGCGCTTTGTTGACGTTACCTGGAATGAGAGCGTTTGTCCCTGCGTTTTCTGTTGATGTAGAAGAGATCGTTGATAGAATGCATCAAATCGATCATCCCGGTTACCTGCGACTCGGTCGCTGCGAGCAGCCACCAGGTCAGGAAGTTGAGGCATTCTCTCCTTGGAGGCGGTTGGTGCGCGGTGGGGGCATTTCGGTGATTGTGGTGGGTCCATTGGCTGGATCGTTTTGGCAACACATGTTGTCTATGACTGAATCTACGCGGCCGGATCTTTGGGTGCTGGGGGAACTGCCTGTGACTGATATATCCAATATGCCCCCGGCTCTCTTGAGCAATATAGTGGCCAACGGATTATGTGTTGTTGAGGAGCACGGATTGCAGGGTAGCGTCGGCCAGCAGCTTGCTGCCTTACTGATGGGTGGCGGCTTTACTCCACGTCAGTTCTTGCATTGTTATGCCCAGGGATATCCATCTGGCACCTATGGATCCCAATCATTTCATCGGCGTGAGTCTGGTCTTGAGCCTGGCCAAGTGATGGAGGCTTTGGGCATCGCACCGTGACACTGTTGGCGAACAAGATTGCGATGCTGCCCGGGCCTATATTGGTGCTAGGTGCCAGTGGATTTATTGGCGCTAATCTATTTCGACATTTGATTCAAAGTCGAGACGATGTCTTTGGGACAACCAGCAGATCGAATGCCTGGCGATTACAAGGCGTTAATACCAACGCAATAAAAAATGTCAATCTGCTTGCTGATTTTGAAGTAAAACAGCTGTTGGATGGCGTGAAGCCTCGCACCATTTTTAATTGCGTAGCCTATGGCGCTTATTCTTTTGAGACCAATGTTGAGCAGATCTATCGGACCAATTTTGACTTGGTAGTCAAAGTTCTGGAGCAGCTTTCTACTTTTGACATCGCCAGTTTTGTACATGCAGGCACGTCATCAGAATATGGTCAGTTGTCGGCAGGCCCCAGCGAAGAAACACCATTGCTGCCCAATAGTCACTACGCCGTCTCTAAAGCCTCGGCGGCTGCGGCCATTGCTTATATGGGAGCAGAGCGTGGTTTGCCGTGCGTCAATCTCAGGTTGTATTCCGTCTATGGTCCGATGGAGGATTCATCAAGATTGATTCCGCAGGTGGTTATCCATGGCGCTCGAGGGCAACTCCCTGAGTTTGTTGATGCAGAGATTTCGCGTGACTTTGTGTATGTTGATGATGCGGTTGAAGCCTTCGTTGATGCGTCAAGACACATGTCCCCAGCACTTTATGGGCAAGCGTTCAATATTGGGACCGGTCGAAGGACTTCGATTTTGGATGTCGCTAAGTTGGCACAAGAGTTGTTTCAGACCAGAGAGGGGCCTGTATTTAGCATGGAAAGCCGTCATTGGGATCGCCATGACTGGTATGCCGACCCCAGTCGTGCTGCGGAGCTCTTAGATTGGCAGGCGCAAATCGACTTCAGGTCAGGCTTAACAGCGACTTCACAGTGGTATCTGGAGCTGGATGAGGGAGAGCAGAAACGATTTCGGGATGAAACCAAACAGGCAGTCCAACCAGATACACGATATAGCGTCAGCGCGGTTATCGCTTGTTACAAGGATGGCGAAGCCATTCCCATTCTTTATGAGCGGCTGAGTGAGACCTTTCGAAAGCTCAGTCTCGATTATGAGATTATTTTTGTGAATGATGCCAGTCCAGATTCGTCTGAGGAAGTGATTCAGACATTGACCGCCACAGATCATCGAGTAGTCGGCATTAGTCATTCGCGCAACTTTGGTTCTCAGGCGGCATTTCGAAGTGGCATGGAAATCGCCACTAAGAATGCAGTGGTGTTGTTGGATGGTGACTTGCAGGATCCACCGGAATTAATTATCGAATTTGTTCAGCAATGGCGGGCCGGCTACGATGTGGTTTATGGGCGGCGTGTGAAACGGGAGGCGCCGTGGTATATGCAGTGGGCCTACAAGGCGTTTTACCGAGTATTTGACCGGTTTTCATATATCGCTATTCCGCATGATGCGGGCGATTTCTCATTATTGGATATCCGTGTAGTAAGGCAATTGCTAAATTTTCCGGAACGCGACATGTTCTTGCGAGGCGCCCGAGCATTTGTTGGTTTTGCGCAAACAGGTGTGGATTATGTTCGGCCGGAGCGCTTGTTCGGTAGCACGACCAATAGCTTTTTCAAGAATATTGGTTGGGCAAAGAAAGGAATTTTCTCGTTCAGTTATGTGCCACTGACTATATTGACGACATTTAGCACGGTGGCATTTCTGGTGTCACTATTATTAATCGTGTACCAGGTCGTCGCGAAACTACTCTTCCCTGAGATCGCACCAAAAGGCATTACCACCTTGTTGTTGGTTAATCTGGCATTTGGGTCGCTGATTCTTTTATCTGTTAGTTTGTTAGGTGAGTACATCGCGAGAATATTTGAGGAAGTCAAACAGCGACC
>DUBL01000271.1 GCA_012960345.1 Gammaproteobacteria bacterium | reverse complement strand
TCAGTTTTAACAATAAGCGGGGTTTCGAGATTCTTTTTGAAGGAGGTGCCGTATTGGCCAATCAGTATGGTGTGATCCTGGTTAACCCACTCAACCATGCCCACGTGAACGTGAAGGGGGGGCAGGCCTTCATTGACTGGTTGTTGGGGCCTGTCGGACAAAACGCAATCGCGGTTTACCGAGTGCGAGGACAGCAACTGTTCTTTCCTAATGCGAAGTGAGGGGCTAGGGGTCGTGTCGAGTTCCTTCGAGGATACCAGTTCGGGCGTGACGTATACGATCCTGTATTATCTTTCGAGTCTTTCAGGTTGAGCCCGTATTTATGAAGAAGATCATCATTTTTGTGATTGTTTGGGCGCTTCTAATCGTTGGTGGGAGATTTGCAGTCTTTCGTATATTGGATCAAAAGTCCAACGAAGCCTTTGACTCACTTCATCAATTTTCGACTATGTTGGGCATGCCTGTGAAGATTAAGTACCGGAAGGTATTTGTTGATCTCGATGGAAGCATCGGATTTGAAGGTGTGCGGGTAAGTAGCCCGCAAACAGGTTATACAAAGATAGATCGAATTTCATACTCGAATGGGAGTCTGCTTAATTTAACTAGATTGTTGTGGCACGTTAGTCGTATCAGTCAGGCTGAAAGTGCGACGGAACGGGAGTCTCGTTCGAAAAACCTTTTCTCATCATCAGCGCTTTGGCGGCAGCAAATTATACGAAGCGAAGGCGTCGTTGGATTTGCTAGTGGCATTGAGATTTGTGGTGCCAATTTCACGGGTACCGTGTTGACGGCGCCTGTAAATGCCGAGTTCCGATGGGACGCGAATAAAGACACCTCCGACGGGGTCGTTAAATTTACTGCGGAACTTCCCGGTCTTGCTGACTATGAATTCACGGTCTCCGCAGCCATGATGGATCTTCCCGGTTTGAGCTCAATTGACGGAGTGTCGCGTTCCTCAACGCGCGATAGATCAATGGCGTTCGAATTAACTCAGGTGGTCGAAGATCTCTCAATTATCACAGCCATAACGAACCACTGCGCTGAGCAGCGCGGTGGTTCGCCAGAAGATGTCAGGCAGATTGCTATCCAAGGACTTAATGAATATATGGAAAAACAAACGGACCTTGATAATGAATCGAATTTACAGGTACTGGCTGGTCTCGAACAATCTTGGAGGGAGCCGGGGGTGTTGAAAATTAGCGGTATATTTGATGCGCAAGCGGGTGGATACGAACAATTTGATCCAGTGAGCTTTAATGGGACTATCGTGAATACGAGTCGTGTGATCAATCAGGTTAGGTCGACAACGTCAGAGGCTCAAACAAGTCAAAAAGAAAATGTTGAGAGCGCCGAAGGCAAAAAGCAAAAACCCACTGGCATTGAGTCGCGTTGGGTTGCCAGGCCTGTCTCTGAATTGCGGACGTATGTTGATAGCAAGGTCCGCGTTACTTCCGTGACTGGGGAAGTTCACAACGGTCGACTGACCAAGGTCGACGAGACGCGATATTTGGTGACAATCCGAACCGGATCTGGCGAGTATGGGAGTTACGCACCGATAAAAAAGATAGAAAAACTAGAAGTGTGGGAATCGAAATAACTGGTCAGAAAAGTGACCAAGACTTCCCCCGTGGGAGCGTCTGTGGCGGTGAGAACGCCTTTTGATAGCCTGCTGACTTACCTATGGTTTTTTTCAGCCTAATGTCATGTTATATCAGGGGTACTCTTTGAGTAATCCGGCAAATAGCCGTGGGTGTTTTAGGATAACCGTATGAAGAAACAGATCGTTTTTTCCTTGCTTTGCGGGATGTTTTCCGTTGCCGGGGTGTTTGGAATCATCAATACGGCTTGGGCGAACGAAGAGCAAAGCCTGACGCTCCCTGATGGTCTGTTCGAGGGTAGTTCGAACTTCGAACTACGTTATGAATCAGGCTCACTGGATCCGATGTCTCTAAACGGAAGTGCGTTGGGGGTTGAGTTTTTTGAAGCGGGTGAAGCTTTCGGTCATGCAGAGAAGGTCTCCATCGCCAGTACGGGAACGTTGACCGGGGCTGATCTGGTGGTTAAGGAACTGATAATCGATGGCCTTGTTTTAGGTGATAAGGACGGAGACCGATTGGCTGTCGATACACTCAAAATGGTTAGTAGCGGGACTTGGGATGGCGGCAATTTAGTGATCGACAATGTTGAGATGGAGGGGCTCAATGCCGAATCGGGATCAACAAACATCAGTATTCGCACACTGCTGATGAAGTCTTTGCCGGTAGCTGAGCTAATGGCGGCGGGAGAAAAACTATCGAACGCTGCTGAGAAATACGGAGGCTTTGATCCCGAAGCGCTTCAACGCGGCTACAGAGGGCCCAAGGATATAGAAAAGCTAGTGGGATCGCTTACGGCGTTAAATGATATCGCGGGGCTTCTCGATGGATTCGACCTGACATTAAATCAGATTCAGTGGACGGATGATGTCCAGAGCGGATCGTTGGGCAGGGTGACGTTTGGTATTCGAGATGGATTTTGGTTGCCTGAGTTTTCAGCAGAGGGTCTTAAAATCGACCCAGGTGGGGAGATAGGGGTCGAGATGGAGGCTGTGCGCTTTAACTTAGAGGGTTCATTGGCTTCTAGATTGTCAGCGTTGTTCGAGATCGTCGGTTTAGCTTTGCGCCCGGGTGAAACTGCCCCGCAGACAGTGCGTGAGTTTTTCGAGACGTTGGATAGGGAGGAGGTGGTTGTCGACTTTGGTACGCAACTTATAACGACGGTTGAGCAGGAAGAGACTTTGGCTGAAATCAAGGTCGCGTTCGGTGTGCCTGAGTTGATGGGGCTAAAGTTAGAGTTTGCGAGCCGCAGTCCAGTTAACCCGATCGCCTTTTTAGGTTCGTCTAAATTCACTGCTTTGACTCAAGAAGAAAGACAGGCGGCAATAGAGGAAATAACGACTCAAGGGCAGCTCGACCATGCCCAACTCACTTTAACGAATTGGAATGCTATCGATATTTTTCTCAAGACGTATGCACAACAAAGTGGTCAGTCGGAGGAACAACTCCGAATGACCGGCGAAACGATGATCAATATGTTTGTTGGGCGTGGTACGCCCGCCTTGGCAGAGGCAAGCGATGCACTTGTAGCCTTCTTAAAAACACCCGGAACATTGCAAGCATCCTTTCGACCACCGAAACCGCAGCCCGCTCCCGACACGCCCGAGTTCAATGCGCTAGTAGCGAACCCGGCGGCTCTCGTTGAAGCGCTGGGGCTTAGTGTTAAGTTTCTTGATGAGCCGATGTCTATCGAGAGTCACCGCCTAACACAGACGGAAGGCCTCACAGGGTCAAACAATGCCGGTATTTCTGCGAAAGGTCTGCCTGAGGCTTTGCCTCCAATACCAGACAGCAATGTGCTCGACTGGCTGAGCGCAAGACGCGCTTATGCAGAGGAAGATTACGAGACCGTGCTTCGCCTGATGGTGCCGCACGCCGAAGCGGGTACGGAGAGCGCTCAACGCGTGGTTGCCCATGCTTATAGAAAAACCAACCAGTTTGAGCAGGCGGCACCGTGGTACCAGGGTTTGGCAGAGAAAGGCGACGCGGCATCGCAGTTTTATCTTGGGATGCTTTATCAAAAAGGCTTGGGTGTGGAGCAGGACAACGAGGTCGCGCTTGAGTGGCTCGAAAAGGCGACAGCGCAAGGGGATGCACGTGCAATACATGCGTTGGCTTTGTCGACTCAGACTATTGAGGTGGTAAAGGAAATTAATTCCGGGCTCAGTGCGCGGGCGCAGGAAGTGCTCACCGATGTGGTGCGGCACTACTATGACGCCGATGACCCATCGGGCATTCATTTTGCAGGTAAGCGCGATGTGCTGATCCCCACCGCGTTATGGGATCGCATTATTGTGCGTTGGCGCGCAGAGGGTGTGATGCCAAGCCATGGCATCCTGCAGGCGGTCGCTGGTGAGCATGCTGGGAACGAACCCGCTACCGAGAGCGCAACGGTGGCTACGGAAAGTGCTTCAAGCGAGAGTCAGGGAACCACGACGGGGACGATTCCCTTTACGGATGCCAATGGGGATGATGGAATCTATACGGGCCAGTTGATTAAAGGAATCCCGTATGGGCAAGGTACCTGGACTGATGCCGATGGAAATGAGTATGTTGGTGGCTGGAAAGCAGGATTGTCACATGGCCAAGGCACCTTCACAGAGGTCGACGGATGCAAGTATGTCGGCGAATGGAGGGACGACGACTTCAACGGTCAGGGTGCTTTGACGTGTCCCGGTTCCGACGGATTTCAATCTGTCGGTGAATTCAAGGACGGTGAGCTATGGAATGGCAAATACATTGATGCGGACGATGTGGTCTACACGGTCTCAAACGGTGAAGAAGTGAAATAGATGCAAACCCATTGGTAATTAATGTTCTATGTCACCCGGCAGGCGATATCTGTGATGATGCCGGTCAGTTTCACGGGGCAGACAGGGACAAAGATAAGAACGTGGAGCTCAGGGCCACTTATGGATTGTGACTGAAAAAGTACGCTTCGTGGCTTGAAAGAAGAGAACTGCTTGATCTCGAAGAGCGTAGTTAAATGAGTTTTATTAGAGGCTCTCTTTCAGGGCATCACATAACCGGTCGATGTCGGCGCTACCGTTGTAGAGATGACCTGAGACTCGCACACGGCCGTACTCACCCCAGACATACACCTGATGCTCCGCTAATCGGTTGACCAATGCAGGTGCATCCTCAAGTAGAAAACAGGTATTACCGGATCGGCGAGCGCGTGCGGCGGGTGTGATCACGTTAACGTCCAGGGCCGCGAGACCTTGGCTGACTTCATCTGAGAGGTCACGCGCATGGTTCTCGATCCGTTCTATTCCGGTCTCCAGGATCAGATCTAGCGCTTGTTCGAGAAAGAGAATAACGACCATCGCGGGATTTCCCGCTTCGAGTTTCTGAGGCATCGGGTGCTCTTTAACCTCAGCCACACGCTCTGCGCCCTGGTTTGGCCACACCGCAAGATTTCTCCAGCCAAAACTGGTGGCCCGTGTGCATTCTTCGGCTTTTTCACTGAGATAACACGGGGCAGTGCCGTGGGTAGCCAGCAACCATTTGTAACTTGAACTGACACACAAATCAGCGGCCGTCGCATCGACCTGGATGACGCCAGAGGCGTGGGTGGTATCGATAGCCAGTAACGCGTTGTGATTCTTTAGGCCATTTGCCAGTTGTGGGATATCCAGATTTTGACCGGTGTAGAAACTCACTTGGCTGACGGCGACTAAACGGGTTCGGTCATCGACGGCCGCGAGCAGATCAGTTTCCTCAACGATCCAATTCTGATGAGGGACAAACCGAATCTCGACACCTAATTCCGGCAGGTTTTTCCAGGCATAGGCGACGGAAGGGAATTCCAGGTTAGTGGTGACGATGTTGTCACCGGGTTGCCAATCGATTCCACGCGCTAAATAGTTCATTCCTTCTGCTGCGGAAGGGAGAAACCCGATGCGATTCGCCGGTGCCTTCCACAGTTGTCCAATTTTCCGGCGGCAGCTGTCACCATGTTCATAGATCGCGTTGCGACCTGAATAGGAAGCGCTCTTCAGTGATGAAAAAAGATCGTAGGCTGTGCGCTGACGTTTTAGCCACGGGGATTCTCCGCCAGAACACAAATGCGTAATGCCTTCAAGTCCGACGAATTCGTTTGGATCGACTAACGGGAGCAATGCCATGGTTTGTCCTTCTAGATCGTTTGACCGGCTAGCCTTGCAAACTCCGCGCTGGGAAGGCCGACAGAGTCTGCGGCGGTCAGTAGCTGATGCCAGGTCTCGTCGTCTATGGGTACACCATCGCGTTTGCGCTGGACCATCATCTGCCGCTCTGGCTCTCCAGGTATTAGCACCGGTCGATCAGGATGTTCTGGGGGTGATGCGCGGCTTTGAGCGATGGCTTCATCGTATTCGTGTTGCCAGCCGTTTTCCCCCGCGAGCTTATTAGGGTCAATAATGATTGAGAGCATATTATTGAGAATGGTGTGATTTTCATGATCAGTTTCAGGGCGGCAGGTTTTGCTACCCGTGAAGGCACCAGCCAGCAGTTCATTGACCAAGTTCATGCAGTACCCTTTGTGTTCTCCCATGGGTCGGATGGCTCCCCGCGGTTCGACGAACATGGCCTCGGGATCGTTGGTCGGCTCACGAGCGCCATTAAAAAGAATGCCATCTGGCAGCGTTTCACCTTTGTTGTTTGCCACGCGGACCTTGCCCATGGCAACGACGCTAGTGGCAAAGTCGACCACTACCGGTGGGTTGTTGTCTGTGGCCGGCAGGGTGCAGCAATAGGGGTTGGTTGACGTCCGTGCATCACTGCCGCGAAAGGGCGCAACCAGGGGATAGTGGCCATGCATGTTGACATGATGCATTGATACCATGCCTGAGGCAGCGCAGCGCTCACCCCAGGCGCCGATACGACATAAGTGAAACGAACGCCGAATAGCCAGTACACAGACACCGTGTTCTCGCGCACGATCGATGCCGATATCCATGGCTTCACCGCCAATGACCTGTCCGTAGCCCGCGTTGCCGTCGATAACTACCATCGCACCGTCTTCGCTGAGCACGCTGGCATGTTGATTGGTTTTCAGTTCGCCGGTTAAAACACAACCCATATACGTTGGGAGTATGCCGACGCCATGGCTGTCGTGGCCCGTGAGATTGGCATAAACGAGATTATCGGCGACGAGTTCGGGTTCATCTTCTAAGCTGCCGGCAGCACTTATCATCGCTCGAACGGCAGCACGTAGGTTGTCATGTTGAACAAACTTCATTGAATTTCTCTTTTTCTTGTTGGTTGCAGGTGACAACCCGGGGATATGCGATGGTCAGGACAGCGGATTGACAAAGTGAACGTCAAACTTACACCGAGAGGCACTGCTTTGTACATCAGGCTCCACAGCACACGGTGCCGGCTAACCCATGGGTACCACCGGTCGGGTATCATCGCATCGAAACACGCGCATAAGGTTTAGACAATGGGTTTGAAGCTTTCGGAGAAAATGGGCCGGCTTGGCACCGAGACGGCCTTTGAAGTGCTCGCCCGGGCGGAGGCGCTGGGGCGTGAGGGCAGGGATGTTATTAACCTTGGAATCGGTCAGCCGGACTTTAAGACCCCTCCCCATGTGGTCGAAGCGGGCATAAAGGCGTTAAGAGACGGGCATCACGGCTATACCCCATCGCCTGGTATACCCGCACTGCGCGAGGCCGTGGCTGCGGATATTGCAAGAAATCGCGGGATCGACGTTGATCCGGACAGGGTGGTGGTTGTACCCGGCGGCAAGGTGACGATGTTCTTCGCTATCCTGATGTTTGGGGAAGCGGGTACTGAAATCCTTTATCCGAATCCGGGATTTCCGATTTATGAATCAGTAATCGAATTTTCGGGCGCCCGCGCGGTGCCAATACCATTACTCGAAGAGAAGGATTTCTCCTTTGATGCCGATGCTGTGTTGAGCCTTTTGAACGAACGAAGTCGATTGCTCATCATCAATTCCCCGGCCAACCCCACTGGTGGTGCGGTGCCCAAAGCACAGATCGATCGACTAGTGGCCGGTTTGGCTGATTTTCCCCATGTTGCTGTTTTAAGTGATGAGATCTATTCACAGATGATGTACGACGGGCATGTTCACACGTCACTGCTTTCTTACCCGGAGTTAGAGGATCGACTGATCTTGTTAGACGGCTGGAGCAAGACCTACGCCATGACCGGCTGGCGTATGGGCTATTCGGTTTGGCCAAGATCTTTGGTTGACGGCGCTGTGCGCCTGGCGGTCAATTGTCATTCATGTGTGAATGCGTCAGCGCAATATGCGGGCATTGCGGCGCTTGAGGGTCCACAGGATGCAGTCAGGGACATGGTGAGTGCTTTTGATTCACGGCGACGGGTCATCGTGGACGGACTCAATGGGTTGCCAGGAGTACGTTGCCGTAACCCGGTGGGTGCGTTCTATGCTTTTCCCAACATAACCGGCACCGGGATGGATGCGCGGACACTCCAGAATCGACTGTTAGAGGAAGCGGGCGTCGCGACCGTAGCCGGCACTAGTTTTGGTGCGATGGGTGAGGGGTTTATCCGCTTTTCATATGCCAACAGCGTAGAGAACGTGGAACGGGCACTTGATCGATTCGCCACGCTACTGAGCGGTTGAGCGTAGCATCCAGCTTCGCCAGTGCCCCTGGTTCTGACAGTGGCTGCGTGGCGGCTACGTTGGTCTCTTATTGATGCTTAACAGATTTGGTCGCGGTGGCTGATTATTATCAAACCCTTGCCGAGGACACCAGTCGTGCTGGTGAATGGCGGCGTTGGGCGGTTATCGGCACTTGTACCTGGGTGTGTTTGCTCTATGCAATGACGGTCAGCGTGGCCAATGTGGCGTTGCCCCAAATGCAGGGAACATTCTCTGCCACGCAGGACCAGGTGTCATGGGTCGTTACGATGAATATTGTCGCGACGGCGGTTGTTACGCCGATGGCGGGTTGGCTCGTCGCTCGTTTCGGCGAACGACGGTTGATCCTTTTCAGCGTATTGGGTTTTGCGATTGCCTCCTTGGCCTGTGGTGTGGCGCAGTCGCTAAATGAGCTTGTTTTCTATCGAGTCTTGCAGGGTGGTTTTGGCGCTCCGTTGGTTCCGATTACACAGACCATTGTGCAGTCGAGTTTTCCTCGCCATCGGCACGGGTCGGCGATCGCAATCTGGGGGATGGGCGTGGTTCTGGGACCTGTCATCGGTCCTACCGTCGGTGGGCATTTAAGTGAGCTGTATAACTGGCGTTGGGTATTTTTCATGATGGTGCCCTTTTCGGTGATCGCATTTGGTTGTGCCTGGTTGGTGCTCCGCAATCGGGAGCACGCGGACCGTGTGAGTTTAGATTGGGTAGGACTGATCGCACTCTCGGTCGCGATTGCCTGTTTTCAGCTTGGGTTGGATCGGGGTGAGCGGGCTGATTGGTTCCAATCTTCTGAAATTGTGATGTATGCGGTTTTAGCGGCGTTGGGGCTGTATGTGTTTCTGAGTCATATTATGACAAGCGAGAAACCCTTTCTCCGACCGGCCTTGTTTCGGGATCGAAACTTTGCCGTGGGCATGATATTGACCCTGCTGTTTGGCATGTTGAACTTTACTCCGATGACCCTGATTCCGCCGTTACTGAATGTCGTCGGTGGGTATCCGGATACGATCATCGGGTATGTGCTCGGTATGAGAGGTGTCGGGACGGCGCTTGCCTTTATGTCAATGATTTATCTGAGTCGATTTGACCCACGATTCCTTCTGCTGGCGGGGTTTTGTTGTCAGGCCATCGCGGGTTGGCAGATGGCGCACATGGGGATCGATGTCGTCTTATGGGATATTTCGGGTCCGCTTTTCCTTCAGGGTTTTGGGGTGGGGTTGCTTTGGGTGCCGCTCACTCTGGTCACGTTTGCGACATTGAAGCCGGGCTACCTCGCGGAGGGTTCTTCTATTTTTCATTTTTTCCGCAACATGGGAAGCTCTATTCACATCTCACTCAGTATTGCTGTCGTGATGCGTATGAAGCAAAGTAGTTACAGTGAGATGACCAGTCGAGTGACTCCGTTCAGTGAATCGTTTTCTTTGCCCTGGTCGGCTGGCGCATGGGATATTGAAACCACTAAGGGCATTGCTGCGATCAGTAAGGAAATGGGACGTCAGGCGATTATGATCGGCTATATTGATTCCTTCTATTTCTTTGTTGGCACGGCCGTGTTAGCGATTCCATTAATTTTGCTCGTTCGCTGGACTAAACAGGTTCACTGACGTGGTGGGTTTGGAATTCAATAAAACAGACATCAATTATCGGGGCGGTAATATTTAGTCATGTCGAATTTTGTTATTGATGATGTTGAGATTTATGATGGTTCGGGTTTGGAACCCGTCATGGGGAGTGTCGCGGTATCGGGCGATCGAATCACGGCGGTGGGACGCGCGAGTAGCACCATTCCGGTTGAAACCCGTATTGATGGCAAAGGACTTGCATTAGCGCCAGGCATCATCGATAGCCACACCCATTTCGATGCCCAGGTGACCTGGGATCCGATGGTGACGCCCTCGCCGGAACATGGTGTAACCACTGCCCTGATCGGAAACTGTGGCTTTACCATTGCCCCGTGCCGTCCTGCGGACAGGGAACTGACGATGCAGAATCTGGTCCGGGTGGAAGGGATGTCGCTCGAGGCCATGCGCGCTGGCATCAATTGGGAGTTCGAATCCTTTGATGATTATCTTGCCTTGATCGAGCGTCAGGGTGTGGGCCCGAACATTGCGGCGTTTGTGGGGCACTCTTCAGTTCGGACTTACGTGATGGGTTCGGCTGCGCCGCTGCGCTCAGCGACGGTAGATGAGGTCGAGTCAATGCGCTGCTTGGTCGCTGCGGCGATGGACGCCGGAGCCGTCGGCTTTGCGACCTCTACTTCGCCCGCACACAACGGTGCCGACGGCAATCCTGTGCCATCGCGTTTGGCGGAGCATGCTGAGTTGGAAGCGTTAGTCGGTGTGTTGGGCGATAAAGGACGCGGTGTATTCATGTTGACTAAAGGCGGGCCAACGCCAGTGCCTTTTCTGGAAACACTGGCGGCCGATACCGGGCGGCCAGTGGTGGTGGCGGCGTTGCTGCACAACAGCACCAACCCCGATGCCGTCTTCAACGACCTCGATGAAATTACCGCCGCTCAGGGCAGGGGTCATGCGATGTGGGGTCAGGTGTCTGCTTGTCCATTAAGTACGGAGTTCACATTGCTGGCGCCTTACCCGTTCGAGGCACTAACTGCTTGGAAACCTGCGATGCAGGCCGCAAGCCCGCAGCAGTTTCGTGATTTATTGTCCGATGCATCGTTTAGAGACGCTATTCGTAATGAACTCAAACAACCCGCTGCCGTTAGATTATTCAATGGGGAGTGGGACAAACTGCAGGTGTTGGAAGTTGCCAAGGCCAAACATCGCCACTACGAGGGCCAGTCCGTTGCATCGCTCGCGGAGGCTGCGCGGGTCGATCCGTTAGATTTTATGTTTGATTTGGCGATGTCAGAAGCACTCGAAACAACGTTTCTCTCCGTGTTGTTAAATTCCGATGAATCGGCGGTGGCGAGATTGTTGACTCATGAGTACTCAACGGTGGCACTGTCTGACGCCGGTGCCCATTTAACTTTTTTCTGCGACGCTGGCTTTGGGCTTCATTTGATGGGGCATTGGGCGCGCGATCGTCAAATTATGCCGTTGACCGAAGCGATTCGACGCGTGACTTCCCATCCTGCCGAGATCTTTGGCATTCGAGACCGTGGCCGCATTGAGGTCGGGGCGTTTGCTGATCTCTTGTTGTTTGATCCCGATACTGTTGGTCGTGGCCCGTCTCGTAGAGTGTGGGATTTGCCTGCGGAACAGCGCCGTTTGACCACGGACCCACTGGGGATCCACGGCGTGTGGGTTAACGGAACTCGCATTGTCAATGCCGATGGTATCGTTCCCATCGACAAACTCCCAGGCAGAGTACTGCGTAAGTTTTAGGCGACGGGTCAGCCGATTCCGTTG
>DUBL01000270.1:4739-11601 GCA_012960345.1 Gammaproteobacteria bacterium | reverse complement strand
ATTTCTTCAACTCCCCGCTGGAGTTCTTCAAAAACAGTATCGGGATCGGCTATGGACATTCGTTACCCCCTCGGCAGAGGACCCGATTGTAACGTGCCTGCTGAATCAGTCCGCGACGAGGCGTCCGAACCCGCCCGATCGAACAAAGTACCACCCGCGATGGCCCATCGACCCCGGTGCGGTGCACCGTCAGTGGTCGTTAAATCTTTAGGCTATAACGCTAATGTGTCCTTATACCTACCGGTTTTGACGAAACCAGGATGGGCCGTTAGAGTTACGCTCCAATTGCCCCGCCCTGACCTTGCTCGAGTTATCTGCCATGGTCACGTCAGACCCTAATTCGTCTCAATCCGTCGAACAACTCGACCTGCGCTATGTCTACCGGACTGGGCGCAAGCCCCCGCTTCGACCCTCTATCCGAACCTGGCACTGGGGAGTGATGGCCCTCGTCATTGCCGGCGTGGTGATCTGGCTCGCCCGAGAACCCATTGCGTCGATTGGGATTTTGGCGCCGAAACTACCACAGCAATCCGTGTTACTACGACAACTCGATACGGTGCTCGAAACAGAGCAAACCCAGATCACGGCCGCTCAACAATCAGCACATGCGCCGGTAGCCGCGCTCGGAAACACCATTGAGGCTCCAGCAAAGACGCCCGACCATCGACCACCCGGCCCCAGGCTGGTGTCTCCAACCCTATCTTTAGACGAGATCGTGAGGGAACTCGGCCTCGACATGGACCTTACTTATCAACTCGTCATTTCAATACCACCGGTTACGTCAAGCTCAACACGTCTTACCCAACGCGAGGAACATGCCCCACCTCTCAGCAACAGGGCCTCAGCCGAACCCGTCCTTAACAAAACCGAAACAACAGAGAAGAAAACAGAAAAAATTGAATGGAGACGGGCCACCATCGAGGACGGCGACACCTTGATCGCTATTTTTAAGCGTCTCGGTATCAATCCGGCGACTGCGGTTCAACTGTCGCACCTGCCCAACGGCCCATTGCTAAACCAACTACGACCTGGCCCACATCTCGAAATATTGTTTCGAAAAAAGACCTTGGAGGCTCTGCGTTACCAACATAATCAGCTTAGATTTGTCGAAGTCAAACGCACTGGCAAGACTTATGTTGTCCAACCTATCGAGAGACAGTTCGATATTGTCGAGCGGAAAATTGAAGGAACCATATCATCCTCGCTTTACAGTGATGGACTTCAGGCCGGGCTTGATGAAACGGTACTCTACAAACTGACGCGAATTTTTCGCTGGCAGATTGACTTTACGCGGGATCTGCAGAAGGGAGATCGCTTCGCTGTGATTGTTAATGAACAACATTTAGATGGTCAAAAAGTCAGTAACGGACCGATTCAAGCGGCGGCGTTTAATGTGAAGGGAAAATCCTATCAAGCCCTTCTACACGTTGGCCCTAGGGGAGTGGGTCGATACTACACACCATCGGGGGAGAGCCTTGAAAGCGTGTTTCTTCGTTCGCCACTTCGTTTTTCGCGAGTCACCTCCCATTTTTCTAATAACCGATACCATCCGGTGCTAAAAAAATGGCGAGCCCATAAAGGCGTGGATTACGGCGCCCCCCGGGGAGAACCCGTCATGGCAACAGCAGCCGGCAAAGTCATCCAAATGGGGACAAAAGGCGCGTATGGCCGGCTCGTGACCCTGCAGCACGGGAAAACATACCAAACGGTCTATGCCCATTTGTCACGGGTGGCTAAAGGCTTGCGCAAAAGCACATCAGTAAAACAGGGCCAGGTCATTGGCTTCGTTGGTAGTAGCGGACTGGCCACCGGCCCACATCTTCACTATGAATTCCGAGTCAATGGCCAACATCGTAATCCATTAACGGTGAAACTACCCCGCTCCTCATCCATCGCCAGGAAAGAAAAGAATGCGTTCTCACACAAGGCAAAATTTTGGACTGCTCGACTAGAAACCTTGTCGACAAAATCAGTTCAATAACCCGCACCTCATATGACCTGTCCTCCACTCGGAGCGTAGTCCCTCCTTGTAACCAGACGGTATATCGATGAGCGACGACACAAAAATCTGTATCGGTCTCATGTCAGGGACGAGCAGCGATGCCATCGATGCAGTACTGATAGAAATTGCCGATCAAGGGCGCAAGATCCAGGTGATCGCAACGCACAGTGAGCCGATTGAACCCACGCTGCAGGAGAAGATCCGTACAGTCAGTAGTGGAGAAGATGATCGTATCGATACCGTTCATGCATTGGATACAGCACTGGCTGAACAGTTTGCCAAGGCCGCAAACCAGATCGTAGAAAAGACGACCCGCAGGGAGGACATTGCGGTAATCGGAAGTCACGGACAAACTGTTCGCCATCGACCTGAAGGACCTTTTCCGTTTTCGCTCCAACTGGGCAGCGGTGCTTTAATCGCTGCTCGCACAGGCATCACGACCATTACCGACTTCCGTTCTGGCGACATTGCAGTCGGCGGCCAAGGCGCACCTCTGGTGCCCGCGTTCCACGAGGCAATGTTTCGGTCACCCACAGTCAATCGGGCCATTGTCAACATTGGCGGGATTGCAAACCTGACTGTTCTCCCGAACACCGGAACAGTGTTCGGTTTCGATACCGGACCTGGCAATACGTTGCTTGATCACTGGTATCGTTGCCACCATCCCGATGCCTTTGATCAAAACAGTGCGTGGGCCATCGGTGGGCACCGCATCGCTTCGCTCTTGAACATTCTTTTAGAACACCCTTACTTTGGTGTAATACCGCCTAAATCTTGTGGGCTCGAACAATTTCATCTGACCTGGTTAGGTACACATTTACAGGGCGGGGAAAAACCGCAAGACGTCCAGGCAACACTCCTTGATCTGACTGTGGAAACGATCATCAGTGCGATTCATCAACAAGCGGACAAAACGACAGCGCTTTATCTGTGTGGCGGCGGTGCCAATAACCCAACAATTGTCCAAGCCATCTCTCGCAGGCTGGACCCCATCACCGTTGAGACCACCTCGGTATTGGGCATAGACCCGGAATGGGTTGAGGCAGTCGCCTTTGCCTGGATGGCGTGGGCCCGACTGAAGGGGAAAACTACTAATCTGCCCGAGGTCACTGGTGCTCGGCGTCGATTGTCGCTAGGCGCCATCTATGCGCCGTAAACGAAGCGAAGGTCAACTACAGATCAGATACCGAATGAGGACCCGCAACCACAGGTAGTCGTCGCGTTAGGGTTATTGACCACGAAACGGCTTCCCTGAAGATCATCGATAAAATCGATACTGGCACCCGTCAGATACTGGTAGCTCAACGGATCAACAAGAACAGCAACACCAGCGCTCTCAAACTCAAAGTCATCCGCCGCTTTTTCTTCTTCAAACTGGAATCCGTACTGAAACCCTGAACAACCACCGCCTTGGACATACACTCTGAGCCGCAGCTCTTTATTGCCCTTGGACGCAATCAGGTCTGACAATCGACTAACAGCCGATGTTGTGATTTCAAGCGGCGTTGGACTGGTCACTTAGATTGCCTTTTCAACTTGGTGTTCGGTTTGAGAGGGAACCATATCAAAGCCCTCGTCTTAGCGCCAGAACATACCTGGTGTTGTCGAATTCCATCCTCAAAACTACGGTACCAAACCAGGCGCAGCGAGGCCTGCCTTTTCATCAAGACTGCACATCAAATTCATGTTCTGAATCGCCTGGCCTGCGGCCCCTTTTACTAAATTGTCCACAACCACCAGAATCACGGCCACGTCACTATCCTGGGGACGGTGGCATGCGATTCGTACGGTGTTAGAGCCACGGACACTGCGCGTATCGGGGTGACTGCCCGCGGGCATCACATCAACAAACGGTTCGCCTGCATACCGAGTACTGAAAAGCGTTGTCAGGTCGCCCGTCGGTTCCTTCAGCCTGGCATATAGCGTGGCATGCATACCGCGAATCATTGGCGTGAGGTGTGGCACAAAGGTCAACCCCAGTCCCTCATCGGCGACGGTCTCAAGTTCTTGTCGAATTTCCGGTAGATGCCGGTGTCCAGGCACGGCGTAGGCCTTTAGCGAATCCGCAGCCTCCGTCAACAAAGTCGGCACCGCAGCCGTTCGACCCGCCCCGGAAACACCAGACTTCGCATCAGCAATCAGTGTCTTGTGATCGACAACGCCAGCCTCAAGCAGAGGAATGAACCCCAACTGCACCGCCGTTGGGTAACACCCGGGATTGGCCACCAAGCGAGCCCCTCGAATGGCATCACGGTGGCGTTCGGGCAACCCATAGACCGCCTCAACAAGCAATTCCGGACACTTATGTATCTGGCCGTACCACTCATTCCATTGGTCAACATTATTCAGTCGAAAATCAGCAGACAAATCGATCACTTTGATTCCCGATTCAAGCAGTGCCGGCACATGGTTCATGGCAACGCCCGTCGGAGCTGCTAGAAAAACCACGTCACAGTCAGAATAATCCACATCGGCGGGATCAACGTAGCGGAGATCGCACACGCCTCTGAGACTTGGAAAAAGATCACTTACAGCCGTTCCGGCTTCCCCCCGAGAAGTGATCACTCGAACGGCGGCCTGCTGGTGTCCTGCCAACAATCTCAATAGTTCAAGCCCGGTATAGCCCGTGCCACCAATAATGCCGATGTTGATCATGATGTCTCGTAATATACTGGTTAGGTTGACTCGGAAATGCTCGCTTTTGGACTAGCACTCCAACACTAACAGCTCGGCCACAACACAGGCAGCCTACTAAGTTCAGATGGCTGGGGGACCAGGATTCGAACCTGGGTTGGCGGAGTCAGAGTCCGCAGTCCTACCGCTGGACGATCCCCCAAGCGTTGTCGTCTAGTGGTGTCCTGACCAGCACGGGCCGTCAGGAACTCCTGATTAACGTTTGGAGTACTGCGATTTCTTACGTGCTTTGCGAAAACCGACCTTTTTCCGCTCAACTTCACGAGAATCTCTCGTCACGAAACCGGCCTTGCGCAATGTGCGCCGAAAACCCTCATCGTATTGCAACAACGCACGGGTAATCCCGTGACGAATCGCGCCTGCCTGACCGCTGTTTCCACCACCGGCGACACTCACTCGAATATCGACCTTGTCCATCATCTCAGCCACTTCAAGCGGTTGTCGCACGATCATTCGCGCGGTCTCGCGACCGAAATAAACATCCAAAGGTCGCCGATTGACGACAATGTTTCCGCCACCACGTGAAAGAAATACGCGGGCAGTGGAGGACTTTCGACGTCCGGTACCGTAATACGTTTCTACTGCAGCCATGGGCGAGGTTAAATATCCAAGGGTTGTGGTTGTTGGGCTGTGTGCGCGTGATCTGGGCCCGGGTAGACGCGAAGTTTGGACAACATCGATCGGCCCAATGAATTTCGGGGCAACATCCCCTTGACAGCCCTTTCGATTATTTTTCGAGAATCGGCCGCCAACTGCTTCTCAAACGTAATTTCCCTGATACCACCAGGATACCCCGTATGGTGATAATACTTCTTCTGTGCCGCTTTGTTACCCGTCACTCGGACCTTGTCAGAGTTCACCACAATGATGAAATCACCGGTGTCCACATGCGGCGTGTACTCGGGTTTGTGTTTCCCGCGCAGTCGTCGAGCAATCTCAGTGGCGAGACGACCTAGCACTTTGTCGGATGCATCAACCACATACCATCCGTGGCTCACAGTCTCAGGTTTTGCAGAAACAGTTTTCACGATAAAAGCACAACACAGCGAGAAAAATCGAGGTGCGGATAGTACAGGATGACTTAGCCACCTACAACCACAGAGTGATCCTTTGCCTCCCCTCAACGCGGCGCAAAAAAAAGCGTGGCGGGGGTCGCCACGCTGAATTCACCAAAGGAGGATGGAGGAATCGTTGGTGTTTCAGTTCAGTCAAGTAACCTCGGTTTGACCGCAATACCACCACTGAAACATTTAATTCAATACGTTGGTGAATTATTATTCACTAATAAAGTTAAAAAGTCAAATTCTGTAACCAATCACATCTTTACTAGTATTTATTATTTAATAACAATGGGTTACAACTGGTATCGCGGCTAGCCAAAGAATCTAAAGTAATAAACGATCGACAATACGTCCATTGATGAGGTGTTCTTCAAGAATCTCCTCGATATCCGATTCGTCGATGTAGGTGTACCAGACCCCTTCCGGGTACACCACGACACACGGCCCCTCTTCACAGCGATCAAGGCACCCAGATTGATTAATACGGACTTGTCCGGGCCCATGAATTCCCCGAACCTTAGCCTGTGACTTGGCATAGTCTCGCATGGCAACTGCATTTTTCCCGGCGCAGCATTCGCGCTCACCATCGCGCTGATTAATACAAAAAAATAGGTGGCGTTCGTAGTATGGGGGCAACATGCTTAACCCGTTTTATCCTTTCCCGTCCAAATTGTTGGCACGCCATCGCATTATGCCAGTCGAGCGATAGAGGTTCATCGTTGGCCACCCCCTCTGGCACATCCCGCCACCAATCGGTCAGCGGGGAGCTCATCTTGCCGATCGAGTAATTCAATCCAGTGGCGAACAGGCACTTCTGCCTCCGATGCGAGATGAACCTGACAGCCAATGTTAGCCGTCACAATACAGCTGGCGTCTGTCGCCTCCAGCGCCGCCAGTTTGTTCTTACGCAAAGCATCTGCCATCTCAGATTGCAGCAGAGAATAAGTCCCCGCTGATCCACAACACAAGTGCGCATCAGCAAACTGATGTAAGCGGTACCCCACAGTCGAAAGAATACTTTCAACCACACCACGAAGCTGCTGCCCGTGTTGCAACGAACACGGCGAATGGAAGACGACATCACGATGGACGGTGGTCGCTTCCC
>DUBL01000270.1:722-4641 GCA_012960345.1 Gammaproteobacteria bacterium | reverse complement strand
TTTGATGCCACCTGCTCAGCCTTTCTTGCATACGCAGGATCATCCGCCAGGTAGGTCGCATAATCGCGTACCGTCACACCACACCCCGATGCCGTCATCACGATCGCCTCGACATCGCTCATTACGAGTGGCCACCACGCGTCGATGTTACGCCGCATGAAGTCCCGTGCCGCCTCGCTCGCTGACAAATGCAGGGGCAAAGCACCACAGCAGCGTGCCCTACTTTCCCGTAACAAAGAGATTCCAAGTCGATCAAGCACCCTCGCAACAGCGCTATTGATGTTGGGCGCGAGCGATTGCTGGACACAGCCGTCTAACACAAGCATGCGGCGCGCATGTCGAGCCGGTGGCCAATCACCCGCAACCACGGGGGATGGAATTTTCTGAGCGACACGACGCGGTAGTAATGGACGTAATCGCTGTCCGATTCTCAGCAACAACCGGAACGCCGTTCGATGGGTCAATACTCTCCACAGAACCCCGCGCACAAGTCTCTCACCCACCGGTCGTGCGACACGCTCTTCTACGATCTCCCGCCCAAGTTCTAACAGCCGTCCATAGCGAACGCCTGATGGACAGGTGGTTTCACAGGCTCGACACGTTAGACAACGATCAAGGTGTGTCTGAGTGCTGGAACCGAACTCACCTCCTTCGAAAACATTCTTTAACAGGTAGATGCGTCCTCTTGGGCCATCAAGTTCATCACCGACTAACTGATAAGTGGGACATGTTGCATTGCAGAAACCGCAATGCACGCAAGTCTTCAGAATCTGCGCTGACTCATCACCGACCGCAGTGTTGCGCCAGACTGCGCTGAGCTCGGTTTGCATTGCTACCAGCCTTCTACCATACGACCAGGATTCAAGATACTTCTCGGGTCGAAGGCTCGTTTCAATTCCCGCTGAAGTCGCAATTGGACACTTTGTAATGGCTCGAAAATCTCGCCATCACGATTGCCACCACGAAACAAGGTGGCATGCCCCCCGGCGTCACGAACGACTTGCCGCAAAGCAGCTGCCGAATACTCACAAAACAGCCAACGCTGTGCCCCACCCCAGTCGATCAAACAGTCTCCGGGAAGGTTCATTGGCCCGGTTGCCGGAGGAACAGACAAACGCCATAGCGGTTCTTCCTGAGCAAAGAATGGCAGGGCCTGTTCACGCAGCGATTCCCACCATGTTATGGCATCGTGCTCTTCATCACCGCCGATCTCGCGCCCAGCTGCTAAAACCGCATCGCCTGAACCGCAAAGCCGGACCGACAGTCGATCCGCATAGAAAGCACAGGCGCTCAGTGGCAAGGGTCGACCAGCCCAAATATTCATTTGCTCCAACGCCGATAACTCAGACATCTCAAATGTCCGCGTCATCGTCACTTCAGGCGCGGGTAACACCTTGAACGATACCTGAAGAACCACGCCCAGAGTTCCCATGGCTCCGACCATTAATCGCGAAGCATCGTAACCCGCAACATTCTTAATCACCTCTCCCCCGAAACGTAGCTGTTGTCCCCGACCATTAATAATCTCGACCCCGAGTACGGCGTCACGCACCGATCCGTGGTAGGGACGCGCGGGACCCGAAAAACCGCAGGCAACCATGCCCCCAACCGTGGCATCTGCGCCAAAAGCCGGCGCTTCAAACCCCAGCATCTGTTGCGCTTCGGCCAAAATCTGTTGCAACTCTGACAACCGTGTACCGCTGCGAACAGAGACCACTAGTTCTGTGGGTTCGTAATTAACAATGCCTTGATGACCCTTTACTCGCAGTAGCGAGCCTGAAGGACGGCGCCCATAAAACTGTTTTGTCCCACCTCCTTGAATTTCCAACGCAGTGCCACGTTCAAAAGCGTCGGCCACAGTGGAGATAAGTTCTGCGCTGATATCGGCTGACGTCACGGCACCATTGCCTAGAACCGCGGTAACTCTGGGAAAGGGAGACGGCCCTTGTGCACATGCATTGCATTGAATTCCGCACAACGCGACAACGTTGGGACCGCCTTGCCTGGATTGAGTAACCCAGCAGGATCAAATGCCTTCTTGATAGCGTGAAACTGGTCAAGTTCAGGCATTTCGAACTGGACACACATCTGGTTTAACTTTTCCACGCCCACGCCATGCTCGCCGGTGATTGTTCCACCAACTGCAATGCATAGTTCAAGTATTTTACCACCGAGTGCTTCGGTTCTTTCAAATGCTCCCGGTTGACTACCGTCATAAAGTATCAATGGATGCAAGTTTCCATCACCGGCATGAAATACGTTAGCTACCCGCAAATCATATTCATTCGAAAGCTTGCTGATTCCGGTTAACACCTCGCCAAGGCGCTTCTTAGGAATCGTTCCATCAATACAATAATAATCTGGAGAAATGCGCCCAACAGCTGGAAACGCGTTCTTGCGACCCGACCAGAATCGTTGACGCTCTGCTTCATCAGTGGCCACTCGAATTTCCGTTGCACCCTGCAGCTCCAGAATGCCCGTCACCTCCCGGATTCCTGCTTCAACTTCTGATTCCGTTCCATCGAGCTCACACAACAGCAATGCAGCCGCATCCCGTGGATAACCTGCATGGACAAAATCCTCAACAGCGAGAATGGCCGGACTATCCATCATCTCCAGGCCTGCCGGAATAATGCCCGCGCCAATAATCGCCGCAACAGCATTACCGGCCACAGCAAGATCATCGAATGCAGCAAGAATAACGCGTGCCACGGCGGGTTTAGGCAATAAGCGAACGGTGACTTCGGTTACCACGCCCAACATACCTTCCGACCCCGTCATCAAAGCCAGTAGATCGTAACCTGGCATATCAAGCGCATCGGCTCCGATAGTGACGGACTCACCGGACATCAGAACGACTTCAAGCTTGAGGAGATTGTGAACGGTCAAACCATATTTCAAACAGTGCACTCCACCTGAATTCTCCGCTACGTTGCCGCCGATACTGCAGGCAATTTGTGATGATGGATCTGGAGCGTAGTAAAGGCCCAAACTCTCCACCTTCTCAGAGATCGCAATATTTCGAACTCCAGGCTGTACACAAGCGGTCCGGTTAGCACGATCAACACTTAGAATTCGGTCAAACCGAGTCATGCTCAACAACACACCGTGTGGATGAGGCAGTGCCCCTCCCGACAGACCTGTCCCAGCCCCCCGCGCAACGACTGGTACACCGCGGGCCGTACACAACGCGAGTATTTTCTCGACTTCCTCACTATTCGAGGGCAGAACCACTATCCAAGGGAGTTGGCGATAGGCAGTGAGCCCATCACACTCGTACGGCCTCAATTGCTCCGCCTCTGTCAGAACAAACTGTCGGGGAAGAATATCTCGAAGCTTAGCAATAAGCGCTCCGCGGACGCGTCTGGACTCAGCCTGCAGCATGACAAAACACCTGCGAATGTGTCGAAAAACAGCGATAAGTATGCCATGGCTTCACCGCCGCCCGGTGGAGCCTAGTTGCTCTGATGTTCCACCCAGTCGAACCTGTGAAATGACTGCACCGGCCACCACCAGACACGCGCCGATGATCTGATAGCTAGATAACCGACCGCCGCTGAAAAAGGCAATGACAATGACATAAAAAGGTACCAGATTAATGTGAATCGCCGCAATGGTAACGCCTAAATATTCAGCGCTTCTTAGCCAAAAGACCAATGACACACCCGCCGCGATGGGGCACAACCATAGTATCCAGAATAAATTCCATCCCTCAATGGACCAAGCGATTTCGCTCAGTCCAACCAAATTGAGCAACACAGTGACTGGAATTAATACCAGCGCGCCGGAGAGCATCGTGATCACGGCTCTTGGGTAGGGCGGAATCGTGCTGAGCTTCGCAGTTGACGCTCGGCTGAACCAGGTCCATGTCACCACTGACACCATCGCGAATGCCTCACCACCGCGCCATCCAAACTCT
>DUBL01000270.1:0-687 GCA_012960345.1 Gammaproteobacteria bacterium | reverse complement strand
GTTTCGCAGCCGAAAGCACAATTAAAATGCCCCCGAGCACAGCCATAGCGATGCCCATTGCCAGGCGAGGACTGATCTTCTCCTCCTTTAGCGTGAGGCCCATGACGGCCGAGACCAATGGAAGCGTCGTAGCCAGCACGGCTGCATTAACAGGATTTGAGTACTTCACCCCAAGGGTCAGCATGACAGTCGACATCCCCACCCCGATACCGCCAATCAGTACAGCCCTGCGCCAGGGCCACGTTCTCCACAGATAACGCTGCCCAACGAGATACGCCGCCAGTGCAAGCAATAGACCCGCGAGACCAATGCGTGCCGTTGCCAGCGTATAGGGATCCCAAGCCGCTAACAGCAGATGCGTAACGGGAAACCCCGTGGACCACAAAATGCCATAGGCAAGCCCGTAACTGTTCCCTTGAAGGCGGCGAGTCACTCGAGACTCCGTGACAACATGCTTTGACAAGGTGAAACTATTGTCCTGTTGAATTGCAAGGAATGACACCCCTAAAAGCTCTAACGATTAACCCGCGTTGTCCACTACCGAACCGGTAACCGACGCCAGCATCAGTCATATGGATCTGCGAAAGACACGCCTTTCCGTTATACTAAGTCGACGCGCAAGCGAGTTCTGGTCATCACCTGCTAGAAGAGCCTGGCCATTCACTTTCATTCTTTGTCCCCGGGTCT
>DUBL01000269.1 GCA_012960345.1 Gammaproteobacteria bacterium | reverse complement strand
GCGCTGACCGGAGAAGGGTGTGCCAGCATTTTCTGAACGAGCATCAATCTCCTGACAAAAATCGGCCATCGAAATTTCACCCCGTTCAAGACAGGCCCAAGGGCCCGTATCACCGCCCTGAAGGATGACTCGGTTAACTGCCCCGCCGCTCAGTCCCATTGTTTTCTCGAAGTTGGCAATGACATTGAGTGGCGATTCCAGAACGACACCTCCCAGATCGAACAATACGGCTTTAATCAAGACGGCATTCCTGCTGGAGTTTTGCGAGTATCACCTCAGTTTTTTCCGGGACGCTGTGGCCCGGGTTCAACTATGACTTCGATCAATCGCGGCCTGGCATCCTTCAGGGCGGTATTGAACGCTTGCTCGAAGTCTTTTGGATTGGTGACGGTTTCTGCTTCAACACCGAGTGAGCGGGAAAGTCCGGCAAGATCGATTGCGGGTGCGTCGAAGTCCATTCCGATAAATCGGTCGTCATCGTGAAACGCGATCAGACGCTCTTTAAGAATACGGTAGCCGCGATTGTTGAGCATGACAAAGATGATTGGGAGGTCCAAGTGGGCGGCAGACCATAACGCCTGAGGGCTGTAGAGCGAACTACCGTCACCTAGAATGGCAACAACGGGACGGTCTGGTTGCGCTAATTGCACACCAACGGCGGCGGCAATGCCCCAACCAATGCCACCGCTGATCATGCCGAAATAACTGTACCGATCACGCAGAGGAAGAAATCCAAGCAGACTTTTTGCCCCAGTCAGACCCTCGTCAACAACAATCGCGTTTTCGGGCAGGAGTTCCGCGATTTGTAGCATTAACCAGTCCGGATTAATCGGCGTTGAATTCTCTAACCCGACCGTTTTCACGCACATCGTTTCGCGCCGAGACGACCAGTTGTTTGTCGCTATCGTTTTTAAGCGTTCGATAGCTGCTTCTCGACGTACTGAAGGCATTTGGTCTTGGAGTATCGGTACCAGTGCGCGCAAGGTGGTACCGACGTCACTTCGAAGGGCGATTTCAGCAGGATAGTTTTTCCCCATCTCCCAATCACGCAGCCCGATTTGAACAATGGGCATGCCGTTTGGTAACGGTTCGATTTTGCTCCACACAGACATTTGTAAAACATCGGCACCGATACAGATCAAAAGATCATAGGGTGATAGCGTCGCCTGTACCTGTTTCTGATCTCGCGTAAGGGCTCCCATAAATGCCGGATGCTCAGACGGAAAGTGGGCACCGGAGGGCACACTCTGTTGGAACACCGGTGCGCCCAATGTTTCGGCGAATTGAATTGCCTCCGCCTGAGCATTGCTTGAGATAATCTCACTACCCACCAGGATCATGGGCCGTTCCGCGGCCAGGATGCGATGCGAGATAGCTAACAACGCTTCGTCGGAGGGTCGTGCAAGCGTATCGACTCGAGTTGCCGTAGCGAGCTCGACACCGGCAACCGCATTTAACACGTCGCCGGGTAATGACAGGAAGACAGGCCCGGTTGGGGCGGTAGTCGCGATCTTTGCCGCGCGTCGGATCACGCGTGGCAGATCCTCTACTCGGCTGATTTCAAAAGCCCACTTCACCACGGGTCGCGCCATTTCAACCAGTGGGCCATAGAGCAGTGGTTCGGTTAGACCGTGCCCTTGTTCCTGTTGGCCCGCAGTGACGATTAGAGGTGAGCCGGACATATGGGCGGTGTACAGTGAGCCCATTGCGTTGCCAAGGCCGGGGGCAACATGGACGTTGCACGCAGCCAGTTTGCCAGAGGCGCGGGCATAGCCATCGGCCATCGCCACGACGACCGCTTCCTGGAGACCCAGTACATAGGTGAGGTCAGGATGATCATTGAGCGCGTGCATGATGGCGAGCTCGGTAGTACCGGGGTTGCCAAAGATATGTGTAACTCCCTCATCTTCTAGCAATGAAAGGAAGGTATCCCGTCCATAGTTTTCGTTCAATGCGCCGTCTCCTCGAAATAATA
>DUBL01000268.1 GCA_012960345.1 Gammaproteobacteria bacterium | reverse complement strand
AGAGTATGTAAAAAGCATTAACGCCAGTCAATTCTGTAGCTATTAACTGTATTATGAAAACGGTTCAATATGACTCTGGGCACCCGGCCTGCGTCAGCCTATAGTATTCATTCTTGAAGCATTTTTCATGTTTGAAAAATCTATTCTGAAAAATCAAAATCATAACTTGAACCTTTTTTTATAGCGCGTTAGGCTTTGTGGATGAACGAAAATTCCTTGGATATTGAAGTTGCAATCGATACAGGGGGAACCTTTACCGATGTTTTATTGATCGATGAAACCAGTGGTGACTTTTTCACTGCCAAAGTTATCTCAACACCACAGGACTCATCTATCGGCGTGCTGGAGGGAATTGAACGCGTTTGCAACTCGGCAAATGTCGCTCCATCTGATATCAGTCATGTAATGCACGGAACGACTGTCGCCACCAACACAGTGCTAACAGCATCAGGGGCAAAGGTTGGCTTGGTTACTACCAAGGGATATCAACAGGTGCTTCAGATCGCCCGCTCCTATGTTCCCGGAGGGCTCGGTGGTTGGGTGATTTTTAACAAGAGCGACCCCCTAGCTCCGCTCGAACTTACCATCGAAGCGATCGAACGACTGGATGCGAAAGGCAACATTGTTACCCCTCTTGATGAAGATGCATTGCAAGTTTCTTTGAAAGCCCTGGCAGACGAAGGCATCGAAGCCTTAACCGTTTCGTTAATGAATGCCTACGCCAGTGGCGTTCATGAGCAACGAGTCCGCGCTATTGCCGAAAGAGTAATGCCCAATATTCCAGTGTCCATCTCTTCCGAGGTCGTGCCCGAGATGTATGAGTACGAACGAACTGAAACAACCGTTGTTAATTCTTACATTCGCCCCGTCGTCTCGACCTATCTGGAGAGTTTAGAAGGCGAGTTAAATCGCCGAATGAATAAGGTACAGTTGCATATCCTACGTTCCGACGGTGGCTTAGCCTCAGCGGAAGCTGCCAAAGCAACGCCGGTTAATTTATTGATGAGTGGTCCAGCAGGTGGGGTATCGGGTGCGATATGGATCGCGAAACAAGCCGGCTTTAGTGACCTCCTGACTTTTGATATGGGAGGCACCTCGACAGATGTTGCACTGATTCAGAACGGTGTCCCTCAGACTCGACGAGAAACCCGTGTTGCCGATGTGACTGTTCGCTCGTCATCGGTTGACGTCCGAACGGTGGGAGCTGGAGGTGGCTCAATCGCTTATGTCCCGGAATTGACCAAAGCCTTACGAGTGGGTCCACAAAGTGCCGGCGCAGAACCTGGGCCTGCAGCCTATGGGAAAGGCGGCATCGAACCCACGGTCACCGATGCCAATGTTGTACTGGGTTATCTGCCAGCAGACGCAAGACTCGGCGGGGAACTGGCAATTGACCGAAAACAAGCCGAACAGGCGGTCACTATAGTGGCAAAGGGGATGGGTTTGTCGTTAAAGGAGGCTGCCGAAGGCATCATCAACATCGTTAACGAGAATATGTTTGGGGCACTGCGACTGGTCTCTGTTGAACAAGGTTTCGATCCGCGTGACTTCGCCCTGGTGGGTTTCGGCGGCGCCGGCCCCCTTCATGCTAACGCGCTTGGCAAGTTGATGAATTCGTGGCCGGTCATCATTCCGCCCGGTCCCGGTGTGCTTTGTGCTTACGGTGACGCGACTACCCGTGTTCGCGACGAGGCTTCCCGAACCTTTGTACGACGATTTTCCGAGACCACTAATGATGAGGTGTTGTCTGCCCTCCAGGAACTTGCGACCGCTGCGGCGCAGACCCTCCACGCCGAGGGAGTGCCTGAGAGTGAACAGACCACGCTGTATCAAATCGACCTGAGGTACGCTGGACAAGGAATGCGGCTAACGGTCGACGTGTCGCCCGAAGATTTCAAGAAAGATGGCCTAGAAGGCCTAGGTCGACGCTTTGACAGCATGCACGAACAAATGTTCACCTTCTCACTCGATACCCAACGGGAG
>DUBL01000267.1 GCA_012960345.1 Gammaproteobacteria bacterium | reverse complement strand
TGGCGAGAATGGCTTGCGCCTAGTGGGGTGGGTCTTGATGAACTTAAACAAAACCCTCGAGGCATTCAGTTAACCGTTCAGACCCCTTTAGCTCCGCATCTCGTTGATGGGTTCAAGACCCTGACGGGGCGAATCGAGATCTGGTCGAATACGTTTCAGGTGCATGGCCAAGATCCTTTGCCGACTTTTGTCGAGCCAGACATGAGTCCGGTGAGTCGCAAAGAACTGTTGAAGCACTATCCCCTCGTGCTGGGTTCCGCCAAGTCGCATCGTTATTGTCACAGTCAGCATCGGAATCTTGCCGCGTTGCGGAGACTCCAAAAAGATCCTTTGGTCGAGATACACCCCCAAACCGCTGCCGGTTACGGCATAGCACCCGATGACTGGGTAATGATTACGACACCGCAAGGTGGTATTCGGGCCCGAGCGGTCCTGAAGTCCTCACTTCGTATGGATACCGTGTTTGCGCAGCACGGCTGGTGGCAGGCTTGTGAGCCATTGGGACTGGCTGCCGCCCCAGCGAGCGGTAAGGGAAGCACGAATTTCAATCTCTTGATCGATGATGAGGTGAGCGATCCGATCAGTGGTTCGGTTGCCCACCGATCTTATTTATGCAACATCGAACGCGTCGACACTTAAACTTACATCGATATTGATAGTGCTGGGTATTAACTAACGAGGTAAAGCCCTCGATTGGCCGGGAACGGATGATAATCACTCGGGCTGAAACTATTCTTGTGTCCATCCCCTTTAAGGCGGGAGGCATTCCGCCGTGGAGTTTTGGGGGGGATCCGAAATGTAACTTTGATACGTTGTTGATTCGTCTGGAAACTGACAGTGGCTTAGTCGGTTGGGGGGAGGCGTTCTCGCGAAATGAGGATCAGGCCCTTAAGGCAATGATCGACACCAGGGTGTTGCCGTTGGTTGTGGGTCGCGACGCAGCATCGATTGCGAGCCTCAAGTTTGATCTAGAATTTCAACTGCATAATTTCGGGCGAATTGGGCCGATCATGTATGGTATTTCCGGGGTGGATATTGCGCTGTGGGACCTGTTGGGAAAGGCAACCAATCGACCGCTTGTTGATCTGCTCGGCGGACCCTTCGCTGAAGAATTAACGGTGTATGCGAGCCTGCTTCGGTATGGTGACCCCAATGAGGTCGCGCGCATCACGCGCGAGGCGATTGAGCGTGGATACCGTCATATCAAACTGCATGAGGTGTCGCTGCCGGTGATCGAGGCGGCGGTCACCGCGGCTGGCCAAGACGCATCGGTAATGCTGGATACGAATTGCCCGTGGTCAGTTGAGCAGGCGTTGCATTACGACCGTGTACTCGAGCCGTTCGGCCTAACTTGGCTGGAGGAACCCGTTTGGCCGCCCGAGAACTATAAAGGGCTGGCCAAGGTGCGCGCTGCTGGCCACCACCGCATTGCGGCGGGTGAGAATGCGGGCAGCTTGTATGATTTTGTTGCCATGATAGATGCGAAAGCAATCGATATTGCGCAACCTGATGTCGCGAAGACAGGGGGTGTAACCGAACTGGTTAAGATCGCCGCTTTATGTGATGCAATGGGTGTTGAATACGTGCCTCATTGCGCGCTGTTTGGACCGGGCCAGGTTGCGACCTTGCACTTGAATGCGGCCCATCGGGGCGTGCCTTTGTTTGAGCGGTTGTACTGTGACTTTGAGGCGGAGCTCTACGGTAACGCGACTTTGCCTATCGCGGGTAAAGTTAAGGTTCCGCGCGGGGCGGGTTTAGGGCTTGATCCAGATCTTGATGTGGTCGAACGCTACCGCGTTTTATGAAAGGTATTGTTGATGTTTTGTGACGGGTAAGATTCCAACCTTTCTCGATACGCGCGGTGTTCTACGCCCGGACCTGAGGCGGTTTTCGCTTCTCGATGGAACTTGGCTGGGTGGATTACTGCAAAGGGGTAGATGAGAGTGTTAGCAAATGATTCGGCAAGGCTCGGTATAGATGTCGGCGGGACGTTCACGGATTTTGTTCTTGCAGATCCCCGTTCGAATCAGTTAATCACGCATAAAGAACCGAGTACCCCTGATGATCCATCGTTGGCGGTAGAGCAAGGCCTTGCTTGCCTTTTGGATCAGTCTGCATTGTCACCGGAGAACATTGGACTGGTTGTCCACGGGACGACCCTGGGTTTGAACACAATTCTTCAGCAACGCGGAGTAGAGACGGCTTTGATTGTTTCCCGCGGAAACAAGGATCTGCTGGAGTTGGGCCGTTGCCGAATGCCCTCGCCGTATAACTTTCTCGCGCCCCGTAGTGAACCGCTCGTCTCGCGGGACCGGGTGTTGGAGATCAGTGCCCGTAATACAGTCGATGGTGCGGTAATCGATGAACCATCGACAAGAGAGTTTGATGACCTCGCGGAAGCTATTCGGCTAACGAATGTTACGTCCGTTGCCGTTACTCTGATTAATTCCTATGTTGATCCGACCCTGGAACTCGCAGTCGCGGCAGAAATCGCCAAGCGGTTACCGGATGTTCATGTTACGCCGTCTACTCGAGTGTGGCCCGAAATCCGGGAGTATGAACGGGCGATGCTGGCGGTTATGAATGCTTATATCCACCCGTTGCTTGATTCGTATTATCGCCGGTTGGAAGAACGCTTACGCGGGTTGGGATTGAAAGCTGATTTGTATATCACTGCATCAAATGGTGGGACGCTTAGTATTCAATCAGCCCGCGAACGACCAGTCGACACACTATTATCGGGACCTGCATCAGGGGTCGTCGCAGCTTGTGCGTTGAGTTCAAACGTGGGCCACGATGACCTTGTCGCGATAGATATGGGTGGGACAAGTTGTGATATGTCGGTCACGCGTGGCAACCAACCGATGCTAACGACGAGCGCAAAGCTTGGTGATTTCCCCATCATCTCCCCCGTTATCGATGTATCGGCCATCGGTGCGGGCGGCGGTTCGATTGTGTGGTTGGATAGCGAAAATATTCTCAAAGTAGGGCCCGGCAGTGCGGGCGCCGACCCTGGCCCTGTCGCATACGGTCGTGGTGGAGATCAACCTACGGTTACAGATTGCTTCGTCGCGACCGGATTAATTGGTCCCCAGTCTTTTTTGGGCGGCAGAATGACCCTGGACCGCTCTGGCGCAATGGGGGCACTTGCTGTACTGGGTGCGGGTCTAAGTTTTCATGACGCCGATTGTGCAGAGCAAGTCGCTGACTCGGCGCTCCGTGTGACCACCGCTATGATGGCGGCGCAGTTGTATAAGGAACTAGCCCAACGCGGTGTGGATCCGCGTGGGCGTTATTTGATTGCCTTTGGTGGCGCGGGGCCAACGATGGCGGTACCGCTTGCCGAGGAGGCGAAACTTGGAGGCGTACTGATTCCGTTAAGCCCTGGAACTTTGTGTGCGTTCGGGGCAATCCAAAGTCGTGTGCGGCGCGATTTTGTTCGTAGCGTTAGGCACATATTAGATAGTAGTGACAGCATTGTTGAGGAGATCGAAAAGAAACTTACGGCGATGGAAAGCGAAGCCTTGGAATGGGTTAGTAAAGAGGGTGACGGCTTGTCGCAGCCCATTATCACTCGAAGGGCGGACATGAGATATGCCGGTCAGGCCTACAATCTTGAGGTGGGGCTTCCCGATTTTGCTGGTGAACGCGCAAGCGCTGCGATCGCGGAATCGTTTCATTTGGCCCATAGTCTCGCCTATGGGTTTCCTGATCGAGAAAGCACTGTTGAAGTGATTAATCTTCGCGTTAGTGTTGTGAGAAATCTGCCGGAATTTGAAACACCAGGCATTGAGCGGGCGACGGGAGATGCGGTCGCAACTGGGAGTCGCGAAATTTTCTTAAACGGAGCCACGTGTTCGGCATCTGTCTATGAAAGATCAACACTCAGGGCAGGGCACCAGATTGTGGGCCCGACAATTATTGAACAACCCGATACCACGGTATGGATACCTGATCACTGGACTGGGTATGTTCGAGACTGTGGAACCTTGCAGTTAGATCGAGTGATTCTTGGTTGAAGATGGCTAGATCATGATGCTTGACTCAGTGCTATTGGAGATCCTCCGAAACAAGGTCACCTCAGTTACCGAAGAGATGGGTATTACACTCCAACGGACTGGGAGAACTCTGTATGTTAAGGAGACGGCAGACTTTGGGACGGCGTTGGCTGACCTGAATGGGAAATTTTTTGCCTGGCCACTAGATATCGGAGTGTCGGGTTTTGTTGACCTTGATTGCGGTCCAACTATCTCAGCGGTCGGTGAATTGTCGGCCGGTGACGTCATCATAACGAACCATCCTTACGCGTCCGGTGGGCTGTGCACCCATACGCCTGACCTGAATCTGGTTCGACCGTATTTTTATGAAGATCACATTGTCTCGTATGGTTGGACCTTTGTTCATTCAGCTGACGTCGGAGGGAAGGTCCCCAGCAGTGTCTCTCCGACAAACAGCGAGGCTTATCAAGAGGGGCTTCTTATTCCCCCCATGAAGATCGTTCGCAAGGGAAACTTTAATGAGGATCTTATAACCCTCTATCGGCACAACGTTCGGACCCCTGACTTAAATATCGGAGATATCAAAGCGATGCTTGCCGCGTTAGACGTCGGCCAGACTCGAATCACCGAGATCATCGAGCAATATGGCTTGGACGTGTTTCTGGCCACGCAGGAGGCTCTGATAAATTATGCGGCCGCGAAGGCGAGAACGGCATTTCGGCAGATTCCAGACGGTGCGTACGAGTTTTGGGATTATCTTGATGATGATGCGTTTACCCAGATACCGGTTCGGGTTCGTTTGAGGATGGAGGTAAACGATGGTTTGATCCATTTGGATTACACGGGAAGTGATCCACAGACGATGGGGCCTTTTAATGTGGTCACGATGGGGCGCTCGCACCCATGGGTCACGCTCCGTCTTTTGTCCTATGTGATCAGTCAGGATCCGACGTGTCCGGTGAATTCTGGCGTTTTTAGAAATGTGACAGTCGATTTACCCCACGGTAGTGTTCTCAATCCGGAATTTCCAGCAGCCTCCGGCATCCGTATGGCGGCCGGTGTTCGCTCTTACGATGCGGTCAACGGGGCGTTGTCCAAGGCGCTGCCCGATTTTATGCCAGCTGCGCCCGGGGGGAATAGCATTCCGGTTGTGCTGGTGGAGCCCCTGAATGGCGGCCAACAGTCGGTCACGGTAGTACAGTTTCTGGTGGGCGGACTGGGCGCGCGGAAAGGGCACGATGGCGTGGACGGCAGGGATCCAAGTTTTAGCAACATGGCCAATAACCCGATAGAAACCATTGAGGCTGAAGCCAGTGTTCTGGTGCTGGATTACGGTGTGCGCGCGGATTCCGGCGGCCCGGGCGAATGGCGCGGGGGGGCCGGCCAGAAAATCAAATTCAAGGTGCTCCTAGACGGTTGTCAGTTGTTAGCGCGAGGGCTTGAACGCTTACGTTTTCCGCCTTGGGGCGCGGCCGGCGGACGGTCCAGTACGGTGACCCGTTTTATTCTCAATGAAGGGTTAGTTAGTGAACGTGATTTAGGAAAAATCGATATGGTTAGTCTTGACGCTGGTGATACGGTGACAGCCTATCTGTCTGGAGCCGGAGGTTACGGAGATCCTTTCTCCAGGGATCCAGCGTCAGTTAGAAAGGATGTGATTTTGGGTTTTGTGACCGCGTCGGGAGCAGAAAAAGACTACGGTGTTGTCATTAAAGTTGGAGAAGTCGATGAGTCCGCAACAGAGACCCTGCGGGCCGGTCGCACAAGCCCTAGACCCGTGGATTTTGATTATGGAGAAGAGCGTGAGGCGTGGGAGTCGGTATTCGATGACGAACGGATGGTCGCGTTAAATCGCGCGTTGGTCGGTCACGCGCCGGCTCAGCGGCAACGCATCAGAAAAACGATATTTGGGAGTATTGACGAGCGGCTGCTTGTGCCGGCTACGGAAAAGCGGCACGATTTCCGGGATTTGATCGGAGATGGTGATGAGATTGCCGTCAGTTTCGACCAACTGTTAAGTGCAATACCCGATGCTGCTACCTAGTACTATTTGCGATAGGGGAAGGCGTTAGTGTTTGAAACGCGCTGATGCCAAAGGGTGCTTGTCTGGACAACGGGTTAGAAAAGGTCGCTGGGCGCGAGGAGGGGGTGGGCCCTGCGCAATCTAGATCTAATCTTCTCGCGTGTGACTGTTAAAATGTATCGCTTAGATTCAGCGATGCCCGGGTGGCGAAATTGGTAGACGCAAGGGACTTAAAATCCCTCGGAGGCAACTCCATGCCGGTTCGAGTCCGGCCCTGGGCACCATGTCTTTGAAAGGAGATAGAGTTATGCGAGAAAACATCGGTTTTGTTGGTCTCGGCAATATCGGTAAACCGATCGCTGACAACATAGCTCGCGGCGGATACGCACTCTCAGTCTACGATGTGGCTGGCACAGAGGAGCGTGCCCCAGTGGGGGCGTTTGCTGCATCATCAGTGTCGCACGTTGCTGAACGCGCAAACATTATCTTTTTGTGTCTGCCCAGCCTGTCTTCTATCGCCACTGTGGTGGCTGAGATCAGTCAAGCCAACTGCCTGGATGATACGGTGGTGGTGAATACGTCGACCGCAGGGCCAACGGCGGCGCAGGCGGCGTACGATCAATTGAGCGAGCACGGCATTCATTATGCGGATGCGCCGATTTCGGGTTCTGTCGCTCGGGCAGGTGAAGGTCACCTGGCTGTCATGTTCTCGGGTGAAGAGGGCCTATTCGAGCGCTTGGAGCCCGTTCTCAAAACGTTTGGTAATAATTTGTTTAATCTTGGTGTAGAGACCGGGCACGGTCAGCGAATGAAATTGCTGAATAACAGTCTGATACACACCGCTTTCGTAATTACCAGTGAGGCGCTGGCCTTTGGAGAGAAAGGCGGACTAGATATGAAGACGATGCTCGATGTTATTAATGTCTCATCGGGTCAGAACTTCGCGAGTCAGCATTTTTTCCCAAACCATGTTCTGACCGAAACTTATGACTCGGCCGCTCAAATCTCCATCTCTGATAAAGACATCGGACTGTTTGTGGAGGAAGCCCGAGCGCAAGGTACAAGTCATACCGTCGCCAAGGCGGCATCCGGCGTGATTCGCACGTTGGCTAATCAAAGCCCAGACGTTGATCAGACCATGATTTATCCCTTAATACGTGATGGGGGTAAACCCCAACACTGAGGCATTTTTTTATTGAACAAGACTGCAGGAGATTGCTATGGGCAAACAAGCAAATTGGAAGTTTATGCACAGTGAAGCCAAGGATGCGGTATGGGAGCCAGGCCTTCGGGACATTCTTGCTTATCGGTACCTTGGAACCGATGTGGGTACTAATGGTGATTATGTAGCGCAGGTCATTAAGAATAATGGGAAAGAACAAAAAGACGCCGTTCAGGGATGGCATGTACACGACTGTACATTCCAAATGACCTATGTGTTGAACGGCTGGGCAACCTTTGAATGGGAAGGTGAGGGCGAGCGCACGTTGCGTAAGGGGGACTGCGTGAATCAGATTCCCCTGATCAAACATCGAGAAATTGCAATGTCCTCGGATTACGAAGTGTTGGAGATTGTCGCGCCCGCAAATTTTAAAACTCACGCTGTGGATGCGCCTGATGCCGATGATGGAAAGGCCAAGGACTGATAGGGTGGAAAGATATGATGCCATCGTGATCGGGGCTGGCGTCATTGGCGCTGCGGTGGGTTTCGAGCTCAGTAAGAAGGGTTACAAAACGCTGAATATCGACAAATTATCGGCAGCGGGTCACGGTTCGACCGGCGCGTCATGCGCCATTATTCGCGTGCACTACTCGACGCTTGCTGGCTGCGCGTTGGCTTACGAAAGTTATCATTACTGGAAAAATTGGGCGGCTTACCTCGGTCTTGGCGATGGCACACCATTGGCAAGGTTCGTTGAATGCGGGTGCATGATTTATCAGACGGAGCAGAACCAATACCTTGAAACAGTACTGGCGCGGGCTGAGGAGCTATCGGTGCCGTTCGACGTGTGGGACTCGGAGGAAGTAGAGCGCCGATTACCCATTGCCACGGCGGCCAAGTATGGGCCGGTCAAACTGCTGGATGACCCCGCTTTTTCCGAAACGGTCGAGGGCGAAAGGCTTGGGGCAGTATTTTTTCCTACGGCGGGTTATATCAATGATCCGCAGCTGTCGGCCCAGAACTTACAACGCGCAGCACAGGCGAAGGGGGCGACTTTCCGCTTTAACCAGTCGGTGACGGATGTCCTGCAAGAAGGTGGCCGAGTGGCGGGCGTTATGCTGGCTGACGGGAGCCGGATTGAGTCCAATGTGTTCATTAATGTGGCCGGTCCGCATTCGATGAAGATCAATGCATTGGCGGGTGTCGATCGCGCAATGAACATCAACACACGGGCCCTTAAGGTTGAGGTGGCGCATGTGCCTCCGCCAGCAGGTTACGACTATGAACACGATGCATTCGTTGTGTCAGACAGTGATATTGGTTGTTACAGTCGACCCGAAACGGGCAACCACATCCTGATCGGTAGCGAAGATCCAGAGTGTGACGAGAGAATCTTTGTTGATCCTGATCAGTGGGATGACAGTTTTACCGAACAGTGGAAGACGCAGGTGTATAGACAGGCCCAGCGTTACCCCGATCTTCCGGTTTCCTCGCCGCTCAAGGGGGTCGTGTCGATGTACGACGTTTCTGATGACTGGTTGCCTATCTACGATCATTCCAGTTTGCCCGGGTTTTATATGGCCTGTGGTTCCAGTGGAAACCAGTTTAAAAACGCCCCGGTTGCCGGAAAGCTAATGGCGGAGTTGGTCGAGTACTGCGAGGCGGGTCATGACCATGATCAAAACCCGTTGCAGTTCCGGTTAGACCATATTGACTTTGTCCTTAACACCGCGAGGGTTTCGCGATTACGCAAAGTCAATGCCGAGAGCAGTTTTTCGGTTTTGGGTTAATCGGTTCTTTATGAGTCCACTGGGTCTAATCGTTTCTAGCGGAGAAAGTCTTGCATTTACAACATATCCTTGCGCTCAGACTGCACGCATATTCTCCGATTTGAGACATAACTGGACAGAAGATAGCGACGTTAATAGCGACGTTTGGCGGCAATCGGTAGTAGGTGACTACTGTAGGGATAGAGTGCTGTTGAAACACTCAACATTCCCACGCCGCCTTTATACTCTAGTTGGTACCTGTTGCAGGACTCTGATGCGCCACTAACACGAGAGCAGGCTGTTCAAGAATTGGGTGAAATCACCCGCCGGTTTCCACGTGGTGTTGGTCAGACACCTGCTGGTGAAAAGCTCTTACAGGGTATTCGTAGAAATGACGCTGAGTGGGATCAAAAGCAGACCAAGACGCAGAGAAAGAAGTTTGAGTTCTGGAATAGAAAAGGGGCAGCTAATCCATTTGATGTTGCGGACCTTATCTTAGGACTCCAATTAGACAACAAGAAGGTTGCAGCTTCTGTATTTGATTGCGCTGAGGTAGTAACCCGAGCTCACCATTGGCGATTACCAATTGAGGGTGATCTCCTTCTAGGTAACTACCTAGTCTCTGCACTACTCAAGGTCGGTTACTACTCGATGTTTTACAACCGATCTGAAAAAGCAATGTATCTACATATTCGGAAACGTGAGTTACTTCAATTCTCCGAGAATGATCCGTATACCAGCGCCGAGCCATTTCCACCTTGGACTAGTCACCGTGACGTAGGAGGAAGGGAGTTAGTTAAAGCTTCCAAGCCATAACTCAAAGAAACCGTATGGAAGCCTCGTAAGGATCACTTTATTCCTTATGCGCACTGGTACGGGAGCGACAAAGACACACCTCCCTTAGCTGACGTATCCAATGCATGGGTAGCTGGTGTGGGTTGGTTAGAACAAGGCTGTTACACGATCAACCAAGAGATGCTTAGCATCGTATCGCAACTTGGCCCCCCAACTAAGAAAGATACTTCACTTGAAAAAGAGTTTGAGCAAAAAGAAGCCCAGCGTTTCAAGGCACATCCTAAGTCTGGTATCTGGAAAGATATAACGCTTCAGGAGCACCGATCAATCGATTGGATAGATGGCATTCATAGCGGTGATAAAAAAATCGCACTACTTTAGTGGCGAGTAGTGTGTCGTGATCCGTCCCGACTTGTGTCCCAAGAGGTCCTGCCGATCTTCAAACGACACCCTGGCCGCACGCAACCTGCGACCAAAGGTGTGCTTAAGGTCGTGGGCTCTCACTTGCTGAAGACCCGCTCGTTGACGTGCAGACTGCCAGGCGCTGTTATTGATCTGCCTGAGCGGTGAGCCGTTGAAAGTGAACACGTACTCTGTGTGCTCACTTCGAACTTCATCGATGACAGATCGTGCAACCCGGTTCAGTACCGCCCGCTATCAGTCTGATGGTGATGGCAAGCGCTAATCTGACAACTGCTGTCGGGCACGATCAGAGCGCGGCGGCATCGAGTATCAGATCTGTTGCCTTTTCGGCGATCATCACGGCCGGTGCGTGGGTGTTACCGGATACAAGCGTAGGCATGATGGAGCAGTCCACCACCCGCAGGCCTTCCAGGCCCCTGACCCGCAGCTGATGGTCCACCACGGACTCGGAATCGCTGCCCATCCGACAGGTTCCCACGGGGTGGAAAATGGTCACCCCACTCTGGCGTGCAAAATCCAGAAGCTCAACGTCCGTCTGTAGCGATGTGCCAGGCCGGTATTCATCGACGATGTAGGGTGTCAACGCCGGCTGGGCGGCGATCCGGCGGGCGACCTTAAGCCCCTCGATGACCGTTTGGCGATCGATTTCAGTCGACAGATACCCCGGGTGAATCTCCGGCTTTTCCAGGGGATCGCTTGACGCGATGCTGATGCGGCCACGGCTGGTCGGCCTGAGCTGACAGACCGAAGTCGTAAAGCCGGAAAACCGGTGGAGCGGTGCGCCGGGGAAGTCGGCAGAAAGAGCGCCAAAATGGAACTGGATATCAGGCGTTTCCAGGTCTTCATGAGTTTTTAGGAAAGCGCCGGCCTGGTTGATGCCGTCCGCCATGGGGCCTGATCGTTGCAAAGCGTACTGAAGCCCCATGCGCAGTTTTCGCCAGGGGCTCTGCAGGGCATCATTGGTGGTGATCGGTCTGGAACAACGGTGTACGACCCGCACCTGCAGGTGATCCTGCAGGTTCTCGCCGACCTGCGGCCGGTCACACAGCACCTCGATTCCGTGTCGCCGCAGAAGACCGGCATCACCGATTCCGGAAAGCTGCAGGAGTTGCGGGGATTGCGCTGTGCCCGCGCAGAGCAGGATCTCGCGCTGTGCACGCACCTGCCTCTGTTGACCGCCTTGAAGGTAGAACACCGTATCGGCCCGGCAACCCGAGAAACCGATTCGGCAGACATGGGCCTCGGTCTGAACCGACAGGTTCGTCCGCTTCAGTGCCGGGCGCAGATAGCCGCTCGCCGAGCTGCAGCGCCGTCCCCGCCAGGTGTTCACCTGGTAGTAGCCGGCACCTTCCTGTACTGCACCGTTGAAGTCGTCATTCGCTGGGTAGCCGGCTTCAAGACAGCTCTCAATAAATGCCTTTGCCAGTGGATTCGGCTTGCCGACATCCGACACACCTACCGGACCGACGTCGCCGTGATAGACGTCAGCCCCCCGCTGGTTTCGTTCGGAGCGGATGAAATAAGGGAGCACGTCATCCCA
>DUBL01000266.1 GCA_012960345.1 Gammaproteobacteria bacterium | reverse complement strand
GGCGCGCTGGATGATCGATGATGGGACGTGGAGATTTCGATAGCTGATTCCATTCATCCGGCAACCTTAACCGGATCAGCTCTGCTGACGCACTCCAGTTTGTGACAAAGCCGGTTGACCGAATGCGGGCCTCATACACTTAAGTCCGTTGAACGCAAAAATGCCCTTAAGTTTGCGGCTGAAGAAAATATATACCGAAAAGAGAGTTGGTATCTATCCAAGTCATTGTTGTTTTGTACCCGGCACGAGCTGCGAGTGCTCTAAACTCACCCGGGCTGTATTTATAGGAGTTTTCGGTATGAATGGTCTCATCTTTCTGGAAAGAAAACACCTCGCCGCCAAGGGTCACCGTCTGCTCGGACAGGCTGACCAAGTGCATCTCAATCCGGCTCCTTTCCGCGTTATAGAAGGCATCATGACGAAAACGACACAAGTCGAACGTAGCCCCTAATTCACGGTTTAGGCGTGCCAGCAAGTTCAGATTGAAGGCCGCCGTGACACCTTGGGAATCATTATATGCAGCATGAAGAATGCGTTCGTCCTTTTTCAAATCAACACCAATCAGCATGGCACCGTTTGGCCCGACAACCTCTTTCGTACCTATCAGAAACTCTATTGCCCCTTCATGGGTAAAATTACCAATGGTGGAGCCGGGAAAAAATCCGACCCGCAGCCCGGTACCGACCATTGCAGGGACAGCGAACGGCCTAACGAAATCTGCGGAAACCGCGTGCACCATCAAATCAGGATATTCTAGCGACAGGGCTTCCGTCACCACCAACAAGTGCTCTTTTGATATATCAACCGCTGTAAATGATTCTGGTTCAATAAGTGCGGAAAGCACGATCCGCATTTTCTCGGATGATCCGCATCCATATTCAATCATCTGGCATCCAGGCCCAATCTGTTCGGCAATCTCGCCTGCCATCGATTTCAGCAAACCCGTCTCAGCACGGGTCGGATAGTATTCCGGCAAATCGCAAATTTTCTGGAACAGGTCTGAACCTCTTTCATCGTAAAAGTATTTGCAGGGCAAGGTCTTCGGCGTGGATAACAACCCCGCCCTAACCTCTGCCAACATTTCAATGTTATCCGGGCGCGCATCCTCGAATGACGCCAGATCACGAACTTCTTGATTCATGATGGGCCTTTCAGGAACGCGATGTTACAAGTTTACAGGTTCGAAATCCGCTGAACACATTCAAGCGATGGGGCTCGAAAAAGTTGCGATAGGTGCCACGCATCATGCGGCCGCGCGTTGTCCACGCCCCGCCCCGCAGAACTTTGGTGGAGCCGAACAGCATGGTGGAATATTCCGTGTAGGCGTCGGCTGAAAAGCCTGGGAAGGCTTGAAATGTATCCGCCGTCCATTCCCAGACATTACCCAGCATTTGCCGGCAGCCAAACGCGCTGTCACCAGCGGGAAGTGCCGCGACGTCGATGGGCCCCAGGGCCCGGCCATCCAGGTTGGCCCGGCTCGGGTCGGGTGGCGCCTCGCCCCATGGGTAGTGCCGCTTGAGGGGCGCCAGGTCGCCGTCGGAACCCGCCTCGCCCAAGGCGGCGGCCTCCCATTCCGATTCCGTCGGCAGGCGTAGTCCGGCCCAGCGGCAATAGGCGTTGGCCTCGTACCAGTTGACGTGAATGATAGCCTCATTGAGCGGTAAAGGCAGAACCTTTTCGAACCGTCTGAGCAGCCAATTGCCGGGGCCGTCGGGCTGCCAATAAACGGGATGCTTGGCATCTGCCTCCATACACCAGGCCCAGCCGTCCTGATCCCAGTAGGCTTCGGTCTCGTAACCCCCCGAATCCACAAAGGCCTGGAATTCTCCATTTGTGACGGGCGCCATGGCAATTTCAAAGGGTGCGATCACCACTTCGTGGGCCCATTTTTCATTATCGAACAAAAATGGTGCGGATCTGTCTGCGCCCAGTGTAATCCGCCCTCCCGGCACCATCGCCCAGCCTGGATGCCCCCCCGCCGCCCGCTCG
>DUBL01000265.1:905-1995 GCA_012960345.1 Gammaproteobacteria bacterium | reverse complement strand
ATTGCAGGACACTTCGCTTGGTCACAAAATCGCAGTTTCGAAAATAGATCAGGGTGCACCTGTGCTGAAGTACGGCGCCGTAATCGGTCTCGCGACCCAGAACATAGAACCTGGAGAGCATGTCCACCTGCACAATCTGGTGGGGCTCACTCAGATCGGAGTTGAAGCGAAATGACGGATGGAGATTTCCAGGGGTTTGCGCGACTCTCCGGCCCAGCCGGTGTGCGCAATCATTTGCTTGTCCTTGGAACTTGCGGCCTCAACGCGTCCGGGGCCAAAAAAATAGCCCTTTCCTTGCCCGAATCCAAGCTGGTGGTATCACCTTACGGACGTGGTCAGGTTAGTGCAGACAAGTCTTTTCACCAACGCATGCTCACAGGATTTGCCTGCCACCCAAATGTTGGTGGCGTAGTCATCCTGGCGCCGGACAATGGGGTGCGCGATCTGTACGCGAATGCAGTTCAAAAAAGTGGACGATTATGTTCTGCACTTTCTCTTGAGGAATGCCAGGAAGATGGCGAACTGATCGTTGAAACAGCTATCGAACAAGGGAAAGCAATTCAGCATTCTCTCAACACCCACCGGCGCCAGAGCATCCCAATTGCTGATCTAATTGTAGCTGCCGAGTGTGGACATTCGGATGCATCTTCCGGAATTGTCAGCAATCCGCTTGTTGGCGCCTACGCTGACAGGCTAACCGAATGCGGCGGTCGGTTCGTGATCAGTGAAACGCTCGAATGGACAGGAACCGTTGATGCGTTAGTGCAACGGTGTGCCACGAACGAAACGGCCGAGCGCCTGCAAGCCCTATATGCGATCCGTCGTCACATCGCCGAAAAAGCCGGTATCAACATCACTCTGGGAAATCCGGGGCCGCAAAATCACGCAGGCGGCCTGACCACACTGGAAGAAAAGTCTTTTGGAGCGGTGATGAAAGGTGGAACTGGAACCATCGTCGGCGCTTTGGATCAGGGGCAGGCCATCGCCGGAAAATCAGGGCTATATTTCATGGATACCCCAACCCTATCTCCAGAATCCATTTCATCCATGGTGGCAGCGCGAGCCCAGATTGTCCTGTTTACCACCGGAC
>DUBL01000265.1:0-895 GCA_012960345.1 Gammaproteobacteria bacterium | reverse complement strand
GAATCCCTATGGCAGCGCGCTGGCCCCAACAGTCAAGATCACAGCAAATCCAATAACCGTATCGCGACTGCCCCGTCAGATCGATTTTGATGCCTCCCGAGCTTTCCTCGGTGAAATACCCCTCAACGACTGTCTACCACCGTTTGAGGAACTCATCATCAAGGTCGCCAACGGCGAAACCACCTGGTCGGAAAAGCTAGATGAAGGAGAAGAAGTCATCAGCCGCCAGCTCGCTTCTATTTGAACAAGCCGGAACTCAAGCAACGTGAAACCTTTTTGATGCTTGTGCGGGATAAGACTCACTTAACCGCTCCTCCTACGATCAGATACCATCACTATATTCCACTCCAGAGGCTCAGGGAATGGTGTGTGAGTGTGGGTGGGAGTCGTCTATAACCAATCCTGATCCCCCTTCCTCAACACTTAACCAACCACGAGGCTATACGCACCAGGTAAAGTTTTTATTAGCCGTATATGGCTTTGTTGTTAACTTCGTGCACCTTTACTAGTAGACGTCCCAACTCAAACTCTAAAACAGTAAAGGATTTAGTAACGCTGAAATGTAAACTGCTAAAGCAGTAGTTTTTGAGTTAGGTAATTGATCAATTGAGTAATGTTTACAGTGAACATGTAAACCCTATTTTTCCCCTCCGCTGTGTGGAGTGAATTCTTTGATTGCGAACCATTTATAGTGATATGTTTCAAATGCAGGTTATTGGTTAGTTAGTCCGTTAACCCATTTACAATACATAACAAGGAGATTGCTTATGAGCGTATTAGTTCGTTTTTCACCCCCATCACTGACCGCAGAGCAATATGATGCGGTTCTTGCGCGTCTATACGAAGAAGGTATCCAGCCAGCACCGGGTCTCGAACTTGAGGTGTGCTTCGGATC
>DUBL01000264.1 GCA_012960345.1 Gammaproteobacteria bacterium | reverse complement strand
TGAGCGCCTCGTCCCAACCTCCGTCATCCGTCGACGAAGCTCGCTGTTAGCGCCCACCCCCCCTGCAATCACTAATCGATCGTGCCCGGTAACCTCCAACGCACGACGACACTTAATCACTAGAGTGTCAATGGCGGCGTCCTGGAACGCCCAGGCCACATCGGCAACCAATTGATCATCCAGATCACATTGCGCCACGGTGTTGCGGGCATAGGTCTTCAAGCCACTGAAACTAAAATCGAGGCCGGGTCGATCCGTCATCGGCCGCGGAAAACGAAATCGGCCCCGATTGCCGTGCTCCGCCGCCTTTGCGATCGCAGGACCTCCAGGATACTCCAGACCAAGAAGTTTTGCGGTCTTATCAAAGGCTTCACCGATCGCATCATCAAGGGTGCTTCCCAGGATGTCGTAACGCCCGACGCCCGCCACGTCGACCAGCATCGTGTGCCCGCCCGAAACAAGCAAAGCAAGAAATGGGAACTCGGGCCGATTGGGTTCCAGCATGGGAGAAAGCAAGTGCCCCTCCATATGATGAATACCAATGGCCGGCACATTCCACGCCCAAGCCAAACTCCGTCCCAGTGAGGCACCAACCAGCAGCGCTCCTGCGAGGCCGGGCCCGGCTGTGTAGGCCACCCCGGTGATCTCCGCCGGCTCTACTTTCCCGCACATCAGTACCTCGGCAATCAACGGACGAAGGGTTTGTATGTGATCTCGCGCAGCCAATTCCGGTACGACCCCGCCGTAGGGTTGATGCAGTGCAACTTGGGATGCCAGCGCATGCGCCCGAAGACCCGCGTCGTTCTCATAGACCGCGACCCCCGTGTCATCACAGGACGTCTCAATGCCAAGAATGATCAATGTGCGTTATCCCGATCGCCAGAACCGATGAAACGATGGTATTGCATGATAGCCTCCCTTATCCATTCAGTGGTTTCTAGGGTGTGCTCTTTGGCCAAAAACAGGTAGAATCGCCGGCCCTAGTGTCATAAACCGTCGAAAGCGGGCGGCAAAATCCTATGCCCAATGTAAAAGTAAGGCGAGACGAACCATTCGACGTTAATTTGCGCCGGTTCCGTCGTGCCTGTGAAAAAGCCGGCGTTTTTACCGAATCCCGCCGGCGTGAGCATTACGAGAAACCCACCACCGTCCGCAAGCGCGACGGTGCAGCGGCTGTGAAGCGAGAAAAGAAACGCGCTGCTAAACAGGACCCGCGACGGGTTCGCGCCTACTGACGCGCCAAATCTTGAAGCAGGACTCTTGACCACACCCCCTGTGGCATTAAAAGAGTCAATCATGGCCGACATGCAATCGGCCATGCGTGAAAAAGACAGCACTCGCCTGAACGCGATCCGCCTGTTACGAGCCGCTCTGCAGCGCCGAGAAGTTGACGAACGCGAAACACTGGACGACGAAGGTGTGCTTGGCATTATCCAGAAAATGATCAAGCAAAGCCGCGATGCCATAACGCAATTTGAGAGTGGACAGCGGAATGACCTGGTAGAAAAAGAGCTGTCGTTGATCTTGGTACTCCAACAATACCTCCCTCAGCAACTCGATGAGGCAGCAATCACCGAATCTGTGGACGCTGCTATTTCAGAACTCGGCGCCAGCGGGTTGCGGGACATGGGGAAAGTCATGGGGCAACTCAAGGCGCAGCTTCAAGGGCGCGCAGATATGGGCCAGGTGAGTACATTGGTGAAGGAGAAACTGGCGGGTTAACAACTCAGCCCGTCAGAAAACCGTCCCCCCACCATCATCTCCTCACCGTCTGCCGACGAACGCAACACACAGGCTGATGGTCACCAAAAACAGCGCGCTCGCCTGATGTAGGGCAGCGAGGACGATCGGAACGTGCAGCAATAACGTGGCGACCCCAAGACCGACCTGCACTGTCGCCGCACAGCCCAGGATGCCAAGCAACCATCGGTAATAACCGCTCGAACTGCGCCTCCAAACAAACCCAACGAAGGCGATCAATCCTAGGAAGCTCGCGCTACCCAATACTCG
>DUBL01000263.1 GCA_012960345.1 Gammaproteobacteria bacterium | reverse complement strand
ATGACCCGCATCCTTATTCTGTTGGCTAGTTTGTTTTTGGTGGGGAGTGTTTATGCGCAAACCACTACTTTGCGATCAGGTATTGAGTGCACCGGCGAATGCGGTTCGAGTGGTCGAGGTGTTCTCATATACCCATCCGGCATGAAATATGAGGGTAGATGGCGTAATAGATACATGCCCCATGGGAGAGGCTCTTTGACTTATCCCGATGGAAGCAAGTACACCGGGCAGTGGAAGAATGGTAAACGACATGGCAGAGGAACGTTTGTTGATGTCGCCGGAATTAAGCACGTGGGTCGGTGGAAAGATGGAGCGAGGGTTGATCAATCGAAAACTGCTTCCAATACCGAAAAATCGTCGGGTACGGGATTCTATGTAAATCATAAAGGCTATATTGTGACGAATCACCATGTGGTGGATGACTGCAAGAACATCGATGTTGTGATCTTAAGGGACAAGTTCCCAGCTTCTTTGGTTGTCAATGACAGCGAGAATGATCTTGCAGTCTTGCGAGTAGGTGCGCTACCCCAAGTGGTCGTTTCTTTCAGGGTTGGGAGAAGTATTCGATCCGGAGAGGATGTACTGGCTTTTGGTTATCCGCTTAGTCACCTTCTGTCCGAGGAGTTAAAGGGCAGTAGAGGAATGATCAATGCCTTGTCAGGGCCGAGTAACGATTCTCGCTTTTTGCAGATGTCAGCCCCGATTCAGCCAGGCAATAGCGGTGGACCGCTGTTGGATCAATCCGGTAATCTGGTCGGCGTAGTAACCGCATCACTAAACGCCGTAAAGATGGCGAACCACACTGGTAATATTCCACAGAATGTTAACTTTGCGATTAAAGCATCACTTGTCAGGAATATGCTCGATGCGAGAGGTATCCATTACGATACTGCAACGTCTGAAATGGCAATGAGGACGGCAGATATCTTCGACAGAGCCAAGATATTTACCGTTCCTGTGGTATGTTGGAAGTAGTTTACGCGTTATCCCATAGCATCGCGGCGGTAGTTGTTGCCGTCCTGGGATATCTCTGGTTCCGGCGGGTGTTCTAGCCGCTGTTGGTAGCGCATAAATGAAACTACCAGACATAGCAGAAAAAGCAGAAAGGTTTACGGTGTTAGTGGGGTGTTGGGAATGAAACACATCCTCATTTTGCTGGCTAGTCTGGTTTCGGTGGGTTGTGTCACTGGGTTTTAGGAGGCTTCTAAGATTGGGATCAGGAGTCCGAATGTAGCTCCCGATGGACTATCAATGAGTTTTACAGTTCCGCCCACTCTGCGTGTCGCAACTCACCGGGACGGACAAACACCAAAGGTGCTAGTTGCAGGGCACAGCGCGTCATCAGGGAGCCCTGAAACCCATCAATTGCACGCAATAGCCCGCCAATCTCCTTAGGGTCCGTGATCGTTGCAAAATGGATCGATTGGGTAGGGGGTAGGGCGCCGCGTAGATCAGTGGTGGGATCACGAACACATCTCCCGGTGGCAACCCCATAGCGAAACACTCTAGAGGAAATCTGCTGAATACGGTGAGCAGTCTCTAACGCTCCACGATTTTCAACGCGCCGAAAAACACGCAATAGCTCAGGCGGTTCAATCGCATCGATCGGACGAGACCCAACCCAGGGGAGTAAGTCTTTCTCAAGCCGGCCAAGTGTCTTAACGGCGTGGCTTTGTGCCCATTGTCTTTGGAACTTCTCGTACCACTCTCTGGCGACTGCCTCGAACGAATCTTCCCCGAATGCTTTGGCAGATGCCCGGTAATAAGAAGGATCAACCCCGTCTTCAAGAATCGACCTGGCGTCGTCCCGCTTTTTCCTTGCGTCTTTTAAAGAGACATCAGGTACGGTGCCTAAAGACAGCGTTTTACGCCTCCCCTGGAAGCGGTAATCAAGGCGCCACCACTTACCGCCTTTGGGGTGTACCAGTAGATACATGCCCCGCTCATCGGCAAGTTTGTACGGCTTTTCTTTGGGTTTGGCCTTGGTGACTTTGAGGTTGGTCAGCGGCATGACGGTA
>DUBL01000262.1 GCA_012960345.1 Gammaproteobacteria bacterium | reverse complement strand
CGCTCGCAAAATCAGGCTCAGAAACCTTAATCTGTGCGCGATGCGTGTCATGATCGAAAATCATGGTTTCTGGATAAGCCATCACGGGGCCCGACCAGTTTTCAAATAACACTGCCAATCCTGGCGAAGTCGTTTCGACAGTGCTGTGCATAATCCCAAAAGCCTCCCCGCCAATCGATTTCAGTGCCTGAATAATCTCCACCAACGCCGGCGTCTCCCAGGCAAGGTTATCGTCGCCACTGCCGACTGCGGTCGGATTGCGCTGGCGCGGCCCGCGAACCCGACCCTCTTGATTAATATCCCACCCCACCAACGTCCCATCTGCCAGCTGGCTGCAACTGATGCCAACCCATACCGGTAATCCGGTGGCCACCGCCGCTTCCATTAGACGGGACGCATGCACTACATCGAGCATCATCTCAAGCAGCAGAAAATCCGCGCCAGCGTTTGCCAGCGTGTCAGCCATTTCACGATAGTTGTCCGCTTCCTGCCCCGGGTTTGGGATATATCGAGGATCAGGAATGTTTGTCCCCTGCTGCCACGCCAGTGTGTTGGATAAACTTCCTGCCACGGCGACAGGGCGTGAGATCCCTACCCGATCGCGGGCTTCACACGCGAGTTCCACCGCGCGTCGGTTAATGGCAACGGTTTCATCAGCCATCCCTGCACCCGCCAGCACATGCCGGCAGGTCGCAAAAGTATTGGTGGTGATGACGTCCGCACCCGCCTGGACATAGTCCTCGTGAATCTGACGAACCATGTCAGGATGAGTCTTGTTTGCGACAGCGCACCAGGCAGCACTATGCATTTCACCGCCGAGGCGAGCTATCTCCGTCCCGGTCGCCCCATCAAGAATGATCACCTGTCCTGAGAGCAGTTTCTCCTGCAATGTGAATGCCATTTGTTGTTTATCCCAATTCAAAAAGACCAATAAAGGGTAGCCAACAAACACCCGAAAAAGATGATCACACCAAAGTAATACCAGGTCCGTCGATATCGATCTGAGAGAAGCAGGGTCTTGGTAAACCAGGTGATAGTTTTCATCCGCCTTATTCTAGCGCCGACGAACCTGGCTGAAAGAAAAATGTCCTACTCGTTCGTCATCGAGCACGTGGCTCACAGCACTAGAACGTACTCAATGGCATCCTGTGTTAAGTTTCACACCGAACAAAACTGGCTGAAAACAGATGACCGTGCGCCTTTTTGCAATGACCTGCGGCTGGATGACGATGCCGCTACGCGCTTTTCTCGACGGGCAAGACGGTGACATTCGGTTACCGGTACCGTGCTACCTGATCAAACACCCGAAAGGGATGGTGCTGTTTGACAGCGGCCTCAATACTGATCTGCAACAACCCGAAAGCGAGCGAAACCAACTCATTACCCGCCGCTTCCGCCCAGAATTCATCGCCGGTGAGGAATTAACTGCCAGACTCAGTCGCTGCGAAGTGGACGTTGCAAAGGTGCGTTACCTCATTAATTCACACCTTCATTTTGACCACAGCGGAGGTAACCGGCAGGTGACCAACGCGAGACTTGTTGTTCAGCAACGCGAATGGACTGCCGCACACGAGCCCGACCTAATCCAATCGAATGGCTTTGCCCTCGAAGACTATGATCACGGTCATGATCTTGATCTGATCAGCGGAGAACATGATCTCTTCAATGACGGCAGCGTCGTTTGTGTCCCAACTTTTGGACACACACCGGGGCATCAGTCACTCAAAGTTCGCCTTGCCAGCGGAGAGGTATTACTCGCGGGCGACGCGTGTTACCTGCGTAAAACACTGGAAGATCTTCACCTGCCTCGTATCCTGCACGACCGGGAAGAAATGCTTGAAAGCCTAAAGCGAATCCGCGCCCTGCAGGCGGCTGGGGCACGCATTTTTTATGGACACGACGCTGAATTCTGGGAGACCGTGCCCCAGGCACCTGCTGAAGTCATCTAACGCGCAGCGGCTACCCAGAGCGCAGCATTCCGCGCTAACGCCAGGTGCCGGTCACTTAAATTCGATGACCGCGTTGGTTTAT
>DUBL01000261.1 GCA_012960345.1 Gammaproteobacteria bacterium | reverse complement strand
ACCAATGCCGGAACAATGGTGCCAATTGGGTTGGGCTACTTCATCTGGCGATGAGCCATTTCATCAAGGCAGTCCTGTCATAACAACAACTTAGCCAGTCGATAAAGTCGTTCAGCAGGGATTAAATGCCCGAGCACTCTAACTTTATCTAAGAAGTTGGTGAAGTTTGACCCACTCAACTCAAACAACTGCTGAAATGCGGGAACAAACTGCTGATAAGTCGCAATTGCATTTAGTTTCGCATTGTTAGGCTCACCGCCAACCCAATGATCCCACGTCGTTGAATGTTGCCCCGCTAACCGTTTCCGTTCATAACGCTCACGCAACCGAGCAAACTGCAGTCGTTTTTCCTTACGCATAACTTCCGCCGCAACTTTCGTTGAGTAAAGATCCGCCAATGACGCCCGATGAGAAATCAACTGGTTAACAACCCAAGACCGCCAGACACGGCTGGATTGATACGCGGCCAGTGCCCGATTATCACCGTTGCTACGTAACCACTGCTGCACACCCACCTCTTCGACAAAAGTCGCGAACGATTCATTAAAAGCACTCTCATTCTTGATATAGACGACCTGATGCGCCAGTTCATGGAAAATGAGCCCGGCCAACCGAGCATCAGGCCACATCAGCACCGTATTCAGCACAGGGTCTGCTCCCCATCCGAGCGTTGAGTACGCTGGTACGCCGCCGGAAAACACATCCAATCCGCTGGCCTTAAGATCTCGAGCAAAGCGTTCCGCCCGATGGCGAGAAAAATAGCCCCGGTAAGGAACACAGCCTGCAATCGGAAAACACCAGGTCTTAGGCTCGACAGAAAACTCTTCGCTCGCAAACACAGCCCACACGGCGTAATCCCGACCGAGATCAGCATAGCGGGTATAGCTGCCATTGTCCGGCAAACCGAGTTGGTTGACAGCAAAACGCCGGATCTCGCGCACCCACATCAACCGTTCGCGCGTTCTCGACCCGACTTGGTCGGTGGCAATTAGGCGGTCAATCGACGCACTCTTCAACACCAGACCGAGATGCCCCCGAACGGCCTGTTCGTAATAGGAAATCGTGCTGCAGGCTGTCAATACCGACAAAACCATTGATAGAAGCATCAAGCGCGCCACTATCAAACCACCTATCCTCCGTGTTGAGATCAGCCTGTCAGGCATACAATGAGTCATCAGGTGTTAGGACAAGGCCACAGGATAAGCCGATATGGATGACCCTGCTGAACAACTGGACTGTTATCTCGTCGGCGGCGCGGTCCGCGACGCGTTACTTGGCCTAACAACCCGTGACCGCGATTGGGTCGTGGTCGGCTCCAACCCAGAAGACATGCTGGCATCGGGGTTTCAACCGGTCGGCCAGGATTTCCCTGTTTTTCTCCACCCCCAGACTCATGAGGAGTATGCGCTAGCTCGCCGTGAAAGAAAGGTCTCACCAGGTTATCGAGGGTTCACCATTGACGCATCCAGCCACGTCACTCTTGAAGAAGATCTGGCGCGGCGTGATCTCACGATCAACGCCATGGCGCGGGCACGCGATGGCCGACTAATCGACCCCTGGCATGGTGCCCGAGATATCGAACAGCGCCGATTACGTCATGTGTCCGCGTCGTTTGCAGAAGACCCTGTCCGCATCCTTCGAGTTGCGCGATTTGCCGCGCGCTACACGCGCTTAGGATTCACTGTTGCTGAAGAAACCATGGCGTTAATGCGTACTATGGTCACCAGTGGAGAAATCGATGCACTGGTCGCAGAACGAGTATGGCAGGAGATCAAAGACGCACTGAGCGAGGACTGTCCACGGCGCTTTTTTGAAACCCTGAGCGAGTGCCAGGCGCTGCATCGCCTTCTACCAGAACTCGATCACCTCGCAACCGACCCCGATGCAGATCGGGCACCCAATGGGGTCCCACGCACCCGTGCGCTTAAAGCATTGGATAAAAGCGCCGCCTTATCTGGCGATCCGCGTATCCGCTTTGCTGCACTGGTGCACGAATTGGGAGACACCGACCCCACCCTGCTGAATCCGCTAACCAATCACCCAAC
>DUBL01000260.1 GCA_012960345.1 Gammaproteobacteria bacterium | reverse complement strand
GTCTCGCGTGGTCGCCACGACGCAGCGCACGCTGGTGGTTTCACCCGGCTTCAATGGCACGGCCCTGAGCGACAGTGAGGGAGATACCCACTTCCACTGACTAAAGCGAAACGACCAGGTACAAGGGCTCGTCTTTTCCCGCTCCCGGCCCGAATAGAGGTGTACATCCTTTTTGGACACATTCTTGACGCGGATCTCGAACTCGATCGGTTCCCCCGGCTTCACAGCAGTCTTGAGAGTGCGGAGATTCGCCACCAGCCCATCGGTTTCCTTACCCCATGCGATCTTCTCTTCGGCGGCGGAGTCTTTAACTTCGGTCGCCGGTGTCTCCTCTGGGGCTGCGCATAATCCAACCTTTAGGATCAGCGACAGCACGAAAAATATCAGCACGAATGGACTGATTCTCATTCCAAAATCCTCCGCTCTACTGTCGTTCGAATCACATAACCTCAACGGATCCTAATCCATTCTGAATGCGGATCATGCCATTTTCAACTCTGGCCTGTGGCCATGGATTGACCTGTCTGCCTGTCTGCCTTCGGCAGGTTGGTCACAACTTATTCGACGTTGCACACGGTTGCCAGGTTCCCAAAAAAGCAGTCACCGCCAAGCGCAACTCGGCACCTCACCATGACCGCCTGGAGGTCAGCTGTGGGCCCTTGTTTCCATCCCGTGCCAGGGTTTGGTACGGCATGCCGTGATGAGTCCATTGATAACTGATCGAGTCAGCTGATTATTCCACCAGCTTGGCCATCTCGATAGCAAGATCTTTCAAGCTTTTTGGCCATGAGGCGAACGGAATGCTCCTGGTGCCTGAAATCTCTGGGGCCGTGATGCCCTCGACCAGTGAATCTGTCGGCTGGGCGTAGATAAACTGCACTTTGTCCAGGCCGTAGGTACTTACAAGACTCTTTGCGTAGAACTCCAATTCAGCCGCATAGTGTGCGGGCGTGTATCCAATATTGTTCTCTGAAGGAATCCAGATCACGCCGGCAACTGCCATTGGAGTCATCGGGCTGACACACCAGTTGTAAGCGTAAGTCGGAATCATGTCCGATCGGATGGTACTGTTTTTACCTGCCTCCGGAAAAGCCGGGCCCGCGAGCGGCGCAGCCTTGGATAAATCTGCGCCTTGCTTGTCCGCGGTGATGATTGTTTTGACAAAGGATTCCACTTCCTTGACATGACGGCCGGCAGCGGTTTGTGCAATGCTCGTGTTAGGGTACTGCATAAACAATTCATCGAGGCGAGCTTGAAATGCCGGCTGATCAATGTCCTTGACGCCGTCGAAAGAAGTCCATGAAAGAGGCGACGCCATTTGTCGTGCCCCTCCACCGTGGCCGGAAGACATGGTAATAAAGCCTTGTGGAATTCCCTCGCGGTTCAGTGTTCGTGCGAAATGATAGGCGAACATCGTCACGCCTTGGTCGGCTGCAGAAAAATCAGCGGCCATCCATGATGAACGGTATCTCCCGCCGCCAGTTTCAAACTTCCGTTTCCGTGGAGTCGGAAAAGAACTTGCGGCCGTCTTTCTCCTGAATTCACGAACGAGCGGCATTGCTGTTGGAATCGTGGCATCCTTGTCACGCTGGTTGAATGCCAATTCTCCGTTAAGCAGCGTTGTTCCAGTCAGATACCAGACATCGCCAACCAAGATATTGACGACCGTTCTGCTGAAACCATGACTTGATTTAACCGACAAGGTTTTTGGATCAGTCGAAACCTCAAACTCCGGAAATTCGACCGACCATTGCTGCAGATCGTTCGCCACTGCCGTTCTGGTTATTCCCCCCAGCGTCACGGTTACCTTGACGCCCCGGTTGGCATGGCCCCACACCTGTATTGGATGATTGCGCTGAAGAACGACCCCGTCGCGGTAATACTCGGCAACTTGCAGGATGGGGTAGTCAGGATCGACGTAACGGGCATACTTCGCCTTGAGGGCAGCGGCTTTTTCCAAGTCGTCTTCCTCGAAGATCAGTTCGCCATCGATCTCGGCAAAGGGAGTCGCCGGCAGGCCGGCCTTGTTGTAGAGGTTGGAGTTTTCCGGC
>DUBL01000259.1 GCA_012960345.1 Gammaproteobacteria bacterium | reverse complement strand
TGCAACAGCCTGGACAACTGCTCGCGGGTGAACGGTATACCGCGTAACCAATACAACAAGTGCTGGATGATGCGGGCACGCAACGAGCGCGCGACTTGCTGCCAATGGCTCATGGATATTGCATCCGATCAGGAAACGCGATAGGGATTTGTGAATCCGAACCCTTGCAAAACATCGCTTTCTAATCCCTCCATAACACCCGCATCACCTTCACTCTGGTGATCGTAACCACACAAATGCAGGACACCATGAACAACCATGTGGGCCCAGTGTGCGGCAAGCGGTGTTTCAGAACCGACGACTTCGCGCCGCAAGACTGCGGGGCAAACCAGGATATCGCCGAGTATGCCTGTGGTTACCCCCGGCAGATCATCAACCGGAAACGACAACACGTTGGTCGAACTGTGGTGGCCGCGAAACCGAAGATTAAACGAACTCATTTCTTCCTCCGAAACAATCCGCAATGTCAATTCGCCTCCAGGATGTTCAACGATGCTCAATGCCGCACGTGCCCACTGCTCAAAATCTTGCGCTGCCGGCAACTCCGGATCTGACACGACCACCTGCAAGTCGAGTTGCATCGTCACTGCCTATCGTGGCCATTCGTTAGGGCACGCGCCTCAAACACCTCGACGATACGCTGGACCAAAGGATGGCGAACCACATCCCGTGATACGAAACGAGTGACCGAAATACCCTCAATGTCAATAAGTGCCTCGACCGCATAACGCAGACCTGATACCGTGCTTTTGGGCAAGTCGACCTGTGTAATATCCCCCGCAACCACCGCCTTCGAACCGTAACCGATTCGCGTCAGAAACATTTTCATCTGTTCGACGGTCGAGTTCTGCGCCTCATCCAGTATGATGAATGACTCGTTCAGTGTTCTACCTCGCATATAAGCCAATGGCGCTAGTTCAATCACTCCGCGGTCAAGCAGTTTTCCAACGCGGTCGAAACCAAGCATTTCATAGAGCGCATCGTAAAGTGGCCTGAGATACGGATCGACCTTTTGCCCGATATCACCTGGTAAAAACCCGAGGCGTTCACCGGCCTCTACCGCGGGACGTACCAATATAATTCGGTCAACCTCGTTGTTTGCCAAGGCCTCGACCGCGCACGCCACGGCCAAATAAGTTTTTCCTGTCCCAGCTGGCCCAACCGAAAAATTGATGTCGTGTCCAGTGATGTTGCGAAGGTAATCTCGCTGATTACGGTTCTTTCCACGCACCTGCAACTTACGAAGCCGCACCACGACTTCGCTCGGATCGCGCCCCCCAGCGTGATCGTCATTAGGCAGTTGTGAAATCCTCATGTGTACGTTCTCATTGCTCAGAACAACGTCGTCGCGGGTGTCCTCATAAAGCGCTTGGAGTATGTTGCGTACGTTACCTACGTTATCTGCCGCACCGTCAATCAGAAATAAATGCCCGCGGTGGGAGATCTTGACGTCAAAACGTGTTTCGATCTGTTTGAGGTGGGTATTGTTTTGGCCGCACAACCCAGCGAGGCGTCGATTGTCCTCTGGGGTCAGCTGCAGTGTTTCTGGAGTCGTAACGGTTTTCAAGTGTAGGTGAGCACCCTCGCCGAACCTTCGCTGATCATAGCAAAATCACTTGCTCGGTTCGCACCCAGGCGAGCACGGAGAGAATTCGGCAACGCTTCCGTGATCTGGACATCAACGAAATTCTGCAATAAATCGGCCGGCCCGTCAAAATTAACCACCCGGTTGTTTTCGGTACGTCCTGATAACTGGTTTGGATTCCTGCGGGCATATCCATCCACAAGGATGCGTTGCTCTGTTCCGACCATAGCGCGACTGGCCCGTTGAGCGGAAGCCGCCAAACGTTGTTGGACAATCGCCAGACGGCGCTGCTTTTCCGCATGGGTAATCCCATCAGTTAGATCTGCGGCCGGTGTGCCCGGTCGCGGACTGTAGATAAAACTAAAAGACTGGTCAAAACCAATACGGTCAATCAATGAAACAGTCGCTTCAAAGTCTTGTTCGGTTTCTCCAGGAAAACCGATAATGAAATCAGACGATAAGGATAAATCAGGTCGGCGCTCGCGTAACCGATACACAATAGACTCGTAGTCCGCCACACTGTACTGACGTTTCATCAACTTGAGAATCCGATCAGATCCACTTTGTACCGGTAAATGCAGATGACTCACTAATGCGGGCAACCTTGCATACGCGTCGATCAGTGCTTCGGAAAAATCTATCGGGTGGGAAGTGATATATCGAATCCGCTCAATACCATCGACAGCAGCAACATAATCCAACAATTCTGCGAAGTTCACGAGATCACCGTTATGCCGTCTGCCAGTGTAGGCATTAACATTTTGGCCCAGTAGAGTTACCTCACGTACACCGCTTTGGGCAAGTTCAAAAACTTCCGTGATGACGTCATCAAAAGTACGGCTAAACTCCTCGCCTCGGGTATAAGGCACAACACAGAAAGTGCAGTATTTACTACATCCCTCCATCACCGAAACAAACGCCCGTGCACCCCGAGATCCGGGGATAGGCAGGTTGTCAAACTTTTCGATGCCAGGAAAACTGACATCAATCTGCGGCTTTCGCGCGGCGCGCGCTCTCTCAAGTAACTGCGGCAGGCGATGACAAGTCTGAGGCCCGAACACAAGGTCGACATAGGGTGCACGCTTGAGAATCTGATCTCCCTCCTGACTTGCAACACACCCACCAACCCCAATAATCAAATCCGCGCGTTCACGTTTTAATTCCTGCCATCGTCCCAACTGCGAAAACACTTTTTCCTGAGCTTTTTCGCGGATGGAACAGGTGTTAAGGAGCAACACATTGGCCTCTTCAGGATTATCGGTCAGCACCATGCCATGTGATTCCTGCAGAAGATCGGCGACACGGTCCGAGTCATACTCGTTCATCTGGCAACCGAAGGTCTTTATATAGAGTTTGTCCGTCATCACTTGCCTTGTTATAAACCCAGAAGCATTGCGTACCACTGCAGTTTACAAACTTCAGTCCCAACGATCATCACACACCTGAATCACACCATTGTTGATCCGTATTGGAAAGGTTTGCAATGGCTCGTAGGCCGGGGGAGCCTCCACTGCCCCTGTGCGGATATCGAAACGAGCTCCGTGCCGAGGACACTCGATTGCATCACCGACCAGGCAACCGCTAGCAATCTCGGCGCCATCGTGCGTGCAAACGTCCTCCAACGCACAGTATTCACCGTCTAGATTGAAAATCACCACCGAGACCCCGTCTACCTCCACGACCACACTTTGACGGTTCTCAATATCACCAACTGACGCCACCTCGACCCACTCCGTCATTACGCCTAAAACATACCCAGTTCAAGCCGTGCAGCTTCGGTCATTCGCTCTTGATCCCAAGGTGGGTCGAACACCAAGTCCACCTCAACACCGGTGATTCCCGTCACTCCTTTCGCGGCATTCTCTACCCACCCCGGCATACTCTCAGCAACCGGACAATTAGGCGAGGTTAATGTCATCTCCACCTCGACATGATTCGCCTCGTCAATGTCGATTCGATAGATCAACCCCAGATCGTAAATATTGACCGGAATTTCTGGATCATAAACTTCCTTTAAGGCGTCGATCACTTGGCCCCGCAGGACCGGCTCACCACCACCACGCACATCAGGGCCCGTCTCTTCGCCAGCATCAATCGGATCGGGTAGTGGATCCGGCTCGTCGTGTGAGGCAACAAACGCTTGCCCAAATTGATCCAACTTGTCCGCATTCTCCATCGGTGTAAGCCCTCGTTATTCGGTTGTAATTTTTTCGTTATTCTGGTGAAGCGCCGCCTGAACAGTGTGCCACGCCAGCGTTGCGCACTTTACCCGCGCGGGATACGCAGCTACACCGCCCAGCACGTCGAGTTTTGAAAAATCCAGCTCCGCAGCAGCGCGCCCTCCCTCACCGGTCACCAATTGATGGAAGGCGGAAAAATAGGTGTCTGCTTCGTCGGCACTTCTTCCCTTGAGAGTCTCGGTCATGATCGAAGCCGATGCGGTAGAAATTGCGCAACCTCGGCCCTGAAAACTAATGTCCTCAATGATGCCTGCCTCGTTTAACTGTAGGTAAATCTGGACTTCGTCACCACACAACGGATTGACGCCTTGCGCTTTATGGTTGTGGCACTGTGCCATGCGAAAATTTCTCGGGTTCCGATTGTGGTCCAAGATTACGGCCTGGTAGAGCTCTCTCAAGTCAGTCATGCGCTCATCAAATCCTTGGTTCGTGCAATGCCGGCAAACAGCGCATCAACATCATCATAGTTGTTGTACATCCCGAACGAAGCACGCACGGTCGCGGCAACACCAAAATGCTCCATCACGGGCATCGCACAATGGTGCCCAGCGCGCACGGCAATACCTTCATGGTCAAGCACGGTACCTACATCGTGAGCATGAATGCCGTCTAGCTCAAATGACAGCACGGCAGCTTTATCAGGAGCGGTCCCAAAGACCTGTAACCCGGACACCGCACTGGCTTGAGCCTGAGCATAATTCAGTAACGCCCTCTCATGCGCGGCGATCTGACCCAGCCCGTGGCCGCTGACATAGTCAATCGCAGCGCCAAGTCCCACCGCACCCGCGATGTGCGGCGTACCGGCTTCAAACTTATAGGGCAGATCATTGTAGGTGGTCTGCGCGAAACGCACCTGTTTGATCATGTCTCCCCCACCCTGCCAAGGCGGCATGGCCTCAAGCAGCGATTCCTTTCCATACAGAATGCCAAACCCTGTGGGTCCATATAGCTTGTGCGCTGAAAACGCGTAGAAGTCGCAATCGAGCGCCTGTACATCAACTGTCATGTGGGGGACCGCCTGCGCGCCATCGACCAACACCACCGCACCAGCATCGTGTGCCAGACGGATCATCTCAGTCATAGGATTGATCGTACCCAATGTGTTGGAGATGTGTGTCACCGCAACAATGCGAGTGTCATCAGACAACATCGTTCGATACTGCTCCAGGTCGAGGACGCCGTTATCATGGAAAGGAACAACCTTTAACGTTGCGCCACTTAACTCACAAGCGATCTGCCACGGTACGATATTGGCATGGTGCTCCATTTCAGTCACTAGGACTTCACTACCGACTGATAGGTTGGCGCGACCATAGGTCTGGGCGACAAGATTAATTGCAGCGGTCGTGCCACTGACATAAATGATCTCGCTGGTCCGGGCAGCATTAAGGAGCGTGCAGACCTTCTCACGAACTGCTTCATAGGCTGCCGTGGCCCGCTGACTGAGCGTATGCACCGCGCGGTGTACGTTGGAATGATCGCGCCGATAGTAATCGCTCACCGCCTGAATCACGACCTCGGGTTTTTGCGCGCTTGCACCACTATCCAGATAAACCAATGGCCGTCCATGGATCTGTTGTTTGAGTATCGGAAAATCGGCGCGCACCGAGTCCACATCGAGCGCCGCCGATGTCATTGATTTGTCGCTTTGCAATGTCTTAGCCAATGGAATTGATCGGTCGGTCAGTCTGCCAACATCATCTCGACGCGCGTGAGCAGGTGATCTCGCAGGGAGTCTGGCGAGACCGCGAGCAATACATCGTTTGCAAACGCCTTAATTAATAATCGCTTTGCCGTTTCCTCGGCAATCCCCCGAGAGCGCAGGTAAAACAACGCCTCCTTGTCCAATTGCCCAACGGTAGCCCCATGCGCACACTTGACATCATCCGCATAGATTTCAAGTTGCGGTTTCGTGTCGATTTCAGCATCACGGGAAAGCAAGAGATTCTGATTGCTCTGCTCGGACACTGTTTTCTGCGCATCCGGCTGCACAACGATACGGCCATGAAACACCGCGCGCGCTCGATCATCAAGCACGCCTTTGTAATGCTCGTGACTGATACAGCCCGGTTCATTGTGGAAAATCTGGGTGTGGTTATCGATATGCTGGCGGCCGCGAGCCAAGTACAGGCCGCGCAAATTGACCTCAGCCCCCGCACCATCGAGATCAACCCTCAGATCGTTGCGCACCAGCCCCCCGGCAAGGGTTATTGCAAAAGCATCGAACCGACTGCCGCGCCTCAGCTTCGCAAACAAACCGCCGATGTGGAAACTGTTCTTGCTCTCCTCCTGTAACTGATACAACGTAAGGTGCGCATCCGCATCGACGATCACCTCCGTCACCACATTTGTCAGTGTCTCCTGAGCACCGATAGCAACGTATCGTGCCAACACCTGCAGTCGTGAGCCCTTTCCAGCCACCACTAGATTGCGTGGCTGCGCCATCGTAGATTCAGTCGCGGCACTTGCAACAAATATAATCTCAAGCGGTTTATCGAAGACCTGACCGGGCGCGATCTCTACGACCAAACCATTGCCGAGAAATGCCGAATTCATCGCGGTAAACCCGTGTGGGTCAGGCACTAGATTCTTACCAAGGTAAGGCTCTAAACGTCCGGGATCCGAAACCAGCAAATCCGCCAGACTACTCACACGGATTCCATCAGGCACGAGGGTGGCATCGGACAAGTGCGGAATAGGAATCCCATTCACCACCACGACCCGATGACACTCCAATGAGGGAATTGCTGTACGGGAAACAAAAGCAGCATCCACATCGCACTGGCCGATCGACCCCATCTCGAAGGGCTTTTTCAGCAACGACTGAACGTTGGTGTAACGCCAATCTTCGTCGCGAAGGCTAGGGAATCCAGCAACCCGAAGTCGCTCGACACCCCCATCGCGCAATTCCACCAGCCACGGCAAGTCAGGCGCAGGCAACTCCGGCTCGAGCCGCTGCTGTGCGGCGAGGTAATCAACCACTGCTTGTGCTGTCATTTAACTAGGCTGCCGACTGGCCAGCGCCACTATCGGCCTGTTCCTCTAGCCAACCATAACCATGCTCTTCGAGTTCGCGCGCGAGATGCTTATCGCCTGACTTTACGAAACGACCATTAGCCAACACGTGGACATGGTCAGGCTCAATGTAATCCAGTAACCGTTGATAATGGGTCACCAGTAAGATCGAACGATCGCCCTGGCGCATAGCATTGACGCCGCTGGCAACAACTTTCAGCGCGTCAATATCAAGCCCAGAATCGGTCTCATCAAGAATAGCCAGCCGTGGTTCAATCATCGCCATCTGGAAAATTTCGTTGCGCTTTTTCTCACCACCAGAAAACCCGTGGTTAACCGGACGATGCAGAAATTCTTCCTTCATTTCAACCAACTGCAATTTCTGCCGCACCAGTTTTAGGAAGTCGATCGCATCCAGTTCGCTCTCGCCGCGGTGTTTGCGTTGCGCGTTGACCGCTTCCTTGATCAGATAGACGTTAGTCACTCCAGGAATCTCAACGGGGTATTGAAAAGCAAGGAACACCCCTTCGCGAGCGCGTTCTTCTGGTGCCAGGGCGAGCAAATCATGGTCACCGTAGGTCACGCTGCCGCGCATCACATCATACCCCTCACGACCAGCAAGCACATTCGCCAAGGTGCTTTTGCCAGACCCATTGGGTCCCATGATCGCATGCACTTCGCCCGCCGCGATATCCAGGTTAATACCTTTGAGAATGGGTTTTCCACCCACCTCGACCATCAGGTCGGAAATACTGAGCATAGATAAAGAACCGGCTAAGAGTAGTTGCTTGCTGTCAGCAAATCAGCCAACAGCACCTTCAAGACTAATACCCAGTAGCTTCTGGGCTTCTACCGCAAACTCCATTGGCAACTCTCTGAATACTTCTTTACAGAAGCCGTTGACAATCATTGATATAGCGTCCTCTTCGGACAATCCCCGTTGGCGACAATAAAACAACTGGTCTTCACCGATCTTGGTGGTGGTTGCCTCATGCTCAACGATCGCCGTTGGGTTTTTAACCTCGAGATACGGATAGGTGTGAGCACCGCATTGGTCGCCCATCAACAGCGAATCACATTGCGAGTAATTCCGCGCCCCTTCAGCCCCTTTGATGATTTTTACCAAGCCGCGATAAGTGTTCTGGCCGCGGCCCGCGGAAATACCTTTGGAAATGATCGTGCTGCTGGTGTTCGAACCGATATGCACCATCTTGGTACCGGTATCGGCCTGCTGTCGATTATTCGTCAGGGCGACAGAGTAGAACTCGCCAATCGACTCGTCACCCTCCAGCAAAACACTTGGGTATTTCCAGGTAATCGCCGAACCGGTTTCCACCTGTGTCCAAGAGATCTTAGCCCGCTTACCACGGCAAGCGCCCCGTTTAGTCACGAAATTGTATATGCCACCGCGGCCTTCAGCATCCCCGGGATACCAGTTTTGCACCGTCGAGTACTTTATCTGGGCACCTTCCATCGCCACCAATTCAACTACTGCGGCATGCAACTGGTTTTCGTCTCGCATCGGCGCAGTACAGCCCTCGAGATAGCTCACGTAACTCCCCTCATCTGCCACAATCAACGTCCGTTCAAACTGTCCTGTGTTCATGGCATTGATTCGGAAATAAGTCGACAACTCCATCGGACAACGAACTCCCTTGGGCACATAGACAAACGATCCGTCACTGAACACAGCTGAATTCAACGCGGCATAGTAATTGTCCCCCTGCGGCACCACTGCGCCAAGATATTGCTTCACCAGGTCGGGGTGATCGCGCACTGCTTCTGAAAATGGACAGAAAATAACGCCCGCCTCAGCCAAATTTGCTTTAAAAGTGGTCGCTACCGACACACTGTCAAACACGGCGTCAACCGCCACTCCGGCCAACGCTTTTTGTTCCTGCAATGGAATACCGAGCTTCTCGTAAGTTTCAAGTAACTTGGGATCAACTTCATCTAAACTTTTTGGTGCATCCTCAGGACTACGTGGCGCCGAGTAGTAACTAATCGCCTGAAAATCGATTGGCGGGTAATCAACATGTGCCCAACTTGGCTCTACCATCGCCTGCCATCGACGAAACGCCTCTAACCTCCATTCAAGCATGAAAGGAGGCTCGTTCTTCTTGGCCGATATCGCACGAACGACCTGCTCGTCCAAACCGGGCGGCAAGGTGTCAGATTCGATATCCGTGATGAACCCTTCCTTATACTCCCGATCCACTAAAGCGCTAATTTCTGCTGTCGCTGAACTCATATGCTATCTACTTCAATCCTAGTTTTTGGTTGCTAGCGTAACTCAGCACGCAATCAACCCCATGTGTTTATGGTCATTAAGTAGGCGTGCGCTCGTCGTGAATGAACGCCACCTTGTGTGAGACATCTTCTTCTTTGCTCTGACGGCGACTGTCCTGCCGCTCGGCAACCTGCTGAACCCCCGGTTCATGAACGAGCTTGCCTAAACTAATGTCATCGAGAAAGTCATAGATTTTCCCGCTGAGGCTGCTCCACAGTTGATGTGTGAGGCATCGCTCACCGTCTTGACAATCTGTCTTTCCGCCGCAACGAGTAACGTCAACTTTCTCATCTACTGCGGTGATGATTGCAGCGACGGAAATCTGGTCCATCTCCTTGGCTAAGCGGTAACCACCGCCAGGTCCACGAGTGCCTTTAACGAGACCAGCCCGTCGCAAGCGCGCAAACAGTTGTTCAAGATAAGACAGTGATATTTCTTGGTTAGTCGCGATGTCCTGCAAAGTCACCGGCCGACGAGACTGGTGTATTGCCAGGTCCAGCATCGCGGTCACGGCATACCGACCCTTAGTGGTGAGTTTCATATTAGCTCCTCGTTTATCGGGGTTAGAGACATCTAATATACAAAAGATATATCAGATGGTCTCTGGTGTCCTAAACGACAGTCCCCGATTAGATGGCCTGTGGTCATAGTCCCAGCTAAATAACCAACTCACAGTATAAGGATTTAAGTCCTTAAAACCAAGTGGGGCAGTATGCTATTAGGACTTAATCTATTGACACAAAAGAGGTTATCGGTTGCGGCGAATCCAATTCACACCAATAACCAGCGCACCGACTACCAGCATCACCAGTCCCGCAGGATTTTGTACGTCTAGCCATGCTACCGACCCGCGCAACTGAACAAAGCCGGTGACCAGTAGGGCTATACCGGCCAAAGTACCCATCAGACGGCGCTCGAAACGACGCACCTGGCGATCAATTTCTCGCGCTACGAGCGCCTCATTATCCGCCGGTCCTGCCGGGCGCGTGTAGCGTCGAATCATTGTCTCCATCGCACTTGGTAATTCGTCCAGCAAAGGCACCAATCGCGGCAAATCGCGGCGTATGCGCCTAATCAAGGCAGGTGGGCCGACTTCTTGACGCATCCATTCCTCAAGAAATGGCTTCGCGGTCTCCCACAGGTCCAGTTGCGGATATAACTGCCGGCCCAGCCCCTCAATGTTCAACAGTGTCTTTTGCAAAAGCACGAGTTGCGGTTGGACCGGCATATCAAATCGGCGCGCCGTTTGAAACAGGCTAACAATGAGGCGACCAAAAGAAATCTCGTTGATGGGACGAGCAAAGATTGGCTCACAAACTGTGCGAATCGCAGCCTCAAACTCATCAGCACGCGTGCCAGCCGGCACCCAACCGGCGCGAATGTGAGCCTCGGCCACCGCTCGGTAATCCCGATTGAAAAACGCGAGTAGGTTTTCTGCCAGGTACCGCTTATCACTCGCTGCAAGAGTACCCATGATGCCGAAATCGACGGCTCGATACTGGCCTTTGTCACTGACGAAAATATTTCCCGGGTGCATATCGGCATGAAAAAAACCATCCCGAAACGCTTGAGTGAAAAATATCTCTACCCCGTTATACGCCAGTTCACGCATGTCAATGCCGGCTCGATGGAGCGCCTCCACATCGCGGATGGGAATGCCATAAACCCGCTCCATGACCATAACCGTCTGGCGGGTGTGGTCCCAGTAAACGGCCGGCACCATTATTAAATCTGATCCCTCAAAGTTCTGTCTCAACTGGCTAGCGTTAGCCGCTTCACGCATTAAGTCGAGCTCATTGTGCAGCGTTTTTTCGTATTCATTGACCACCTCAACAGGCCGCAGTCGACGACTCTCCGGCCAGAAGCGTTCTGCCAAATACGCCAACCCATAAAGGACCTCGACATCTCGATCGATCACCGCTTGAATTCCAGGCCGAAGCACTTTGACAACCACGTCACTTCCGTCAAGAAGAAGGGCATGGTGCACTTGCGCCACTGACGCCGAAGCGATCGGTTGACGGTCAAACTCAGCAAAATGCGTATCGAGCGACTCTCCGTAGGCCGCCTCGATCATCTCGATTGCTTGCTCACCGGGAAACGGGGGCACGTCATCTTGTAGACGTGCTAACTCCATCGCGATGTCCTCCGGAAGCAGGTCCGGGCGCGTCGACAGCACCTGGCCAAACTTGATAAAAATAGGGCCTAATTGCTCCAAGGCTTGACGCAAACGTGCACCCCGTGACGCATCGCACCGACGCTGCCAGAAGGCCGGGAAAAAGAACAACAGCGCCTTGTATTGTCGAAACACATGCTGCTCGCTCAACAGTTCGTCCAAACCGTAACGAAGCAACACGTTAACAATCCGCCATACACGGAAAGACTGTCGGACCCCTGTCATGATGTCCGTACCCGGTGGATCCGGGGTGATAGGCGATCGATACGCACACTCAATCGCTCGACATCATCGCGTAAGCGCTCGACTTCCACCTGGTGCTGCTGATACCGGAGCCGCGTGGGCAACAAGCGTTTTTCTTCAGTAAGGATCTCGCCAACCGTATCAGTAACTGACGCACGGGCAGTGGCTAACCAGTCACGCAAGCTGCGCACACCGACACCTGCTTTTCTGGCCAGAAAGTCGCCAACAATCCGGGATAGTGCTTCTTCCCAATCCGGATCAAACGCCTGTAATAAAGTTTTCATCGCGCGCGCCAGCTCGACATCCCCGGACATGGTAATGCGGCGATCCCGCATGACGTTCTCTGGTGAGGCAGTCACACCAAGTATCGCAAGATCAAAGACACCGCCTTCGATCACGAGGTCTGGCGCTCTGCTTGGTTGCTCCACGAGCTGGAAGCGAGCACCCGAAACTCGTGCGTAGACCGGGGTATTGATGCCGGCCAGCGACACACCGAGCAGTTTCCCATCCAACGGCCCCATCAGGGCAGCGGCCTCGCGTGCGGTGATCAGCCTGGATCGTATGCTGACCTTCAGTCCGGCCTGAGTGGTCGCTGTCACAGCGCTCCGGACGGGGTGCTGTGATCAGTTGCCAAA
>DUBL01000258.1 GCA_012960345.1 Gammaproteobacteria bacterium | reverse complement strand
TGATGGACTGGTTGCTGAGAATTCCAGCAACTGATGATTTTGATTCAGTTATGGCTCTTAATCGACTGGATGAACCATTGCTTCAGCATTCAATACGCGAAGGTAAAACAGTAAGTGAATTGAGACGTCACGGGGGCGCTAAAGTTATCGCCGCCGCGCAACCGATTTGGGCAGAAGACCAAATCATCGGCTCTGTTTTGATCAAACAAAGCGGAAATCGCGTGGTGACCATAAAACACGCGACCTTGAGTCGCTTCGTCATTCTCTTCCTCGGTGTGTTCTTATTTCTGGCCATTGCGATCGGTGTATTTGCCACACGTTTAACCTATCGCGTCACGCGACTGCAACGAGAGACAGAGCAAGCGACGACGACAGATGGTCGCCTACTGCAGGATTACATTCGCTCAGGCACCCGTGCCGGTGACGAGCTGGGCAACCTCACACGCAGCATTTCTTCGATGCTTCAAAATCTGGGTCAGTACACTCGCTATTTAGAGAAATTGCCCGACACGTTAGCGCATGAAATGCACAATCCTTTGAATGTTGTGAATTCTTCTCTGGACTACCTAGAGTATCAACATAAAGATCTTGTCGACGACAAGTATTTAAATCGCGCCCGCAGCGGAATTTTTCGTTTGCGCACGATCCTGACCAGCCTTACTGAAGCGGCTAACCTGAAAGAAGCTTTACGCAATGAACGATCCGATGAAGAGCACTTCAATTTAGTCGAGCTCGTTACAGGTTGTGTCGATGGCTACCAATTAAGTAACCCCTCACGCGCATTCGTAAACCACTTCCCGACCTCTCCACTGTTCATCCATGGCACGCCTGATCGTATAGCCCAGCTATTGGATAAATTGATCGACAATGCAGTTCAGTTTGGCCGTGAACAGAGCACGATTATCGTGCGAATCAACGAGCTTCCAAATATCATTCAACTTTCGATTATCAACGACGGGCCAAGCCTGCCAAGGGAACTCAGTGAACGCGTCTTTGACCCCATGGTCTCCAGTTCAACCGATGCACGCCACTCACATCTCGGACTGGGCTTGTATATTGTTCGCGAAATCGCTGAGTTCCATGGGGCAACGGTTATCGCGAAAAATCGAGCTGATGCCAACGGGGTTGAGGTAACCGTAAACTTTACGAAGAACCGCTAAACAAACGCGCTTCTAGCTCCTACATCTGGAAACGATATCAGCAATGCCAGGTTTCCCCTCGGCGACCTCCGTCGGCGTCAGACCTTGAAGTTCATGAGGAAATACCAACCAGGCCTCGGTTTGGTGTATATAAAAGTCAGGCGCGCGATCAGTCTTGTTTTTTCCTGGCTTGTACCATGGAGTTGCCACTCGCACATTGCTTGGCATATTTCGCCGTGTACGTTGTTCAAGTGTCGTGATAATGGCATCGACGCTTCGGCCGCTATCGAAAACATCGTCAACAATTAGCAAAGAGTCTCCATAATTGAGCTCTCGAATCAAGTAACCGAGTCCATGGACTCGTACGGAGCCCTCTGTTTCATCAATGCCCGTGTAGTAAGACGTCCGAATGGCTATGTGGTTAGTGGGTATCCCGGCATATTGAAGCAGTTCCTGTACCGCAATACCCACGGGTGTGCCTCCCCTCCACACTGCCACGATAAAATTCGGGGTAAATCCATCCTTAAGTATCTGCTCAGCCAGCAAGAAAGAATCTCGCAACAGAGATTCTGCAGTCAGGTAAATTTTCTCGTGCTCGGCCATTTTGTTTGCTATCGATCAAAACATTCAGTATTCGAGGAAAGTGTATATTACCAGTCAAGCTTAAAAGCTCCATTGCTGGAATGACTCAATAATGCAAGATGACCATGACCATGACCATGCCCATGACCATGACGCCACGGAAGCACCCTCCGAGATAGAACTCCGAGTCAAGGCCCTCGAGTCACTCCTGGTAGAGAAAGGTCTCGTGGATTCGGCAGCACTGGACGAGTTGGTCGACACTTACGAACACCACGTTGGCCCCCAAAACGGCGCTCATGTGGTTGCCAAAGCCTGGGTAGACCCAGTCTTTCGCGAGCACCTTTTAGCGAACCCTGGATCGGCAATCGCCTCACTCGGGTATTCTGGTCGTCAGGGCGAACACATCCGGGTTTTGCAAAATACGGATTCCGTCCATAATCTAGTGGTTTGCACACTTTGTTCCTGTTATCCCTGGCCGCTCCTAGGACTGCCACCCCAATGGTATAAGTCGGCTCCGTACCGAGCCCGCGCCGTCAGTGAACCGAGAAAGGTTCTCGATGAATTTGGCACACATCTTGGAACCGATATCAGCATTCAGGTGTGGGATTCAACTTCTGAAATGCGTTACCTCGTGTTACCACAGCGGCCCGTCAATTCGGATAACGTGTCAGAAGCGGAGCTGCAGCAACTGGTCACTCGTAATTCGATGATCGGAGTAGAGACGCTAAAAGTCTTCTCGGACACCAACGACTAATGAATGGTGGGCATGACCTCGGTGGTATGCACGGTTTGGGGGCCATAAACCCAGAAAGCGAAACAGACGAGCCGGTTTTCCATCATCCGTGGGAACGCAGGGTATTCGCTTTGACACTGGCCACCGGATTTCTGGGGCACTGGAATATAGATCAATCACGCCACGCCCGAGAGCGTCAACACCCAATCGACTACCTGCGTAACACTTACTACGAGAATTGGTTGGCAGGACTTCAAACATTACTAATTGATAGCGGCCTCCTAACAGAAGCTGAACTCAAATCGGGATTTTGTGATAAGAGTTTTCCCAATCAAGAAATCGTGTTAACGAAAAAAGAAGTTAAAGCAAAACTTCAAGAAGGAAAATCGGTTGAGTTGCCGATAGCGACATCACCACAATTTGTGATTGGCCAAGAGGTTATGGTGGTTAATCGGCATCCCATCGGGCATACCCGGGCACCGCGCTATACACGGGGGCGTCGCGGCACCGTCATCCATCAACATGGGGGACACATTTTTCCTGATGACCATGCAATGGGCGATCAAACGGGCCAACACCTTTACACCGTCTGCTTTGACGCAGCCGAATTGTGGGGGCAGGATAACGCAGACAATGAACAGGTTTACGTTGACCTTTGGGAGTCTTATCTGACTAGTGGCAGAACCAAACAATGACCTCCACCCGTTGGTCAACTGTCGAAATACCCCTGCAACCGGAGCAGAATGCCACGTTTAACTCACCCTGGGAAGCCCAAGTGTTTGCCCTTGCCGTCCGGTTGCTGGAAACCGGTATTCTTACAAAAGACTCCTGGATGCGCGCATTGGCGAGCGAAATACAACAAGCAGGCCAACGAAATGATCCAGATTTAGGCGATACCTACTATCATCATTGGACTCGGGCGCTCGAACAAGTGCTGATTAATTCCTCTTTGGTCGATGATCACGAAATTGAGGGGCGCATCGAAGCTTGGCGAGAGGCCTATGCGAATACTCCACACGGGCACGCGGTTGTACTTCCCCTGGAGGATTGACATGACCAGATTAGCCAATCTTGTTTAGCAATGCATCTCTTCAGGCAATGGTAATACGGTGCATCACTCGCTTATAGCCGTGATAATCATTGAGTGGGTAGTGTTGAACGCAGCGGTTATCCCATAACACCATAGCGCCCTGCTGCCATTGATAACTCCCTATAAATTCGGGGTTAATTTGGTGTTGAAATAAAAGGCTAAGCAGTGGCTCGCTTTCAACTGAGGTCATTGTCTTAAACCGAACTGAATGCGCGGGATTCACATACAACGCGCGCTTACCGGTAACCGGATGGACGCGCACGACGGGGTGTTCTGCTATTAATTCAATGTCACCAGCATGAGCGCCGATTTGGACCTTCTCTGCGCGCCCTTTCGCCACCCGCGGCTTGGCAGAACTCTGAATCACGGTCAATTCATTGACGACCTGTTTTGTCTGATCTGACAAAGCATCATAAGCCAAATACATATTTGCAAACTGCGTATCACCTCCTGAGGGGGGCAATTCTCTAGCAAGCAACAAAGTTGCGGACGGCGGGTTTGGCAAGTAGGTGGTGTCAGAGTGCCACACTCCACCGAAGTTACGTGTTTCGTGCGGTAGTTTAACGACCGGGACAATCTCGGGATAATCCGGCAAACCCTGCACCATCGGGTATCGAATCACCCGCCCCAGCTGGCGGGCAAAGTTTAGTTGTTGGGCTGGGGTTAATTCCTGCCCTTCGAAGACCAATACGAGATAACGGGACCAGGCACTACGAATGTCTAGAAGCGCATCGCGATTGACAGTCTCGGTCAAGTCAAGACCTCTAATGAGCGCCCCGATCGGATTCGATAGTGGGTCGATTGAAAACGAACAATAAGCAGGCATGGGTATGAGTCACGTCCCAAACGTTAAAGGGGTGTCACCCCTCTACAATATACTAAACGATCTCGATACCCCGAAAATGATGCCGACACATAGCTTGTTGAGCTCACATAAACTCTTACGTCCGGTTCGATGAAAAATAAAGCAGGAATTCTATGGATGGTGGCGACCACTGTCCTTTTTGTCATCGTAACTGCTGTCGTGCGTTATTTGGGCTCAGAAATGCACCCCGTTCAGGCTGCATTTCTTCGTTATGCCTTTGGCGTAGCCCTCATCATCCCTTTCTGCCTGCGCACCAGTCTATTTCGAATCCCATTTGCTCGATTGCGACTGCATGCGTTTCGGGGAGTCGCGCATGGGATCGCTATTATGCTTTGGTTTTTTGCCATGATGCGGCTCCCGATTGCCGAAGTGACGGCGCTCAGCTTTATGACGCCGGTGTTTATTATCATTGGCGCCAGCGTATTTCTCAAAGAACATTTCTACAGGCATCGCGCTATTGCCGTCGCCCTGGGCATTGCAGGAGGTTTGATCATCCTTCAACCTGGTTTTCGGGTCATCGATCTGGGTGCCATTGCACAATTAGTGGCCGCCCCACTTTTTGCCGTTTCTATGTTGATTGCTAAGAACCTGACAAGAAGTGAGTCTAATGGACACATCTTGTTGATGCTGTCGGTGTTCTGCACACTGACTTTGACCCTTCCTGCTATCGCCATTTGGCGTCAACCCACCCTGGAAGAGCTTTCGTGGCTATTTTTATGTGCGGTTTTTGCCACCGCCGGTCACTACTGCATGACAAGGGCGTTTCGAAGTGCTGAAATTGCCGCGCTACAGCCGATCACCTTCTTGCAACTGGTCTGGGCAACTTTAATGGGTTCATTTTTATTCGGTGAGCAACCCAATTTCTGGGTTTGGCTTGGTGGCGGCATCATCGTGATCTCCGCGACCTACAACGCGAGAAAGGAACAAACCGTACGATCACATTTGGCTTGAGCCCGTTAGAGAATCAAAAACACACTCCAGCGTGTCGGCGAGCATCGAAAACATCGTGTGCACCTCGTGTGCTGTCATAATAAAAGGAGGACAAATTACAATCGCCTGGCCAAGTGGTCGACAAATCAAGCCTACATCAAGCGCCGCGTTAGCAATTCGCTCACCGACGCGCAATGCCGCTGGAAATGGTGTGCAGGTCTCTTTGTTTTCGACAATCTCTAAAGCACCCATCCATCCGGCGGTGCGCACCTCTCCGACATGCGGGTGAGTCGCGAACGCAGCGAGGCCCGATTCAAATTGTCCAGACAATGATTGAATGTTTTCCAACAAACCACCAGTCGTAATGAGTTCGATCGCGCTCAAGGCGATTGCGCAACCTACCGGGTGTCCGGCGGAAGTAAACCCGTGGGCAAATTCCTCCTGTTCGGCGATCGCAGCATTCAATGCATCGGCTACGGAGGGTTTCACGATGACAGCACCCATCGGAAAGTAACCCGCGGTAATACATTTGGATGCGACGATGATGTCCGGTTCCAGATCGAAACGCTCCGAGCCCCATAGGACTCCCGTTCGACCCAGCCCACAAATGACCTCATCCGCAATCATGGGGATGTTGTAGCGCCACAGCACTTGCTGAATCGCGGGGAAATAGCCCGCAGGCGGAGGGATGACCCCACCGGCCCCTAAAACCGGTTCCGCAAAGAAACCCGCGATAGTGTTCGGATCCTCGGAAAGAATCACACGCTCAAGCCGCTCCGCTAAACGTTGCGAGTATTGTTCTTCGCTTTCATCGAGTGTTCGATAACGCCAATAGTGCGGGCAGTCAACGTGAATAAAATCTTTCAACGGCAATCCAAAGGCTGCGTTATAAGACTTCGCTGTCATCGATGCGGCCGCAACCGTCACGCCATGGTAGCCATTGATTCGCGTTAATATTTTCCGTCGCTGTGGTTGGCCTTGGTGGGTCGCAAGCAGCCAGAGAATTTTGACCACCGTGTCATTCGCCTCAGAACCCGAATTAGTGAGAAAAACCCGCCCCGACTCAAAGGGCGAAATTGCAATCAGTCGTTCGCACAGTTCGATAGTGACGTCACTCATGCGACCAAAAAATGTGTGATAGCTAGGGAATCGACGAAACTGCCTGCAAGCCGCCTCGATCAATACAGGATGATTAAATCCGGCGACCGAGTTCCACAGACCCGAATTTGCATCGAGATAGCGCTTGCCATGAACGTCGACGACATAAATTCCCTCACCGTGGTCCAGAACGAGAGGGCCCCGCCCTTTCAGCGTAGTGACATCGCTAAAAGCGGGCAGAACAACATGCATGGCTCGCCCTTCCCACGAATTAGGATCTGAAGGCGTGCTCATTGGGCAGAGTTCCAATAGGTAGTGAGTTTGCCGGGCCAAGCAAATGGGTAGTCGGTAGAGGTGCTGAAAACTTCTAGATAATCGGGCACTGTCTTAGCCGCAGCCCACGCATGATATTCATCGGCCACAATAACGGCCTCTGCGTAACATGCAAACTCGTAGTACCCCTCACCCCGGTCACTCGAAATCCCCTCAAGTGATCGAGTATCAAGACATCGCACATCCACTACCGTTTCGGCTCGAGGTGAATATCGAAAGATCTTAGTGATATGCGGAAAGGCTGTAATGAATCCAACGCCCTGGATACCACTATTAACTAATCGATTTGTCAAATCATCTGGCGTGTCATCACACGACTGCCAATCGAACAGATGGGGCTGCTTCCTTCCGATGACCGAAAGAAAATAAACCTTAAACCTCGATCGACCGTCGGGCATCGACAAGCAAACACGCCCACAACACCTACCATGATAATGATGACAGTCGACCACCTCCACGCGATACCCGACCGTACGAGTCAGCCGATAACGGCTCGAGTCGCATCGGCAAGAATACCAACCATGTCATCCAAGGTCTGCTCTTCTGTGACGATGGGCGGCGCCAATGCATAAACATCGCCCCGCACGCGACTGAACATTCCTCGCGCAACGGTCTCCTCATGGATGCGAGCACCAATTGCGTCTTCAGTCGGAAACATTTCGCCCGTCGCCGTATCTTTAACGTACTCAACAGCGCACATCATGCCAAGGCCGCGAATATCACCGACGTGCGGATGATCGCTTAACGCCGAACGAAGTCCAGCTAACAAACGCTCGCCCTTTTGCTTTGCCTGGCCCGGAAAATCTTCAGTTTCAATAATATCCAGCATGGCCAGAGCGACCGCACAACCGGTTGGATGCGCGCTATAAGTATAGGCATGCATCCAGGGTTTACCACTGTCCTCCATCGTCTGTGCGATTTCATCACTGACTCCAATACCACCCAGTGGAAAATATCCCGATGTGATTGCCTTGGCATACTGTATGAGATCAGGCTTCACCCCCCAATGCTCAAGCCCAAACATGGTGCCGGTTCGACCAAATCCCGTAATGACTTCGTCAGAAACCAACAAAACCTCATACTGATCACAGATTTCTCGAATTCGAGGAAAGTAATCATCCGGCGGAACGATGACCCCCCCGGCTCCCTGCACGGGTTCTGCAATAAACATAGCGACGCTGTCAGCGCCCTCTTCCAGAATGGCTTTCTCAAGTTCATTCGCCGCTGCGATCCCAACGCTGACAGAAGAATCACTGGACTTATATCGGTAAGGATCCGGACAGGGAATATGAACGAATCCAGGAATCCTGGGTTCGAACATGGGCCAGTAACTATTAATCCCTGTGGCACACATTGCCGCTAAGGTAACCCCGTGATAACCCCAAATACGAGAAATCACTTTGGTCTTGTTCGGCTTGTTTTTTAACTTCCAGTAATATCGCGCCATCTTGATATTACTGTCCGTCGACTCGCCACCACCGGAGGTAAAAAAGAAGTGATTAATGTTCGGATAAGTGATTGCCGCCAAACGCTCGGCCAGCTCAATTGCGCGTGGATTAGAACTCCCGGTATATCCAGAGGAATAAGCTAAATCTGTCATTTGCTGATGAGCTGCATCGGCCAATTCAGGTCGTCCATTTCCCGCGGTGTTGTTCCACAGCCCCGAAAGACCATCAATGAAGCGATCGCCATTAGCGTCGATCAGAAAAGCACCCTTACCTCCAACCCACACTTTTCCGCCGACGTGGCCCTTCGGACTATGAAGCGGATGAATTAAATGAGCTTCGTCACGATGAAGCAATGCAGTTTCAGTGTTGTTATCCAAGTTTTCTCTCCACGAATTGACACGCTCTACACGCTTAAGTTTTCCTTTAAAAGGATTAATAAAACAGACTTAGAACACCAGTATATCCGTACAAGCGATTATGCGAAATTTCCCCATTTGCAAAAAATCCCACCAGCGGGACATCTCCTAATTCCTGGCTAAGGATGTTCATTTCCCCAGAATTAGGACCGAAGGTATGGCGCCCGCGCCCCAAACAAGAAAAGTAAAGGCCGCCTTTAGGTGTCTTATTCCCGACTCGGCGGCGTACATCTTTAGCCATTCGAACCAGATCTTTGCGTGCCGTTTCCGAGTCTCGCTTGCAAAACACGATAACCTCACCAGGCGAAATATGCTCGCCAATAGCAAGCACTTCTTGTTCAACATCGATACCGATCAAGTTTCGGACCACATAATCACCGGTATCAGACCCCGTCACCGACAGGCCCACAAATATTTGGCCGCCCACTCGATTGAGATCGCTTGAAAAAGGTTCGCCGATATCCTCTTTGAAGACCGTTAATGCCGGACGGTCATCAATGCGAACAATAAGATTTCGATCGCATTCAGTGATCGTCCTGTTGGGCCCAAGCGGACTACACCCCTGGCTCAGCCCTGAGGCAATTGACACTTTCTCCGAAAAAAGAACACCAGAGATGCCACCGCTCGTTACTCCATCTGCGACCTGTTGGTGCTCCTCGCCCGAAGTTGAGGTCAATCCTCCGAGGAGAAATCCCCCACCAAGGATCTCAGAAAGACCAGGGATCAATTGCTGCAAGTGTGGGTTATGCGGGTCCGCATGAACAATGCCAACGGTGCTGAAGTTGTTCGCAAGCCAGGTCTGCACATCCTTTGAGCATTCCGACGCAGCATCAACCATTGTTGAAAGCACTCGAAATCCATCTGCTGGAAATGCACCTGTCAGTATGGCAATGCCCGGCGAATCGTAGCATTCCGTTTCACAGGCCACGATGCCAATGCCACTGGTGCCTACCCAATGGTCTATCCCGCTGTGGACTTTCAGGTAATCAATAATCGCCTCAAGTGCTGGGACATGCTCACTGGTCACATAAACAAAGCCCAGATTCGCGTGTGGCTGTCCTAGCGTTGTGGTCTCCAAACAGGCATCAATTGCATCATGCCAATCGGTGACGCTTGAAAAGCCCCATCCGAATTGTTCCTGTACCTGATCACTCAATGGATTAATAACTCAGCAACGCATCAGGGATTCACGATCTATCAAGTCCAACTGAATCCGGGGGTTCGAGTGTAGTAGTGCAATGCTTCATCTTGGATAATTAGAGACCGCATGCGCGCACCACCCCGATTATGGTGCGAATGCAAAAAAGCAGCCGGGGTAATCTGTACCCCGTATTCAATCCAATCCACCCGTTGATCTTCAATCATTGAATAAACGCCTTCCCCTTGGAGGCTGAGTGTAACGGCCACACCATTGTGACGATGTGGACGTTGGTCCCGACCTGGTTCTAGCGTATTAATGGCACAATTAACCGTTGGAAGAATATTTGTGCTGCCATTTAATGCGTGACTGGAAAACACGACAGCGTGGCCCGAGGTGTTTTCCGTTATTGGACGATTTAACACCGGTTCAAATTGCCGTTCGATTTCTTTCGATGGCCAATGCACTGCCTCGATACGGTTATCACCAACCCTAGGGGGCCGCAAACGCTCCAGAGAGAGAAGTGGCTCGTTCGTGGCTATGAATAACAGGCAATCTTGAGCGGTGGCTGTGTGAGTGATTGCCTGACCACCGGGAAAACAAAACACATCCCCTGGACCCCAATGAATGGTTTCCACGTCATCGGTTGTCACCCCCTCACCGCTAATCACATAGCAAATCGTCCCCGATGCGACAAAATCTGTGGTCACAGAATCCTTACCCCGAATGTTCACATAACGGACCAACAATGTCGGCGTGGTGGCAGGGTAACTAAGTCCGAGAACGCTCTGAAGGTCTAGCGGCACAAGGCCTGTTGATCGGCCTGGTTGCATCGCCAAGTTGCGTTCGTTTTCAAACTGATGGACTGGAACCCCAGGCCAGGAAAAATCAAAGTTGTTTTCCTGACTGTAGTATCTCGCACGCTTAGCCGCTAAGGTGGGCTCCAGAAACACACTGTCCTTCGGCAAAATAGCCTGACTAGTCATGACCATGACCTCCCTTAAAAGCCGACCGATCGCAACTCGCAAAGAGTCTAGCAGATAAGATTGTTCCGGGCTTCGCACTCTATTAATTCCACTGCCAATCTCATGCCGAATCACACTGACACTTTGCGTATTGGAACCGGCGCAGGTTTCTCTTCTGATCGACTCGATCCTGCAATGGAACTGGTCGAACACGGCTCACTCGACGCCATTATTTTTGAGTGTTTGGGTGAACGAACTCTGGCCTTTGCACATCGCGACATGCAGTTGGCTAACGGAACCGGCTATAACCCTCTGCTCGCAAAACGCATGAACCATTTGCTCCCCTTATGCAGTCGCCACAACACCTGTCTTATAACCAACATGGGAGCAGCCGACCCACTGGCCGCGGCTGTACGCACCAGCGAGATTGCCGCCCAAAGCCAACTGGGACACCTCAATATTGCCGCAGTGCTCGGGGACGACGTAACCCACCTGATCACTCCAGATGTAGAACTCATCGAACCCGAATGCACTGTTGCACAAATTGGACGACCCATGATCGGTGCTAACGCCTATCTGGGATCCCAAAGCATCACCCCTGCCCTGACGAGGGGCGCTGATGTTGTGATCACCGGGCGCGTCGCGGATCCCTCACTGTTCCTCGCCCCAATGCAAGCCCATTTTGGGTGGACTAATGAAGACTGGCAACGACTTGCCAATGGCACGGTTGCTGGCCATCTGATGGAATGTGCCGCTCAAGTAACGGGTGGATACTTTGCCGACCCCGGTTTCAAAGAGGTTGACGAGTTAGCCAGGGTCGGTTTCCCGATCGCGGAAATCTCACCTGACGGTTCGGTGGTGATCACCAAACTGCCGACGACAGGTGGCCGAGTCGACTGCCAAACAGTAAAAGAACAGCTGTACTACGAAGTTCACGACCCGTCAGCCTACATCACACCTGACGTGATCGCAGATTTCTCGCTGGTTGAACTGAATGATCAAGGGGATAACCGAGTTAGGGTCTGTGGCGCAAAAGGTCGCGCGAGAACGGAGACACTGAAAGTAACGGTGGCTTTTGATGGAGGACACCTTGCCGAAGCCGAAGTCTCGTATGCCGGACCTGGCGCTCTCAGCCGAGCCCAACTGGCCGGAGAAGTCATTAATGAGCGACTGGATAGCGTGCACGGCAGCGTGAGCGAACGACGAATAGACCTCATTGGCGCGGCTTCATTGCATGCAAGCGCGGGTAAATTTAGTCCGGACTCACAGGATATTCGCCTACGCTGTGCGCTACGAACGCCGGATCCCGAAGAAGCGGCTAATGTTTTGTGGGAGATGGAAGCTTTACTGTGTTGTGGCCCAGCCGGCGGCGCCGGCTATCGAGGTCACATCACACCGAGTGTGTTGACGTACTCGGCCTTATTGGAGCGCGATAGGATTAAAACGACCGTTGAGTTTATCCAAGCATGAAGGCGCGAATTAGCCTTAGACACATCGCCCACGCGCGTGCTGGCGACAAAGGCAATCGCT
>DUBL01000257.1 GCA_012960345.1 Gammaproteobacteria bacterium | reverse complement strand
GCATTGGCCTCAGGGATCATTGCCCACACTTCACCAGTCGAAGGATTGACGCTTTCGAACAGCCCTCCTCCCGCAGCATCAATCCAGGAGCCATCAACAAACATTTGGTAGTTTTTCAACTCCGACATCACCGCCTCCTCAACGCACTTTGTATGCGATACATTCGATTTCAACGCGAACGTCAACCAGAAAATCACTGACCAAGGCTGATCGTGCGGGTGGTCCGTCGGGAAAATATTCACCGTAGACCGCATTAAATCCAGGGAAATCTGCACGCGACTTCAGCCACACCATGGACTTCACTACATCGGTCAGTTCACAACTGGACTCAGCTAACGTGGAGGAAATGTCCTCCAGGCATGCCCGAGTCTGTTCCTCGATCGAACCGGAAGTCATGGGACTTCCGTCCTGCATGGGTACCTGCCCTGTCAAAAAGACAAAATCACCGGCACGCACGGCTTTCGAGAGCGTCAGTTCGCGGCCCCCGATTACAATCGGTCCACCGATAATTTCCTTCATTGGCTTCGTCATGACACTGTCCCCATGAGCTGATGGAGCAGGGTAGCAACTTACCACAGGTCGAGAGTAACTACCGATCACTGGTCCAATCGTGCAACCTCGATGATAATTGGGCGCATGTTGAATCGTTCCTCACTACTGCGGCGCGCCTCACACATTGCAGCCGCCCAACAAACGGATTCCATCGTATGACTCGTTTTAGTCCTGACGGTACCGCTTACCGTCTCGAAGGTGCGGCACATCTTCCGCCAGTGGTGTTATGCCATGGCGTGGGACTGGATCTTCATATGTGGGAAGCACAGGTGAATGCACTTTGGGGGCGCTTCCACATCCTGCGCTACGACATGCTGGGGCACGGAGAAACCTCTGCCCAACCCGGTGTCACGGGTATCAGCGCCTTTAGCCAACAACTTGTCAGTCTTCTGAAATATCTGGAGATGGGCCCCGTCTCACTGGTAGGGTTCTCAATGGGAGGCGTCACAGCCCAGCATTTTGCTCTCCAACATCCGACTCTTCTCCGACAGCTTGTGCTAATGAATACCGTCTATCGACGGACGGCAGATGAATTAGCCGGTGTGCGCGCGCGCCTCGAACTAACGGAAAAGGAAGGCCTCACTCCCATAGCTGATGCGGCAGTTAGGCGGTGGTTTGAGCCCAGCTTCGTCGAGAAAAATCCGCAAATCATCGCAACCATTCGACGACGATTACTCAGTAATGATGTGGGTGGCTACCTGACCGCCTACCGAATTTTTGTTAACGCCGATGACGAGATCGGTGATGGACTCAACCAGGTGACCTGTCCGACGCTGGTGCTCACTGGCGAACTTGATCCAGGGTCGACACCTCAGATAGCCCAACGCATGATCACTGACCTGAAAAACGGCCAACTAATCGTCTTCGATAATTTGCATCATATGGCACCGGTCGAAGATCCCGATCGAATTAATACCGCACTGCTTTCATTTCTGAAGTAATCACGCGTCTCAGTAGTACGATAGATTTTGCACTACTAACCCGCCTCACCGATCATCATTAAGGAGATACCATGGACCAACAACGTTATAACAAAGGGCTTGCTATTCGCAAAGAAGTACTCGGTGCCGAGTACGTCGATACGGCACTCGCCAATGCGGGTGAATTTGCCGGTGAATTCCAGGAGTTACTGACCGAATACTGTTGGGGCGGTGTGTGGGGCGACGAGACCTTACCGCGAAAAACCAGAAGCATGCTGAACCTCACCATGTTGGCAGCCCTCAATCGTATGCACGAATGGGGCCTGCATTTCCGCGGAGCGGTCAACAATGGAGTCAGTCGCGATGAACTTCGCGCGATAATCAATCAGATCGCGATTTACTGCGGAGTGCCAGTCGCGGTGGAATGCCACCGAATCGCCAAAGGCATCTGGGCGGAGCTTGAAAAAGCTTGACGGTTCAGTGGCCTGGTGGCAAGGGCTCCAGGCCACACCACTCGGCGACAAAAAGTGCAATAGTGCCCGTCACCTGCTGTAACGAAGACAAACTGACGCACTCATCAAAAGCATGAATATCCTTTGATACTGGGCCGTAAACCAGACACGGGCAGTCATCGTAT
>DUBL01000256.1 GCA_012960345.1 Gammaproteobacteria bacterium | reverse complement strand
GGGTTAACCAGGATCACACCATACTGATTGGCCAATACGGCACCTCCTTCAAAAAGAATCTCGAAACCTCTCTTATTGTTAAAACTGATCCAACTCCCGCGGTCTACTAAACAATAGCCGTCCATCCCAATCGCGATATTCAACGTGCTGCCCATCCCCGATCCGGTTTCTCGATACCACACCCCGCTGGATTCCCCAACACGGATACCCGCCGAGCGCCACAATGCCAATTCCTTATTATGGGTACCCGAGTCGTCGCCCCTTGATACAAATACCAAACGACTTTGCGCGATCCGAACCAGCGCTTCAGTAACAGAAGACGCGTTCCTAATACCCGCGGGATCGTCCGGCGGCCCCACCAACACAAAGTCGTTGTACATCAGGTCGAAACGCTTGACACCGTGCTTTTCAGCGACGAAGCGCTGTTCAGCCTCTTTCGCGTGCACAAGCAACACATCGCCATCCCCTCTGATGGCATTTCGAATCGCCTGACCCGTGCCAACAGAAACCACCTGGACCGTGATTCCCGTGGAAGCCTTAAAGAGCGGCAGAAGGTGCTCATACAAACCGGAATTTCGTGTCGAGGTGGTTGATTGTAAAACGATTGAGTCATCGCTCCCGGATACAGCATTGGCTCCCAATAGAACGATGCAGATAATCCACCGGAACGATCGCACGAGTAACCTTCGAGAAACACTAACCAAGAATAAATTCCTATCGTTCTTCAATAACAGGCGCAATGGTATCTAAGCATCATGAGTGACGACTACAGTGCAACTGTGTGTGCAGTGCGAGGACCCAATGTCGAGTCTAGACCCTATCTTTAGCCTCGTAATCGATGTCCCAATCAGGAATTTGATACTTTACCAGACCGTTTCGGTGGGGAATGCTTGGCACTTGGCACTTGATGCTAACACCCAAGATAGCAATCCAACCAGCGAGCGACCATCCTGTTTTGGGCATAGTCGCCGAATCGCGTTCGTATACGGGCTTTCTCCTGTGTTACAACCAAGCCTGTAGCAGTCACACGTACTCAATTAACCGGCACACTAAACACACCATGCGAAACGATCACGTCTTAATCACCGGTGGGGGGAGTGGTATCGGCCTTGCGACCGCACGGCGTTTCAGAGAAGACCACTTCAAAGTCACCATACTGGACGTTGTCGACCCCTCCGACGTCGCTCAAGAGATCGGCGCAGAAAGCGTTACGCTGGATGTTCAGGATGAAAACCTGATCGAAGAACTGGCCATTCATCTAGCCGCTGACACCCCCCCTGTTAGCGTACTGGTTACCTGCGCCGGCCCCCTACAACGGCCCCTGCCGCCGGGCGAACTCAGTTGGAAGGAATGGGATCTGATCCAAAGAATTCATTTGCGTGGCAGCTATGCCTGTTGTCGAAGCTTCGGTGAGCGGATGGCTCGCTCAAAGGCTGGGGGAGCCATCGTTCTGGTCTCTTCTATCTCTGGCCTACGCTCATCGCCCCTTCATTCCTACGGACCGGCAAAAGCGGCCATTATCCACCTGGCAAAAACCCTCGCGGCTGAATGGGGCCCTAGCGGTGTCCGAGTGAATTGTGTCTGCCCCGGATTCACCGCGACGCCGGCCCTCGCCCGCGGCGTTGACAACGGAGCGCTGCATGAACACACCCTGAAAACCCAGTCGGCGCTGGGCCGCCTGGTCGAGCCAGGCGAGGTCGCCGATGCCATCGCCTTCCTCGCCTCTCCGGCCGCTTCCGGAATCACCGGCGCGATCCTGTCGGTAGACGCCGGCCATCAGGTCGCCTCTGACTGGGACGCTTATGGCGGACTGCGCGAAGATCAAACCAGCCCACACTCGGACCCAACGTCACTCTAGAGCGCCTAAGCGATCGTGGTCTACCTGATTACTGCTGGCGTGGCTTTAATTCCTCCCAGGACAGGCGACCCTGCCTCTCCCGATCGATGCGTTCGAGCGCGGTGGTCTTTAAATCAGAACCATCTTCCATCTTGCTCGTCGCCGTAAATCGTCGGTCTCCAAAGAGCTTCGGTCCTGTTGGCATGCCGCGGCCCTCAAGCCGCTTGCCCGCCGGCGCCTCATCTCCATCTTTGTCTGCCGCATCGTCCCCATCCACCTTC
>DUBL01000255.1:8923-12526 GCA_012960345.1 Gammaproteobacteria bacterium | reverse complement strand
GATCAATCATTGGAAGCCATTATGGCTTTACAAGGCCGGAGTCGATTTCATACGGAACGACGGACTGCGTCATTCTCAGACCATCATCGCTCGACTTGATAATGATTAAAACATTCGAAGTCAACAATACCATTTGAATTGAAAACACAGATTTGGTGCACAAAAGTGTCTGTTCTCGTCGGGCAATCTGGTTTCTCCACCTATGCCGCAATGATCAGAGCCATTCCTTGACATGATAGCCACCCCGACAGTGCCAACCGGCTTCCGCCCCGCTCACCCTATCAAACATCGTCGCGGCCAGTCGTGGCATTAAATACCGGGACGCTCTAACTGCACTACTCGAGTGGCACCACTCGACACTCGCTGACTACTTGATATTCACCAGCGACGAAACGATCGCGAATAACAAACTTCTGAATTTTTCCCGACCCGGTTAACGGGAATTCGACGACCTGACACCAGACAACAGGGGTTTTTTGAGCAGACAGAAGTTGCCGGGTATGTTCTCTTAACGTCTCAACGTCAATGGGTTGATTACCATCCGAGCGCACAAAAGCACCAATGATTTCCCCCCACTTTGGATCAGGCAGCCCAACGACTGCCACTTCTGCGACGTTTGGGTGCTCCAGAAGTGCATTTTCGATCTCGACAGGAAAATGATTTTCTCCACCGCGAATGATCATATCCTTTATGCGGCCTGTAATACGGATCACTCCACGACTATCCATAGTGCCTAGATCGCCCGTATGCAACCAACCGTGCTCATCGATCGCCTGTGCTGTCGCTTCGGGGCTGTCGTGATAACCAAGCATCACGCCATACCCACGAGCACAGATCTCGCCCACCTGACCTATGGGCAATATCGCGTCGGTCTCGGAATCACGAATAGATGCCTCTGTCTGCGGCAACGGTTGTCCCGCACTAAACGAGATATCATCAGGTGTCCCATCCGCCCAATTCTGGCAAATCACCGGCGACTGCTCGGTCTGCCCAAACGCCGTCTCAAACTGGCAGTTCATCGCCGCCCGGACAGCGCGAACCAACTCTGGGGCCACCGGCGCAGCGCCGGAGATAATCAATTCCATGGTGTTCATGTTACGCGAGCAACGCTGTAACGCTTCAAGCATGCCGACCAACATCGTAGGTACCGCAAAGCAGGTAGTGATGCCCTCGTCTTCAATGACCCGCACTACCTCGTCCGGGTCGAACCGATGAAACAATACCATTGGGATGTGGTACGCCAGCGCCGCCATGCCACTGATTCCGCAACCGGCGGTGTGGAACATCGGCATAAAATTACCCAGCACACTGCCTTCGTGGATCAATGCCCGGCCCGCGACGAACCTCCCATTGTTGAATAAACCACGATGGTGAATCACCGCCCCTTTGGGGAAACCCGTCGTACCGGAAGTGTATTGGATCTGAAATGGATCCCCCGGTTCAACTCTGGGAAGTGCATTGCAACAATCACTCCCACGTAACATGGCATCCTGGTCAGTGAGGTACGTCACTTCTCTAAGATTAAGGCCTTGAACCGCCTCATCCGCAATCACGTCCATCGGGTTACCGCGGTAATCCTTTACCAGAAACAACCCCACTGCCCCTGACTGCTCGAGGACATATCGGAGTTCCTTCGCCCGAAAAGATGGATTGGCCGTTACCAACACCACCCCAGCCAATGCACAGGCATACTCCATCACTAACCATTCGGCAACGTTGTGCGCCCACACCACCACGCGCTCCCCTTTTGAAAAGCGACTCGTTAGCGCTCGCGCTAGAATCTCACAACGATTGAGTAATTCTTGATAACTGAGTACTGAACCCCTTTTACCAGCAGCGTTAATCTCAATCAACGCAAGGGTATCAGGACGATCGCGGGCGGCTTCCCGAAGCGCATCGCCGACTGTCACCTCGAGCACAACCTCGTCAGCCTGTGCCGGACAATACGATTCGGTTAATTCAACCTGATACATTGATGGAGGATTGCGCCGTGATTACAAATGATGTTATTTTTTTCTCGACTACTTGCGCTCAGGAATTGCCACCAACTTACCGCGAGGGATTTCCCGCTTTTCATCGTAAAAAGGCATGCGACACAATACAGCGCTGTGGGACTGTTCATCGATACAGTCCACCGTCACCCTGGTATCCGGCCCCTGTTCTGCCTTATCCATACGCACGATCGCCACTCCACATTCCAAATAAGGCGACCATGTACTTGAACAAACGCGTCCAACTAGTTTGTCATCGATCCTGATACCACGCCCCAGCGAGGCAACGCTCCCATCCACACGCATACCCCATGTCACGCAGTCTTTTGGCGCAGCCAATAACGCCTTTCTCCCAATAAAATCCGACTTGTCCAAGTCGACAAAAGCCGCGAGTCCAGCGGCATAGGGCGTTGTGGTCTGATCAAAATCACAACCCGCACTTAGCAGCCCTGCTTCGATACGCCGCGCCCGAAAAACAGGTATTGCTGTCAGTGGCATATCAAATGCTTCTCCCACCTTAAGCAAGTGCGCACCGAGTCTCTCGAAATCGATTTCCGGTGACAGGTAAATCTCCCAGCCAAGTTCGTTGGAGAAACCCGACCGACTGATCACCACTGTCTGCTCGGCAATAGTGACTGTGGCGCAATCAAAGTACTTAAAGGATTCAGGATACTTTCCATCAAGCACAACCCGCAAGAAATCTAAAGAACGTGGCCCCTGAATCTGACTAATCCAAACGTTGGGATCATGAATACGAACGTCAAGCCCCACCGCATGCGCCTTGTACCAGGCAAACAGCTCCCCGTCGGCTTGCGCCATCCAGAAACGGTCGTGAGCCAAACGCAGCAACACACCGTCATTAATCATTCCACCGTCGTGGTAACACGCAAACTGATAGCTGCAGCGGCCCGGTTTTACCTTGCTGATATCCCGGGTGAACACCCGATTGAGTAACGTCTCGGCATCTGGTCCGCTGATCTCAATCGGCAGTTCTCCCGTGTGACGAAGAATCACGCCCGTGCGCACTGCCCAGTACATGTCATCATCCGTCATATGGTTGAGTGATTCAGGAGTGAGACGCTTGTTGTAAAGCGTGTACTCCGGATCGTAAGGCAACTCTTGGAAACTTAAGGGGTGGGCTGCCATGGTTCGTGTCAACTCACGAGGCCGATCGCCCCTTGATGGAAACGCTTTAACAACAAAACGCGTGTACTGAAGTTTAGAATTCATTTATAAATTCCCTTTGAACAAGAGCGAAGAGAATACGTTTTATGTTGTACTAAAACATCCAAATTCCTTGATCCTGCGAGCAACCTGCATCGCTCGGGCCTGTTGTGACCACCTCTCACAAACACTCCGTAGTATTTCACCGAATGGGCTATCTCATCGACAAAGTATTTCATTCAAGAAACAGCAGCGCGGTTACTGTGATTAAATTTCTTATTTAAAACAAAGTGAGCCCACTCATTGAGTCCACAAAAATATACGACACCACATCATGATGATCACTCCCACATTCTAGATGCACTTTGGCGGTGAATTTTGAATACCACCAGAAACCCAACTGAAAGATCCGCTAGGTCCCATCCTTGCTTTGGAATACGGGGGCTTT
>DUBL01000255.1:0-8913 GCA_012960345.1 Gammaproteobacteria bacterium | reverse complement strand
AAGTCGATCGTTCGAGAATTTTGTTCTCAAACTGCTCCGAGTCCGCGTGCTTCACGTACCACTCCCAACGAACACCGTCGGGACCATTAACCCATGTTTCCGTTTTCTCAGCGTAGCAGCATTCAGTCGCGTCGATGCCTGTAGTGATCAGATTCGAATCTGCTAACCGTTTTTCTGTCGTTAACACCTCTTCGACGCATTCCACCTCAACTCCCAGGTGGTTAATGCTTCCTCCATCGCCGGGGTTCTCAAACAAAACCAACTTAAGTGGTGGATCCGTGATTGAAAAATTCGCATACCCCGGCTTCGACTTAGCCGGTTTCGTCGCAAACAACTTCGAATAAAACACGATGGCCTCATCCAAATTGTCTACATTAATGGCTAGTTGCACACGACTCATGAGTTGCTCCGTGATGGGTAAATGAACAGAAACGACCTGACTGGAAAGATAACGACTAAATAGGTTTACGCCCCTGCACTAGAGCCAGTTACCATAGCTGAGGAATCTGACCACCGTGCCAGGCAAAGTGTATAACGCCGGGGTATAAAAGGGACAATCACCATTGAGCCAATTCTCTCACACCAAAACCTTATTTCACCTGCCAAATAACGTCGTCTATCTGGATGGCAACTCCCTTGGGCCCATGCCGCTCGCGGCCAGGGAACACGTCGCGACCATGATGGGTAACGAGTGGGGAGAACAGATGATTAGGGGTTGGAATGATGCCGGCTGGATGTCGCTTTCAACACAGATTGGTGATCGCATCGCACCATTGATTGGCGCCCAACCCGGTCAGGTGATCATGGGTGATACGCTGTCTATCAAAGTACACCAAGCACTGGCCGCGGCATTGGCGCTAAGCCCTCGGCGGAAAGTTATCCTGTCGGACTATGGAAATTTCCCATCAGACCTCTACATAGCTCAGGGACTTATCAAGATGCTTGACCGGGGCCACACATTAAAGACTGTCGCCCCCGAGGAAGTCAGTCATCACATTGATGACGAGGTTGCCGTCTTGATGCTGACGGAGGTGGACTATCGCACGGGTCGCAAACACGACATGAAGACCTTGACCGCCACCGCTCACGCACACGGCGTGATCACACTTTGGGATCTGGCGCACAGCGTGGGCGCGCTTCCCGTCGATTTGGTTGGCTCGAGAGTCGATTTTGCAGTGGGCTGCACCTACAAATATCTCAATGGCGGACCAGGTGCCCCCGCATTTATTTACGTCTGTCCTGGGTATGTGAATAAAATTCAACCCACTCTTTCCGGCTGGCTCGGCCATGCCGCTCCCTTCGACTTTGAACTCGACTACCGTGCGGCACATGGCATTGAGCGCCTGCGCGTGGGGACGCCACCCGTCATTGCCCTCAAATGCCTGGAGCCGGCGCTTGATATCTGGGACCTGGTAACGATCGAACAGGTGAGAAAACAGTCAATCGCCTTATGTGAGCTATTTATCAGGGAAGTCGAAGCCCGATGCCCTAGCCTGATCCTCAACAGCCCACGCAATGCCCAAGAACGAGGTAGCCAAGTGTCCTTTTGCTTCGAAGAAGGCTATGGCGTTATCCAGGCAATGGCTGAACGTGGTGTCATCGGTGATTTTCGTGCGCCAGACAACATGCGGTTCGGCTTTGCACCACTGTACATTGACGAAAATGATGTCATAACGGCAGCGACCCTGCTTGAAGAAGTCATCTCAAATCGACTATGGGATCAGGAAAAATACAAAACCAGGGCAACGGTCACCTAATGTTCACGCAGTCTCCCAACCCGGCAACTCAGAGTGGCCCGACAACTATATGGACGGCGAGCAATGTGACGCGCGAACGATATTCCTTTTTAGATAAGACCTATTCACGTCAATGCGGGCAAGCGTATCCGCAATGACCATTGGCATTGGATTAGGCCTAGCGACCTACACCTTCTCAAGTGCGGGAGGTTATTGGCGATGGGTCAAACGATGCGACCGCAGCGGCGTTGATTCTCTGTGGCAAACGGATCGTCTTGTTTCCACGGATCCATTTCTTGAGTGCATGAGTGTCATGGCGGGGCTGGCCGGCGCTACCGAGAAGATAAAATTCGGTATGAACGTGGCATCGATGGGGTTACGAGATCCATTGCAAACTGCTAAGCAATGCGCAACGATCGACTATCTGTCGGGTGGGCGCTTGCTGCCCGCCTTTGGGCTCGGGAGTAACCGATCGAGGGATTTCGTCGCATCAGGCACGGCCACCGTGGGGCGAGGCCAGCGCATGAACGAAGCGCTGGAAATCATGACCCGTCTGTGGGTCGAGGATGACGTGACTTTCGATGGCGAATATTTCCGCTACGATAAGGCGACGATTAGGCCGCGCCCAACGCAGAACCCGTTGCCGCTGTGGATCGGTGGCAGTTCAGAGGCGGCTATTGCTCGGACGGCTGCGTATGGAACAGGCTGGCAAGCGGCTGCTGAAACGCCTGAAGAAGCGGGAAAGGTGGTTGACAAGATTCTTGCCAGTGCTAACCAACACAAAAGAGGCATTGATTCGGATCATTTCGGTGTGGGCTTCGGTATTCATTTTGGCTCTTGGGGTGATGAACCGGTAAAAAAGATGGCCGCTGATTTCGAAAAACGCACCGGACACGCCGCCAGTCGCGGGTTCGTGGTAGGCGGTGCAGACGAAATACTGCAACGGATACAAGCTTATGCCGATCACGGAATCTCGAAATTTATCCTTCGGCCAATTGGCGCTGGCGATGCCCAGATGGAGGATCAAACCGAGCAACTGCTAGACGGTGTTCTCTCAAACGTCTCCCAGATACGGGAACGCAGCTTCTAAGTCGCGGCGAAGTTCATTAACTCAGTGTCAAGCTGTTCGACCCACGTGCCGGCCAAGGTTTCGGCTCCGGGATCGTCCGCTTGGCTGCAATACGTCACCACGAAGGCAACACATGGCGGTAATGACATTCAAACCGAGATTCGAATCCCGGTGCGACTCGATTCGTAAATCGCCTCTTCGATTTCAAGGTTACGCAGATACTCCCGAGCTGAAATTGGCGATGCCTTCCCAACTTCGACACATTCAACAAGGTGTGATTGACAAGCGTACACACTATCGCCCGCAAAACCTTCATCGCTCCAGCTGTACTCATGTTCCCTCTCGACCTCGCCGCGTGCCCGCGAGAAGAGCCGACCATTTCCATCGAGTCGTAACACACCCTCCGCCCCTTCGATCAACATGTCTCCCATGGTCAGACGAGTGTTCACCGCCTCATGATCACTGAGGCGATTGGCATCTAAGACACCTCTACCCGCTTTTTCAAATTCAAAGAGAATAATCCCTGCGTCCTCACCACAGATGTGCGGATTGAGTCGATGCAGATCCGCGTACACACGCTTCACCTCTCCGAAGAGGTAACGGTATGTGTCAATAAAATGCACGCCGGTTTCGTGCACAAGAAAGCGTTCCATCCGCTGGAAGTACGGTTGCCGGCTGAGGTAAGCATTTGGGCCGCGCCCATCCCCGGGGCGAAGCCTGAAACTAACGGAATACGGCGTGCCGATCACGTGGCGATCAAGTAACGCTTTAATCTCTACATACCACGGCTGAAAGCGGAAGTTCTCGTGAACAAAAAAATGTCTGTCCTTGGCCTCTGCCATGGCCACCATGCGTCGGGCATCGGCCAGCGTTGGCGCTAAAGGCTTCTGACAAATGACGGCGGCATTTGTCGCAAGAGCGATGGTTAGCAGTGCCTCATGCGACTCCGGCGGCGTAATGATATCGATGATGTCCGGGTCTGTTTCATTCAGCATGGCAGAAAATTGCTCAAACACCAATGGAACCCCATAACGTTTTGCAACGGCATCGGCTCGCGTTAAATCACGATCACAGACAGCGACCAAGTCTACGCAACCGATTCGTTGCCATGCATCATAGTGGTAGTGAGAAAAATATCCCGCGCCAACGCCGACCACCTTCAGCGGCATGATCCATCATCCTGAAAAGAAATAGAACGCAGTCGGGTCAACATGGTTCTGTGGCTCCGCACATCACACAGATAGTGCCCGTCAGTGATTCATAATGAAATCTGCGCATTTTTCCCCAATCATCATGCACGGACCATTGGTGTTACCTGAGGTCAAGGTCGGCATGATGGATGCGTCCGCGATCCGCAGATTCTTGATCTGATGAACACGCAACTTCTCATCGACGACTGATTTTGTATCCTTACCCATTTTGCAGGTGCCAACCGGGTGGTAGACCGTCTCAGCTTTATTGCGGATGAATGCCAGGATATCCTCATCTGAAGAACAATCACTTCCAGGGGACATCTCTTCGCCGCAGTACATCTGCATTTGGTCAGTGTTCATAATGTCTCGAACAAGCCGAACCCCCGCGACCAACGTGTCAATATCAAGCCTAGAAGAGAGAAAGTTATATCTGATTGCCGGATGTTGCTGTGGATCTGGTGATTTGATGTGCACAGACCCCACACTCTCCGGCTGATTTTGATTGATCGTACAAGTCATTCCCGGCTCTTTACCGAGCTTTCTTTTTCCATTCTCAAGCACCACACGATAAGGAATAAAATGGACCTGAATATCAGGCCCCGCCAGTTCTGTTCGGGTTTTAAAAAAACCGAGCAGGGGCGCCGATGGCAAACTCAGAAAGCCACTTCTATTAATTCCGTACTTCAGGATCTCTTTTAAGAGGTTCATTCCTCGGGCGGCATCGTTGTACGCAATACCGGGTTTCGTGATACGGAAAACCAGTCTTGGACCGATGTGATCACGTAGATTTTCACCAACCCCGTTAATCGCCTGTACAAGCGGAACATTATTTTTTTCCAGAATTTGAGGTTGCCCTACCCCCGACAACTCCAGGATCTGGGGCGAGTTGATTGCCCCACCACTGAGAATCACTTCTTTTCGGGCTTCGAATGTGACGATCCGTTTTCCAATAACCGCTTCCACTCCAACGCAAACCTTCTGATTAAATAGTAATCTGGTGACCAGCGCCCTGGTCTTTATAGTCAGATTCCTGCGCCGCCGAATCGGCCGAAGATAGGCAAAATCTGCACTCATTCTTCGTCCAGCACTGATAGTTGTTTGGGTTCGAGCGAAACCTTCTTGATCTGCACCGTTGTAATCATCATTTCGGACAATGCCAAGCGCGCTGCCCGCTTTAAACAACTGTTCATAAATGGGATTTTGGTCAACTACTTCGGTAACACGCAGTGGTCCTGACCTTCCGCGATACTCCGACTCCCCTTTCTCGAAGGATTCCATTTTCTTAAAGAAGGGTAAAACATCGGCGTAACTCCAACCGCGATTACCTAATTGCGCCCAGGTGTCATAGTCGAGTTGCTGACCGCGCACGTAGACGAGACCGTTGATCGCACTGGATCCCCCCAGAAGTTTCCCTCGAGGGATCGGGATCTGCCGGTCATTAGTCCCCGCTTCGGGCTCTGAGCGGTAACACCAGTTAGCGGCCGGGTTATCAATCAACAACGAGAAACTCACAGGCACTCTTGATAAAAAATGGCCTTTCCTCCCCGCCTCAAGCAAGAGCACTTTGTTCGTCGGGTTGCTGGATAGTCTATTAACCAACGCACAACCCGCCGAGCCGCCGCCCACAACGATGTAATCAAAACTTTCGGTTGAGTTTGTCATCTTATTGTTCTAATTCCGAGCAATGATCCTCGTGCACTGCGTTGATGGAACGCCAAGTTTACCCATGTTGTCATTCGTTTCTCGCACTGTACAAAAAACACAGCGGTCGAGTCATCAAACGTAGCAAGGGCCCTCGATCAATGGATATTTCGCGAGGAACTTCTCGTCAATAGTAATACCGATGCCAGGCGCCTCCAGGGCAGAGACAAAACCCTCCCCACTAATATTAAACGGCCTTTGGCCCATGTCATCACGAAATGGGTTATAGCGCGTCACGTCTCCTTCAAAATAACCACCGTTGTCAATTGCTGACAATAAGTGAATAGAGGCTGCCATATTGATTCCAGTCAATGAGGTGTGTGGGTGAATAGGTATTTTCCAAGCGGATGTTAAGGCAGCAATTCTGATCGCCTCCGTCATACCACCTGTTTTTGACAAATCTGGTTGCGCGTAGCTAACAGCAGCGTCTTCGATCAACCGGGCAAATTCGTAACGTGTGAAATGATTCTCTCCTGCCGCGATCGGCACACCGCCATAGGTCGCTGCCAGTCGATAATTATGAAAATCCATTGCTGGGAAAGGCTCTTCAAGCCACCCAACATCCAACTCTTCAAGAAGCGGCATGATCTTTCTAACCTGCCCTAGTGAATACCCGGTATTGGCATCAACCAAGATATCCACTTCATCACCAACGCATTCTCGAACTTTAGTCACCCTGTCCGAGTCAGCACGAATATTGTCACCAACACGCAATTTAATGGCTTTGTATCCACTTGCCAGATGCCCCATGGCTTCCTCCGCCAGGGCCCCCGGCTCTTGCCACCCCAATGCGATGCCACCGGCATACGCGGGTATGTCTTTACGGGATCCGCCCAGGATTTCAAACAACGGCCGACTGAGCGCCTGACCTTTAATATCCCACAGGGCAAGATCCAAACCACTTAAGGCCATGGCCGATGCATACCCCATTCCGTGACTGGCAAGTTGCATCCTATATATCTTGTCCCAAACTCCGACGTTATCAAGCGCATCCATTCCCACCACCAATTCGCTGATCGTAGTGTCGATCAGCTTAGCGATCGCCCCGGGACACCTTCCATGGTGGGACTCCCCCCAGCCTGTAACACCCTCGCTCGTTTCTACTTTGATGAGCACGGCGTCGCGCTTGACCGCAAGCCCAATTCCTAACCGAACATTCTCCCCGTCGGGCACTCGATAGGAAATGGGGAATGCTTTGATGTTGGTGATTTGCATGTTCTCTCTCAGGTTAACCGAATCATTAAGGCGCGTCAGGTGAATCGGTCCGGGGTTTAACCCATAAATATCAATCCGACCATAAAACACCTTGAAATATGAGCATCTTGCTCATATTCAACCAAGCGAACTATTCAAAAAATACTGAGATCGATGTTCTTTGATTTTATACGTTAACACTGCACGAGTTCTCATAGAGTCTAGATAACGTAGCCCAGTAAAACCCTGGTAACTTCCAGTCACTGGAGTGCTTTGTGAGTGACTGCTAAAGGCCCCCCCGCACCACCAAGGGCGAAACCTGCAAAGCCACTCCTGATCCGTCCAGTATTGGCAGCGTTGTGCCAACAACAGGATTGATAATGCACCGGCCCAACGAACCAACGCTTGTTGATTGTCGCTTCACCTGTGAGGGTCACGGCTGCTTTTCCGCAATGCAACGGTGACAATACCTACGCTTGCTAGCGACAAACCGGACGCGAGAACAAAACTGTAATGCAGACTAAAGTCACCAACGAAACCTGCGAGAACCGCGCCCAGTGCACCCACCCCATCGAGCATTACAAAAATGAAACCCAGCACGGTCGCCTCCCGTCCACTGACGTAATCTACCGCCATGGCCAGCACACTCGAACGAATGGCCACCAGCACGCCCATTGCCCCAGTTAGTAAAGTGATCGTGCCTAGCGGAGAGTCGATCACTAGCGCTCCGACGGTCAGGGCCGCTGCCGTGACAGAGCCCACTGCAAAAATACCGACCCGCCCAGTGCGATCAGAGAGTCGCCCGATAAACGGCTGACCAACAGAGCCGAGCAACATGGCCGACGCGAAAGCCACGCCAGTTTGCGCCGGACTAAGGCCGAGGCCTCTCTGAGCGAACAGTGGCGTCATAGTCATTAACGCAAACAACGCCATGTTATAAGTCGCAAGGCCACCGATGAGACACAGACCGCGCACCGAGCGCCATTGTCGAACAAACGTCACCAGATCGGCGCGCGAGATCGCTGAACTCGCATGGCGCTGTGGAATTCTTCCCGCCACGACCGTAAAGACAACGCCCATCAATGCGGTGGGTATGACCGAGACCTGTAGCACGCTTTGCCAGTCCATCGTAGCCAACAGAAAACCCACCAACAGCGGTGACAACACCTCGGCCAGGGTTCCGCCGACTGCATGCACACCCAGGACCTGGCCTTTTCGCTTCGGCATTTGCCGTACCAGCATTCCCGTGGCAATGGGGTGCCAAGCCGCATCCCCCATGCCGGCCACACCCAGCAAGATGGCCAGCGACCAGAATCCCGGAGCCTGGGACGCAAGTAAATAACCCAGCGTAACCCACCAAAAAGTCGCTACCAGTAATCGCCCCTGGTTACGCATTCGGTCAGCCAGGACTCCCGCAGGGAAATAAGCCAGTGAGGCACCAATGGAATGGATCGTCAGCAACAATCCGACTTCAGAAGGGCGAAGATCAAAAGCCAACCCTATCGCAGGCGCCAGCAACCAGATGGCAGCCGGTGCCCAGTCATTCGCCAGATGACCCAGTACGCAAACGGTTTGCAGGGATGTATCACCCAGGCTGTTTGTCGGGCGAGTCATAGATAATTATTTATTCGAGTGATGACAAGAGAAAGTCCCGGCAAATCACGAGACCGCGGTTAAGGCCCCAAGGCCAACCACGCCGGGCCCGACCTTCATTGTGAGTGATTTAACCATCTTGCTGGAAAAATCAATACCACCTCACCATCGAAGAGATAAGTTCAAGGGCGATCGTCAGACACGCCCCCACTGTCTCAGATGGATCAGCAACCCCGGCCACAGTGCGTCGCAGGCCCAAAGATGCATCCGTAGCCCTTATTTTCGTTGCATTGATATCCAATTAGGTGAAGAATGACCCCAATCAGCACCACGCTGGTCACACCTTATTATGACTACCAAAGGACACAGGCAATGGGATTAACAAAACAATGGGTAAGCGCGCTTGGCGCAGTGCTCCTGGCATTCT
>DUBL01000254.1 GCA_012960345.1 Gammaproteobacteria bacterium | reverse complement strand
TGCGTAACAGCCTAACGACAGCCAAAGCTACCAACACCGCGCTGATCGACAAAAAAAAGGCGCTGTCAAAAAAACTGACTGCTGCGAATGTACTCGGCACACAACTCAGTCAAGACATCAACATTGCACAAGCCGCCACCCAAACACTCAAACAACAATATGAACAATTGATTGCCACCCTAGCGGCAGTCGATGCAACCAATGCAGCGTTGGTGAACGAAAATCAAACCTTGTCTGCGCGAGCCTCAGTACTGGGACAGCAACGCACGCAAGAAAAAAGGACCGAAACGTCGCTGAACACGCAACTAGAGAATATAACCATCGCCTACATCGCGCTTGAAAAAACCAACAAAGCTACATTGAATGAGAAACTCATTCTAACCACCAATCTGAACAGCTTAACGCAACGACTAGCCGAACAAGCCAATGAAAAGACAGCACTCAATGACCAAATCGACACACTTACAACAACTCATCAAGAGCTAGAGACAACCAACACAACACTGATTGGGGAAAAGAAAACATCAGAAAACCGCATCAGCGAACTTCAAAGCCTATTAGAGAACAATAAAGACAGTACAACAGCCCTAACCACAAAAATCGATGGGCTAAAGGAGCATCAACAGGTCATCATCGCATCAGAAAAGGCACTCACTGCTCAAAAGGTGCTACTGGAACAGGCTCTCGACCAGCAACACCTCAGTGCGGAACTGTTGGAAACTGAAAACATCAGCCTGATCAATAGAGTCCAATTGCTCGAGAAACAGGAGTCCGCAGCACTGGCGAGGACTGACAAGCCAGGCGCGACGAACGAGTCTTTAACTCAACCAGATTCACACTCGGACCGCTCCAAACTCTCCACCGAGGCCATCGATAGCTTCAATAACGGACTGACACTGATCACTCAAGGCCGGTTCGATGAAGCCATCAAAGTCTACGAGGAACTGATCAAAACTTTTCCGCGATTTCCTCAACCCTATAATAATCTTGCGGGCGTCTTCGCATCACTTGGCAATCTAGAACGCGCTGAGTCATTGCTTCGACAAGGACTTGAATTGGACGATCGATACAGACTATTGAGAAAGAATCTCGGTTCGCTGCTGATTCATCGAGCATCAAGAATTTATCGAGAAGCCATCGATGGCGAAAAGGAAACGAATGCGCCTATCGGGGACGAACCTATTTCATTGCAGGCATTTGACATGCTGAGCCCGACCCAGTGAGGCAATCGTTGGAGCGCATCAAATTGACTCAACCGAGCAAGGCATACAACACGCTCAAAATGAGCTTCTGGTTCTGGATCATTTTGAGCGTACCAGGTCATGGCTTGGCTGACGCTAGACCGACAACTTATGAAAGCACTCTGTTGCGCGTCGTTGAGACGATGCAAAATGGTCATCTTGATCCAGCTCGGATACTGGTCGAATCACTGTTGGCTGAGTATCCGCACAGCCGCACCGCCAAATTACTCTATGCGGACATTCTGGCCGCACAGGGCGGACGGTTGCCTCTCGGTGAACGGACGAGTCACACTCGGGAACGCGCTGCACTGGATGACCTACAAACACAATTGCAGGTTCGCTGGCGCTACCAATCTGGTCAATCGCAACCCAATGAGAACCTACTGCCTTCCCGGTTGTTGTTACCCGGTCGAGACACACACTACCTGATCTATGTCGATCTTCCCGAATCCCGCCTCTACGTCTACCGTCATCAGAAGGGTCGATTGATTCACCTGCATAACTATTACGTAACGATCGGGAAAAACGGTATCGGCAAACAACTTGAGGGTGATCGTAAAACCCCCGTTGGGGTCTATCGCATCACTTCCTTTATTCCCGATGCAGAATTACCGCCACGATATGGTCCAGGTGCTCTCCCGATCGACTATCCCAATTCGATCGACCGCATGACACAGCGGACCGGCTACGGAATCTGGCTGCATGGCACTGAACCCGGCTACGTTAATCGCGGCCCCTACGCCAGCGATGGCTGTGTCAGCCTGTCTAACCAAGAATTCGAACATCTGCGCGAAATTACGAATAACGCCACTGACATTCCCGTCATTCTGGATCATGCGCCTGTCTGGCTCAGCCAGAAACATCTGCAAAAGCGCCGAGCGAATGCCATCACCGCAGTACAACAATGGCACAGCAGTTGGCTCAAAACTGATAAGGCCGGACTAGCCAAGGTTTACCGCGCCATGAGCGCGACCAGCCTTGAAGAGGCTTTGCGCAACCCCAGCCAGGATCGACCGCTATCCCCGCTAACGGCGGATTGGAATTACCCTACTATTCCTGACATCGAATTGATGGGTTATCCCCATTCGATGGAGACATTTCTCGCACGACTGACATTTAAAAACGCCGCTGGCTCACGCCTAATCATCGATCAATACTGGCAACACGATGAAAGAAAAAACTGGCAGGTGGTGGCAGAACGCCGACACACTCAATAACCCTGCTCTAAATCGACGACGTGGCTTAGTGTTTGACCCGCCTGCCAACGACCGATGTTAGTAACCACATGCGCAACCGCCGTATCCGCCTGCGTGATGCTCGCAACATGCGGCGTAATCGACACCCTCGGATGACGCCAGAACGGGTGCCCTACCGGTAACGGCTCCTGTGAGAAAACATCCAGTGCGGCGCCGCCGAGGTGTTCCCTGTCCAACGCATTCAGTAGATCATTTTCGTGAATGAGGTCTCCTCGACCCACATTGATAAGAAATGCGCCACGCGGCAGCTGCTCTAGCAAGCGAGCATCGATCAAACCGACCGTCGCCACAGTGGAAGGAAGCACCGCGACTAGAATCTCTGTGTTTTCAAGAAAAGCATCACGTTCTGCCTCACCGACGTAACTATTCACACCCTCCAAAACCTTTCGTGTTTGACTCCAGCCATGGACTTTAAATCCCATCGTAACGAGTAATTTTGCAACGGCTTGACCGATCATGCCCAAACCCATGATCCCGATCGAACGTGCCTCCGCTGATATCTGGGGAAGCACTGACCAGTGCGCAGCCCGCTGCTGCGCATCGTAACGATCCATCCCCCGATGAAATCGCAATACGTTGTAGAGCACATATTCAACCATGCCGGAGGTTAGCCCAGGCTCAACCATACGAACGATAGGAATGTTGCGCGGCAGCGATGGGCACGCGAGCAAATGATCGATCCCGGCGCCAACGGAAAAAATGACCTCCAGGTTAGGGAGTTGGGTAAACAATTCTGGTGGAGGCATCCACAACAGTGCAAACCCGATTTCTGATGGATCTCCCAGTTCTGGCCAGATTCGTACTTCAAGAGCCGGCATCTGTTGGTTGAGGGCTTGGACCCAAGCCAGAATATCGAGGTCACGCTTTACTAACAATACGGGTTTAACCTGGTTCATATTTGGTTCACTTCGAAAAATAGGCGTTATCATCCTGCTGTGGGTGAGATAAAGGACCTGTTGTTTTCCTTGCGATACATATCCTAGACTAACGTTAACATTACAATTTACGGGCAAATTAAGGCTAGCCGTCAACCTACGAGCTAGCGAATGCTGCCGCCAACACATTTCAGGCGGGTAACAAACGATTAGGCGGGAGGCAATGTGGAGCTGTGAATAGCGATTCGATGTCATCCGGCACAACGGAGACAGACAACTATGTTCGTTTCGATGCGGTCCAGAAAAGCTACGATGGCGAATCACTCGTCATAAAAGACCTCAATCTGGACGTCCAGCGCGGTGAGTTTCTGACGCTACTCGGTCCTTCCGGTTCAGGTAAAACCACCTGTCTGATGATGCTTGCAGGCTTCGAGCCCGCAACCCATGGCGAAATCTATCTGGATGGTCGGCCGATTAATGCTGTCCCGCCACATCGCAGAGGGATTGGTATGGTCTTTCAGAACTATGCCCTCTTTCCACACATGACGGTTAATGAAAACCTTGCGTTTCCACTTCAGGTCCGTCGCATCAACAAGAATGAAATCGAATCTCGTGTCAAACGTGCATTAGAAATGGTTCGCCTTAGTGAGTTCGGTGCTCGCCGACCCGGCCAACTCTCCGGCGGTCAACAACAACGGGTGGCAGTGGCACGCGCATTGGTATTTGATCCCAAACTGGTTCTGATGGATGAGCCCCTGGGTGCACTTGACAAACAGCTTCGTGAACAAATGCAGTACGAGATAAAACATATCCACGATAATCTTGAAGTCACGGTGGTCTACGTCACCCACGATCAATCTGAAGCACTCACGATGTCTAATCGAATCTGCGTATTCAATGAAGGCATCATCGAACAACTGGCCTCCCCAACAGATCTGTACGAGCGACCCAACAACGCGTTCGTTGCGCAATTTATTGGTGAGAACAACACGTTGCCTGGACAAGTGACCTCGGTGAACGGTAACCACTGCCAGGTCCAGACCGATGGCGGTGCCACTGTCGAGGCACTCAAAGTTAACGTAAACGCCAGCGGGGACCGCACAACGTTGTCTTTGCGACCGGAGCGCGTCGAAGTGAATCCGGAACCCGGCAAGTTCCCCAACGTTTTCGATGCCCGCGTGGAAGAACTCATTTACCTTGGCGATCACATTCGCACTCGAGCGTCGGTTTGCGGCCAAACCGACTTTATCGTCAAGATCCCCAATGCATCAGAACACGCCGTCCTCCAAGCCGGGGATAGCGTCAAATTCGGCTGGTCCGCTGAGGACTGCCGGGCACTGGATGTCTACCAGGGCGCCTGAACACGCGGCCTGATGGCATATACCGCCGCATGACGCGGCTCCATTCACCAAGAGCGAGGAATCAGCAAATGAGGAAATCCCTGCTACTTTCAACCGTGGTTTCGACCATGGTCGGTGCCGCCCTGGCACTACCTGCTGCAGCTGATGTAACAGTTGCATCGTGGGGTGGTGCCTATACCATGAGCCAGCAGAAGGCGTACGCTGACACATGGAAAGGCGGCAAAGCTAACTTTGTTAACTACAACGGTGGCCTAGGCGAAGTACGCACCCAGGTCGAAGCGGGCAATATCCAGTGGGATATCGTCGATGTACTGCCTCACGAAGCGCGAGTCGGTTGCGACGAAGGTCTTTTCGAAGAATTGCCACGCGATGCGTTCACCCCGGCAGCAGACGGCACCTCCATGGATGACGACACCATGGTGTCAGTACCCAATAACTGCGTCGTACCGCAGATTTTCTGGTCTTATGTCCCGTTTTATCAAGCGGGCACCTTTGACGGAAATGCCGCGGGCAATCCCAAAACCATCGGTGACTTCTTTAATGTCAAGAAGTTCCCCGGCAAACGTGGAATCCACACCTGGGCCAACGCGTTGATCGAAATGGCACTGATGGCCGACGGCGTAGCTGCCGCGGATGTCTACAAGGTCATGGATACCGAAGCAGGTATTGATCGCGCTTTCGCGAAACTCGATACCATTAAGGACCACGCAGTTTTCTGGTCATCTGGCTCGAAGCCCCTTGAACTCGTCAGCAGTGGCGAAGTCTCAATGGCACTGGCCTACAACGGCCGCATTGGCGCTGCCGTGCTCAGTGAAGGCGCTAAGTTTGTGACCAACTGGGATGGCCAGGTTCTCGAGGAAGAGTGGCTGGTGATGCTTAAGGGAACCAAGAACAAGAAAGAAGCCCTTGAGTTTATGGTTCATGCCTCGGCCCCTGCACAACAGGCAGGACAGGCCAAGTGGATCAACTACGGGCCGATGCGAAAATCCGCACTGGCCATTATCGCAGCCGGTGAGCCCTGGTTTAACACGGGTGTCAATATCATGGAGCACATGCCCAATGCGGGTGAGGCCATGAATAATGCTGTGTTTGCCAACCCGGAATGGTGGGCTGATAACGGCGACTCGATCTCTGAGCGTTTCAAAGCGTGGATGGGTCAATAGTCCAGTTATTCATTGCCTAACTAGACTGCTGGACTGGGTGTTTAACACCCAGTCCAGCCTTTTCCTGGCTACCTGACCAAACGACTAACGGGCAGAGCGTAATGGCCACACTAGAGAACACGGCATCTGGGCCACTGCTGACCGCAGATGGAACCCCGCTTAAGGTCAGCCTGGCCCGCTCTCTTCGGCGCAGCAAGTTACGCGGCGCCTTGTTGGTCCTGCCGGCGCTGTTATTTCTCATTATTATCTTTGTTGTCCCTATCGCTCAACTGTTATCACGCAGCGTTGATGACACGCTGGTCAACAGAGCGTTGCCCAGAACCTTTGTGGCATTTGAGTCCTGGGATCGCCAATCCTTGCCCGCAGAAGCAATGTTCGAAGCGATCTTTCTGGACATCACGACGGGTGAAAAATATACGATCGGGAAAGCCACCACCCGAATGAACTATGAAAAACCCGGCTGGCGAAGCTTAATCAAGAAATCTGGGCGAAAATTCAAGAAAAAAATCAAAGGCCCACCTTATCGGGATGCGATGATCAAAATCGATAAGCGATGGGGTGATGTCACCTTCTGGCAGACGCTTGGCGCCATGAAGGATCCACAGACGCTAGGCTATTTCTTAAATGCTGTGGATCGTCAATACGACGCCAACAAACATGTCATCATGAAAGAGAAGGAGCGCCGAGTCTACGTCATGCTGTGGTGGCGAACGTTTCTTCTGAGCCTTATCGTCACGGTCGGTTGCCTGGCAATGGCCTATCCTGTCGCACACCTGCTGGCAACACTGCCCCTACGCTACTCCAACCTGCTGATGATCTGCGTATTGATGCCGTTTTGGACATCGCTACTCGTCCGGATTGTGGCGTGGATGGTCATGTTACAAAACAACGGCGTGATCAACAGCACGCTGGTCTGGAGCGGTATTCTCGATGACGAAAATCGTTTACCCATGATGTACAACTTTACGGGTACCGTTATCGTCATGATTCAGATCCTTCTGCCCTTCATGATTCTGCCCATCTACAGCGTCATGAAAACGATCCCGCCGAGTTACATGCGCGCAGCTCAGAACCTCGGCGCACCGCCTTCGTTGGCCTTTTTAAAAGTTTACTTTCCCCAAACGCTGCCCGGCGTCGGCGCAGGCGTGATCCTGGTCTTTATTGTAGCCATCGGTTACTACATCACACCTGAACTCGTGGGTGGGAAAGATGGACAACTGATCGGCAACATGATTGCCTACCACATGCAGAAATCACTTAACTGGGGGCTTGCGGCCGCCATGGGAACCCTTCTTTTGGCTGCCATTCTGCTCCTTTACTGGGTATATGACCGCATCGTTGGCATCGACAACATGCGCATGAACTGATCTGATGGCATTACCCGCTTACGCAACCGCGCCGCAACGTTTGTGGCACTACACGTACCTTGGCATCTGCGCGGCCGTGTTGTTTTTTCTGGTGATGCCATTGATTGCGGTGATTCCGCTGTCCTTCTCAAAATCACCGTTCCTGCACTTCACACCGGAATTACTCGCGCTTGATCCCGATGCATTTTCACTGCGCTGGTACCGCATGATGATCGGTGACTGTTCCGACCCCGGCATCACAACAGTTTGCTCTGACCGCTGGAAAGACGGTGCCTGGAACAGTCTGAGAATTGGTATCGCAGCGACCATTCTGGCCACCACACTGGGAATTTTATGTGCACTCGGCCTAAGTCGACCACATATGCCATTTCGCAAAGGCATCATGGCGCTGATGATCTCTCCCCTGATTGTTCCTTTGATCATCACAGCATCGGGTTTGTTCTTCGCCTTTGCGAAATGGCAGCTCGTGTCAACGTTTACCGGAATGATCCTGGCGCATACAGTGCTTGGGCTACCCTTTGTCGTGATCACTGTGACCGCAACGCTGGTGGGTTTTGACACCAATTTGATGAAGGCCGCGGCCAGCCTCGGCGGCACACCGGTGCGTAGTTTTTTCAAAGTACAGCTACCTCTGATCACACCAGGCGTGATTTCTGGTGCATTGTTCGCCTTTATCACATCTTTTGATGAAGTGGTTATCGTCCTCTTTATCGGTGGACAAAATCAGATTACGTTGCCGCGACAAATGTGGTCAGGGATTCGTCAGGAAATCAGCCCAACCATCCTATCGGTTGCGACCATCTTGGTGATCTTGTCTATTCTCCTGCTGACTACTGTCGAGTTGTTACGACGACGCACTGAACGACTGCGTGGCGTCAGCCCTGGCTAACATCGATCGACCAACGGATGGAAAAAAAACACCCGGCCCTTGTTGTAGAAAACCTGCGTAAAAGGTTCGGCTTGGAAGAAGTACTCAAAGGTCTCTCTCTTAACGCCAACGAGGGTGACGTCATTTCTATGCTGGGTGCCTCAGGCTCAGGCAAGAGCACATTCCTTCGCTGCATCAATTTGCTTGAGATTCCAGATAGTGGCTCCGTTACCGTCCGAGGCGAAACCATCCATATGGCGACGGACCGTGCCGGCAACCCGACGCCAGCGGACATGCAGCAAGTTGTCCGTCTTCGCGCCCAGCTTGGCATGGTGTTTCAGAATTTCAATTTATGGTCACACATGACGGTGCTCGACAATGTGGCCGAAGCGCTGATTTATGTACTGAAACTATCGAAGATAGAAGCCTATGAACGCGCGCAAGCCACCCTCGATAAGGTTGGCCTGTCGGATCGACGTGACTATTATCCGGCCCACATTTCTGGGGGACAGCAACAACGGGCGGCCATCGCCCGTGCCCTCGCTATGGAGCCTGCGGTGATGCTGTTCGACGAACCCACTTCAGCGCTGGACCCAGAACTGGTAGGCGAAGTACTCAAAGTCATGCGGACTCTGGCAGACGAAGGTCGAACGATGCTCGTCGTCACTCACGAAATTGGATTCGCACGGGACGTGTCTAACAGAGTAATCTTTCTTCATGAAGGGCTGATTGAAACAGAGGGAACACCGCAAGCTATGTTCAGTAATCCAGAATCTGACCGCTTTCGACAATTTCTGTCGAATACACTGCACTGAACGCAGACTTAAGGGCGTCAGTCTGTCATGCACCACTTTTGTCATCACACCATCACCGGAGGAGGCTTCAACCAATGCCATTGAAAAAATTGCTCTTACCTTTGCTTACAACAATATTCATGTTGAGCAGCGCAGTAACGTACGCCGGCGACAGTTTACGAGTCGGCGTAGAAGGAGCTTACCCACCATTTTCGTGGAAGGAGGCAGACGGAACACTGAAAGGATTCGATATCGACTTCGCTCATGAAGTATGTAAACGCCTGAACAAAGAATGCGTGCTCGTTGAACAGGAGTGGGACGGCATGATCCCTGCCCTCTTGGCCAGAAAATTCGATACCATCATTGCATCAATGTCCATTACAGAAGAGCGCAAAAAGAAAGTTGATTTTACCGTCAAGTACTACAACACACCGGCCATGCTGGTTGCTAAGAAGAATCCTGGATTCGATGACACAGCCGATGGACTCAAGTACAAACGGGTTGGTGTACAACGCGCAACTACCCATCAGTGTTCTGCGGAAAAACTGTATCCAGACGCAGAAATCGTGCTCTACGCAACGCAAGAAGAAGTCTGGCAGGATCTCTCTACCGGCCGACTCGATGCACAGTTGTCGGACTCGCTACAGGCACTCGAAGGCTTCCTCAAACTGGATGCCGGAAAAGGATTCGACTTTCTTGGCGGAGCCATCGACGACCCGCAGTGCCAAGGCATTGGTGCTGGATTTGCGGTGCGCAAGAAGGACACGACCCTACGTGATGCATTGAGCAAGGCAATCGGCGACATTCGAGCCGATGGAACATACAAAACACTTAACGACAAATACTTCGAAATCGACGTCTACGGCAGCTGATCGGCTGCATTCTCTCCCAACCCAGGCGGGCCCGAGCTTCTCGCGGGCCCGCCCGCACTTACCCTAATTACTGTCGATGGAATCGATCTGGGAATATCGTTATCTGTTGCTCGACGGCACTATTGTCACGGTGCAGCTGGCGGTAGGCTCACTGATTTTATCGGTAGTGCTGGGTCTAGCAGGCGCGTCTGCCAAACTAGCCCGCAATCCCATTTCGAATCGCTTCGCATCAGCCTACACAACACTGGTTCGCGGCGTTCCAGATTTGGTGTTGATGATGTTGCTGTTTTATGGCGGACAACAAATCGTTAACGACCTGGGCACCGTCACCGGCTGGTGGGATTACCTAGAAATCAATCAATTCATTGCGGGCATTGGCTCTATCGGTTTTGTCTTTGGCGCTTACATGACGGAAACTTTCCGCGGTGCGATCCTGGCCATTCCGCGTGGCCAAATTGAAGCCGGTATCTCCTGTGGCATGACGAATTTGACTATATTTCTCCGAATCACCTGGCCGCAGATGGTGCGGCACGCGTTACCAAGTTTCACCAACAATTGGCTTGTACTGATTAAGGCAACAGCGCTGGTCTCCGTTATTGGCTTACACGATGTTGTTTGGAATGCGTCGACTGCTGGTCGCTCCGTACGAGAACCGTTCACCTTTATGTTTGCGGTGCTATTAATTTATCTCGCCTTGACCGCGATATCCGATATTGGCCTGCGCTGGCTAGATCGTCGATATAGCGCGGGCGTAAGGTCAGCTTAACTGTGGCAAACACCAGCGAAAGAACCTTCTGGGACTATCTAGCAGATGTCAGCGAGAACCATTCACCCATTGATTTCGTTCTGATTGCAGATCACCTGGACAAGTTTCTGTATGGCACCCTGGTGACACTGGAGATTACTGTCCTATCCCTGTTGATCGGTGGTGTACTGGCAATCCCACTGGCCATCGCACGAGCACAACGGCAACGTGGCCTCAACGGCGCCATATTGAGCTTTACCTATTTTTTTCGTGGGACACCATTGTTGGTGCAGACTTACCTCTTTTATTATGGTTTGGCCCAGTTCGAATTCATTCGTGAGAGTTTTCTCTGGGCCCCTATCCTGTCGAAAGCATGGTGGTGTGCTTTGATTGCATTTACCTTGAACACAGCCGCTTACACCACCGAATTTCTTCGAGGCGCCATAGAAAATACCCCGCGTGGAGAGATAGAAGCGGCCCGCGCTTGCGGCATGTCACGCCTGACTCTTTTGTGGCGCATCATCCTACCCAGTGCGTTTCGGCGGGCGTTACCCGCCTACTCCAACGAGGTGATTTTTATGCTGCACAGTTCAGTTGTGCTTAGCACCATCACCATCCAAGATATTCTCGGCGTTGGCAGATGGTTGAATGGCCGCTACTATCTCGCCTATGAGGGTTTCATCACCGCGATGATTTTTTATATGATTCTCGTTTTCATTATCAGTCGAGGATTTCGATGGTGGGAAAATCGTTGGTTAGCCCATCTTCGCCCTCGTCCCCTGCTGAGCACACAATGACCTTACTGTGAACACCTCTGACCCAATCCCTTCGCCGACAGGACAGTTAGCCGTGCAATTGGTCCGTCTAGCCTCGATTACTCCTGATGACGCGGGCTGCCAGCCGTTACTCCTCGAACAACTCGAGGGCGCTGGTTTTGACGGCGAGTATTTACGCTTTGGCGATGTCAGCAACCTGTGGGTGCGTCGCGGGCAAGTAGCCCCCCTCTTTGTCTTTGCAGGGCACACCGATGTCGTGCCAACCGGTGGCAATGAAAAATGGGGGCATCCCCCGTTTGCCGGTGACATCGTCGGCGATATGCTGCACGGTCGCGGTGCCGCTGACATGAAAGGCAGTCTTGCAGCCATGGTTACTGCCTGCCAACGGTTTGTAAAACAATATCCCCAACATCGGGGATCGATCGCACTGCTGATCACCAGTGATGAAGAAGGACCCGCAAAAGACGGCACGGTACGAGTACTAGAAACACTTTCCGATCGAAATGTGCGAATCGACTGGTGCGTCGTTGGAGAGCCCACCAGTCAACATCGACTCGGCGACACTATCAAAAATGGACGACGCGGCTCGCTCAATGGAACACTGGTCGTTCGTGGCATTCAGGGCCACGTGGCCTACCCTCACCTTGCCGATAACCCCATCCACCGCACCGCTAATATCGTGGCCGCCCTGGAAAAACAACATTGGGATGACGGTAACGCCTATTTCCCACCAACCACATTTCAAGTCTCAAATATTCAATCTGGCACAGGGGCTACCAACGTCATCCCCTCTGAGACAAAAGTGATGTTCAACTTCCGCTTTTCACCTGGATCCAGTGTGGAATCGCTAAAATCTAGGATGAAAACCCTGTGCCAGGCGAGCCACGCCGATTACACAATCGACTGGTCCTTGTCTGGCTTACCTTACCAGACTGCCGAGGGAGAACTGGTAGGTGCGGTCATCGCAGCCGTTGAATCCGTAACGAATCATCAGCCTAATCTGTCAACGGACGGAGGCACATCTGATGGACGGTTTATCGCACCCACTGGCGCACAGGTGATCGAGCTCGGTCCGATTAACCGGACGATTCATCAAATTGACGAACAAGTCGATCTTCATGACCTGGATCTCTTGTCCGCGATCTACGAAAAAATCCTGATCCGATTATTATCCTGAACGTTTACCGAATCTACATTACCATCTCGTAATCCAGCCGTAATCTCGTCGTAATGCGAACTCCACGACACTTCTTTTCCCTTATTCTTAAACGGAGATATTCCCGTGCGTAGGAAAAGAT
>DUBL01000253.1 GCA_012960345.1 Gammaproteobacteria bacterium | reverse complement strand
GAGCCGCCTCCTCTAGGCTCGTATCAAATCGATTAAATACAGCCATCATCACTAGAAACCCAAACGGCAATGTCCAAACAACATGTACGCCTAAACCTGAGGACCACCACGCTGCGGGCATTCCTATCTGCCGCAATAGTGTTGCCAGACTCAGGCTGAGCAAGATACCAGGAACCATCAATCCGGCCATTACGACATAAAACAGGACATTCGCCCCAAAAAATCGCTTTCTAAATGCCATCGCCAACATGGTGGAGAAAATCGCAGTAATCACCATAACGATCAATGCGAGGATCAACGACCGCATCAATGCTCCCTGCATATCGCCCACCATAGACGGTTCAATAAGCTTTTCCCACCAATACAGACTTACCCCACGCATGGGAAAACTGGTGCCACCTCGACGCCCTTGAAATGAAAGGATGAACATCGCAATCATTGGGCCATAAATAAACAGGATAAATATCACGTAGTAACTGCCAAACAACGTCGTGACCCAGGCCTTTTTCCTCTTTTGCGGAGTCCATTGCGCCATACTCAGAGCTCCTTCCTGATGTTAACCAACCGCAAGATGATAATGACTCCCGCCATCATAGCCAGCATCAACATGATCGCGTTGACCGCGGCAAATGGGTAATTAGCGATCGCATAGTAATTTAGAATTACCGTTCCCACGGTGCTTGTTTTCCCCCCGTAAACCACGACAGCTGTGGCAAATTCACCCATCAACATTACAAAAATAAAAATCATACCAATGGCAACACCTGGCAAAGACAGCGGGAAAATTATCTCTCTAAAGATTTGAAACGCCGTGGCGCCCATATCTTTAGCCGCCTCGATAATGTCAGCATCTATTTTGGCCAAAGAAAAGAAGATCGGGCCAACGCACAAAACTATATATATCTGTACCAGCGCAGTGGTATACCCAAATTCTGAATACAAAAGAACCCGTGTCGGTTTATCGATGATATCCAGAGCCAATAACATCGAATTCAACAACCCTCGGCGCCCCAACATAGGCAACCAGGCGACAGCGCGGATCAAGTAACTGGTCCAGAACGGAACCATGCAGAGGAGAAAAAGCGCCATCTGCCATTTAAAACTTTTGACTCGCATTGCGAGAAAATAAGCGATCGGATAACCGATTAAGAGGCATAACAACATGACCTCAAATGTAAAGCGGAAAGTGGTCCCCAACGTCTTAATAAAAACACTCGGGCTAAGAAAACGGCGACTCTCTGGATCGAAGAATCCCTTTGATACAAAATAATCTCCGTAATTTTGGAGATTGAACCCCGGCTCCAGGCCATAACCGGTCGACGTCCAGAAACTGAAAACAAAAATACTGATCAAAGGAATGACCAGAAACAACAACATCCATGCAACGCTCGGCGCAATTAACCAACCGGTTGAAAACCCGCCTTCTCGTGAGGCCTGTCGGTTCACGCGTTGACCGTTGGCCGCAGGTTCAGGCTGGGCACCAATCAAACCTCGGTGCAACGAAACCTCCCTCTCTTCCATCCGACTCCCGTGCACTTGGACAACGACTGTACTACCTTATCAATTAGCACACCCTCACACACTTAACCTGCGAAGCTGTATCCCCCGGGGCGGGCCGTGCGCCATATGGAAAAGTTCTGCCCCTCTGATGTTTGCTCTGGTGACCGAGCCTCGCCGGTCACCAGAGCAACAAAAGGCAAGAATTAGATTAGGCGGTCAAAAACTCAGTCCAGCGCTTAACCAGGTAATCGTTTTCCTTCATCAGGGAATTCCATACGGCGATCTTCTTAAATCGATCCCAGTAAGAGCCCCCGTCTCGGACTTCGCCTTTGGGCACCAATGGATTACCAAATGGGTCCATTAGTTCCTTGGCTGCCGGTTTACCCATATACCAATAATCCCATTCTTCAGGCGAGAGATGCTTTTTCACATTATCGGTCTGCGACATATAGTAGCCCTGCCGCGCGACAAATGCCCCGGCCCAACCATCGAGCCACCAGTTAATGTACTCGTAAGCCTGATCGAGTCTTTTCCCCGACACTTTGTTGGAAATTGACAATCCACCGTGCCAGCCACGATAACCTTCTTTAAGGTCCGCATAAATACAGGGAACCCCCTCCGATCGAATAGCCGTTACCGCTGGAGACCACATACTTTCTACGGCGACCTCACCCGAAACCATCAGGTTCACTGACTGACCAAAAGTTTCCCAGAACGCTCGGAAATGTCCGTCCCGCTTCTTCTGGATGAGGAAGTCGATGAGAACATCGATCTCCTGTCGAGTCATATCACCTTTATCCTTAAACTTGATAAGACCACCCGCCTCGGCACCCATCGCGGCATCCATTACGCCAATCTGTGGCACATTCAATAACGCCACTCGGCCACGAAACTTATCATCAAAAAGGGACGCCCAGCTCTCTAGCTTGCCGCCGGTTTCCTCTGGGTTATATCCGAGAGTGTCCGCGTTGTGCCAAGTCGGCACGGCAGAAACATATCGGGATGGACCGTCTACTAAATCTCCCGACTCATTGATCCAGAGTTTTCGAAAAGGTGCATCGCCATCGCCTGGATTCGAATCCGGCGTCAAACGTCCAGTCTTGCTTAAATCAGAGATCGAGTCCCATTCCTTAACCCGTTTGGTATCGGTTGGATGCCAAACCTTAGCAGGTATAAATACATCAAAATCGTTGTAATAACCTTCGGCGATGTCGTATTGGTCGTTTTGATTCAACATTTTTCCGAACATCGCACCATACCCAAGTGCCTGGCCCCGAACTTCAAACCCAAGATCTTTAGAGGCCTGCGCCTGAATATCGTTAATGATGCTCACACCAAGCCCAATGGTCCGCAATGGCTCATTACCGGTAGAGATATATGGAAACCCCGCCACGACCGTACCTGCCGCAACCGCCTTGGCAGTCGTACCCATAAATTGACGACGACTCACACCACTCTTTGTTACCCCTTCTATTTTCACTTTATCCGCCATAGCTCTGTTCCTCCTAGTAATTTTAATTACCCCACAACACCTTAAACCCTCTGTTTCCAACCAGTGAAGCTTTCCAGTGACACTCCCGCATTATGCGCTCGCACCGCCCCTTATGCCTTAACCGGTCGAATTAATTTCAACAACCAAAAGATGATACAAAACACACCGGTAATGACTACTAAGGCAATGATAGTGCCCACTTTTTTACCAAAACCACCATCAAAAGCGTAGCTGGTCTGCAATAAATAAACACAGGCATTCTGAACCGCCTGTAACGCCGCTCCTGCGGACAAAAGAACCGCCGTGAAGGTAGACCCTCGTAACGACGTTAAAACCATCGATTCGACACTGCCTTGACCCCCAATATAGGTTTTATAGGCGCTCCAGTGAAACGCGCAAAATCCCCCGATACCAATGATCACCGTCACCCAGAAAATACTGTTCTGAAAGGTAAATCCCGTTAAAACAATATTCACCAAAGTCTCAAATGGCGGAAAAAAATACAGGAAGGTCAACGCCAATATCAGAAGGAGAAATCCTACCAAAGTCCAAAACCACTGCCAGCCCGTCATTACCACTTATACCTCATTGCAAAAGATGAAAATCATCACTAATGATATCGCCTATTAATGCGTTCAAACAGCCTGATTAGGGTGCCACGCTAAGCAGAAGCATGCCATAGATAACAACGAATAGCACATCTCGGACACCACCTGCCACCTGCCGCCCCGAACTTCGAGTCCCGATTAGAACCATCACTTCAATCAACGCAAATATCAGTCCCACAAGGAAAAATGGCCATACAGACTCCCACCATGAGCTCTCCGCAAGCACTTCATGCCCCTGGACGGTTCGCCAAATCAGCAACAACAAAGGAACCAGGGTGAAATAAACATAACCCACAAGAAACCGATACCGAGTGACCTTTCTATCCAGCACCCAAAACACAAGGAAGAAAGCGACGATGTTCACAACATCCCAGAATAATGCGCTATAGGTATCTCCATCCCCGTGCCGGACAACATTTAAGAAAGCCAGGAAAAGGAAGAACACCATCAGATCACAAAACACCCATTCCCGAAGCGCCTCGCCGGGTTGCTTAATCGACCAATCCCGAGTCGCCTTATCAAATAGCAATACCAGAGCCACACCGAGCGTCGCTGGATAGAGCAAATGAAGAATAAGCCGATATTGATCGGCGCGTTCAACGGCTACCCAGTTCAATAACAATAGGGCGACAAACAGACATAACAAACCGAATATCCCCGCCCCAGTCGAAGTCTCCGTTGCGCTCACGGGATCATCTATGCCCCGTTTCGAAACCGAATCTATCCTTGGTTTTTTAGGCCAACGCACAAAAACACCGATAACAAAAGCCAACAGGGCAACCACCACAGAAACACCCATGATGGTCAAAAATACATGGGATCGGCTATCTGCCCGCCAACCGGATTGGACAGCACCTGCTTCAGGATACGTTTGTATGACTAACGTTATGCCGCCGACCACAACGATCAGCAACACGACGATCGCCAGCAGGTACTCAATCCAGCGAAGCCGTTTCCCCTCTCTGGCAACGTCATCAGTAGCCGTCATTCGGGAATTAGGCTGCCTCATCAGCAGATAGGCAATAAACGCCAACACAGCAATCACAGCGACGCCGCCCATAACGAAAATAAATGCTATGGATTGAGCCACCACTGCCTCTCCGCTAATGCCTTAGTCAACTTACTTGCGTAACAATGGATGAAGCAGTCGCATCATGACTTCTCAGCAACTAGTCGCTCGACGCACCGCTGAAAACTTACGTCAGTGGCAGCCTGAAATGCAGCACCTAACGATACCCCTTGGCCATTCACCGCTGACCCGGTTTCGGCAACGTAGGATTGATCTGATCGTAATTCGCCTCGAACTTCCGCCGTATTGCCTCGTTGGGAGTAGTACACCACCTCGAAACTCCATTGGTCCCCACAAATCGCACGTATCGCTTCAAGCGATGCCAACTTGCCGCCGTTCGAGGACGCCGCCTCATTAACAGAAAGTGATTGCGGAATTTCAACATGATCACGATGTTTCTCGCTCACAACGGGAGCGGGCAATGTCGGAATCGATGTGCTGCTAGGTTCGTTTTCCATTCGCGAGCGCAGACTTTCGGTCGCGGCCTCGTCCACCTGTTCGTTGACAATATCAATCACCACGCCATAGGCATTGCGCGCATGTTCAACAGTGCAAAAATCATCCAAGACATCCCCCAAGACTTGTTCTGCAGGGCGTTCGAGCGGATTTCCGTAACCTCCCCCGCAGGGGGCATAAAATGCATGAACATCACCCGACTTAACCCGCAAGCCTGAGAATTTGGCAGGCATATCCCGAACTTCGTCGGAATCATCAATATTAAAGACTTCGACCTTACCAGTAGCTCCAGACCAGCCACCAAAAATACCCCATGGAATATCATGGTGTCTTTCATTTTCATGCGTAATAAAACCATCGGTTAGGATCCGTTGTGACTTGACGACCCCGATGCCCCCGCGATACCGCCCTGCGCCGGGTAACACATCGTCACGTAATTCATAACGATCACAGATCATGGGAAGGTGCATTCCAAGATCCTCCAGCGGATTATTTCGTGTATTCGCCATTAAATTATCAATACTGTCAGGACCATCTGATTGCGGACGGCCCCCATAGGCTCCCTCATTGACCTCCAGAAACACCCAGTAATCCCCAGAGGGTCGAATCCCTGAGTACGCCGCGAAAGATAAAGAGGCAGAACTACCAGCGATGATCTCATTGGGTAGAACAGGCGCAAGCGCCTTATAAATTAGATCAATTGCTCGATTCACTTGAGTAAACCGGGCTTCTGCGGCAGCGGGGTACTTCGGGTTATAGATCGAGCCCTTGGGTGCTATCACCTCAATCGGTCGAAATGATCCTTCGTTCGAAGGAACAGTGATCTCAGAGGTTTCTGCGTCTAACAGTAAAGAACGAATGGCACAGTAACACCCCACTTTAGTGGACCCCTCAAAGGGCACATTGAAACCTGTTTCGACCTGATCAGACGACCCCGTGAGATCCACTTGAATCGAATCGCCTATAATTCTGACGCACACCTTGATCGGTAAACGAACATCCCGATTCTTTCCATCATCATCAAGAAAGCCTTCTGCGCGGTACTCTCCATCGGGAATTTCCGCGATCCGTTGACGCATCACTCGTTCCGTGTAATCCATCAGTTGACGAGTGGCCGCGAGGATCGTGTCTCTACCATAGCGATCCATCAATTCTTCAAAACGCCGAACCCCCAGACGTGCTGAAGCTATTTGGGCCTCAATATCACTTTGCAGTTGTTTTGCGGCCCGGCTATTTCGACCCAAAAACTGCCAAAGGGCCTCGTTGCGTACACCTTTTTCATAAAGTTTTGTCCCGGCAAACAGCATTCCTTCTGCGAAAACATCAGGAATATCAATAATCAACCCGGGGGTCGCCGCGCCGATATCCAGATGATGCGCCGTATTAGCACCAAAACCCACAAGCTCACCGCGGTAAAAACAAGGAATGACTATTCCTATATCAGGCGAATGACTTGCACCAAGATAAGGATGATTGTGAATCACAACATCACCTTCATTCCACGTGCCACCTTGCAGGGATTCGTCAATTCCTCTCAGGTATCCAGGTAATGAACCAATATGAAGCGGCGTCGATTCAGATTCACATAAGGTGTTGAATTCTGTATCGAACAGTCCCGCACCCAGATCTTGGGATTCACGAATAATTGAAGAAAAGGACATTCGGTAAAGAATATGCCCCATCTCTTCTGCGATCGTGTCGAGCGCACCACTAATGACTTGTAAGGTTATCGGATCTAGTTCTTGCGCAGACATGGTTTATGGCTCTTGCATTTCGTGCTAGTGATTATGTTCAATAATCAGATTGCCAAACTCACCAACCGTCGCGGTGTAACTCGGCGGAATTAAGATGGTCGAATTGTGTTGAACTACTATCGCGGGTCCCGACAGAACATGGCCATCACGCAATTGGGATCGATCATACCTCGGTGTCGAATGCGTCTCCGCATCGTCAAAAACAGTCTCTTGGCTATATAAAATCGCATCCTTCAGTAAGCTTTTGCCTGATTTTTCTAATCGCGGGACTTTTAATGGCGTTACATACTGAATTCCAATCACCCGCAGCGTAATCAACTCGACCTCTCCGTCCAGAAAGGCATAGCCATAATCGAGTTGATGTTGTTGATGAAAACTATCAATTACATCAGTAACACTGGACTCAGTCACTTGGTCGGTCTTGATAACCGCCCGCAGTTCAAATCCTTGTCCGTGATAACGGCATTCCGCTATCTTCTGGTATTGCTGTTCAGAAGCAGGAACACCATCACCCTCGAGATCCTTACGGCATGCTCCGGAAAGTTCAGACAAGACTCGATTGATTTTGGTCAGACTGTCATTGTCGATATTGGATAAGGATGCGATGACGGATCGGGCGTGCTCGTACTGCATATCAGTCTGCAGTAGCCCCATGGCAGCCGTAATGCCGGGAGCCACGGGCACAATGACATTCTTCGCAGACACCGCTTCGGCCAAAGCAACACCATGCAAGGGGCCCGCCCCGCCAAAGGGTATGAGCGAGTAATCCCGAGGATCAACACCTCGCGCAACCGAATTCGAACGGATCGCAAGCGCCATATTTGAATTAACCAATCGGATAATCCCCAAGGCGGCCTCGGTCACCGAAATCCCCAAAGGTCGTGCGATCTTCTCTTCAATAACTCGATCTGCTATGGCTTTATCCAACAGAAGGTCCCCACCTAACATCTTGTCTGGATCCAGCCGACCGAGACAAACCTGCGCATCCGTCACGGTCGGCTCTTCACCACCACGGCCATAGCAAGCAGGACCCGGGTCAGCACCCGCCGAACGCGGCCCGACATGGAATCCTCCGGCCGAATCGACGTATGCGATTGACCCTCCACCTGCACCGATGGTAACTAAATCAATCATGGGAATCAGAACAGGATGCCCACTAACGTAGGTATCTCGTGGATTCATGATTTTGATTTGACCATCTGTGATGGTGCTGATGTCGGCTGACGTGCCGCCAATATCAACTGTTATGATGTTTTTGCTATTACACGCGAGGGCCTCCGATTTCCCGCCAATGACGCCCCCGGCCGGCCCCGACATCAACATCGTGACCGCTCGCTGAGAACAGGTCTCGACGGTGGCAATGCCACCATTCGATTGAATAATTCTCAAGTTGGCACTAAATCCTTCTCGAGCCAACTTATCTTTCAAGTTGGTGAGATAGAAAGATGTCCGAGGCCCCACAAACCCATTCATTGCCGCTGTTGAGAATCGCTCGTACTCGCGCATCACATTGGCCACATCAGATGATGCACAGACAAACGCATCAGGCATTTCTTTCTCAACAATCACCTTTGCGCGGCGTTCGTGTGTGTCATTTAAAAACGAAAACATGAACCCGACCACGACCGATTTGATGCCTCTCTTCTTGAATAAGGCCACCGCCTCGAGAACTTCATCTTCATTCAGAGGGGTTTCAATTTCACCCGAGGGCGGTCGAATCCGTTCTGTAATCGCTATTCGGTTACGCCGCTTAACCAGTGGTCGACTTTGCCACGGACAATCAAAATGTAACGAGAAATTGTAGGGTCGCTTATGTCGGCCGATGTGCAGGATGTCCCGAAAATTGCGGGTCGTGATCATGCCTACCTCAGCGCCATCGTTTTCTAGCGTGACATTCGTTGCAATAGTTGTCCCATGCACTATTAAATCAATCGTCTCTGGCTTGACCTGGGCCTGCTCACATAGCTGCTGAAGACCTACCAATACACCATCTGATTGGTCGTTCGGCGTGCTAGGCACCTTGTGAAAATACACTCCGTGATCGGCCTCCAAGACAAAATCCGTATTGGTTCCCCCTACATCTACGCCTACTCTAGCCATCAATGATCCTTGTTAAACTCAATCTGCTTTCATCATTCATCACCATCACCCTGAGGTCAATCTCTCTCTGTCCGTCGTCGAGTCATTCAGGCACAATCCCACGCCAAATTAGTCCCTCTAGACCAGAAACAGCCATAACCCGCCCATGACACAGCAATTGATTCAACATGACGCTGTTAAAGCATTCGATGTCATTGTAAACGGTGGCATTGGAATCCTCCCCATGGATATCGGTTACTCGCTGATTGGTGGTTCATCTGATGCCTTGATGCGGATATTTAACGCTAAGGGTCGAGCCATTGGAAAACTCAACGCATTAGTGGGTGATCTCACATTGGCTGATGAACTCTTTAACTTGACTCCTCAATCCCGCGAATTATTACATTTACTCACCGCAACCTATGACCTCCCCCTGGGCGCTATCGCGCCATGCGACATGAGTCATCCCCTCCTAAAAGGCCTCGACGAGCGTACACGGGAAATGAGCGTCAAAGATGAAACGATTGTTCTATTAGTCAACGCAGGCCCATTTCACGCAGCTATCAGTCGACTCAGCTACGAAGGCAAGCATCTATTAATAGGCTCCTCGGCCAATCTTTCCAATACTGGAACAAAATTCAGGGTAACCGATATTGAACCCGAAATATTAAATATTGCAGACGTTATCGTTGACCACGGACTCCGAAAATATCACCTATACGGGCGTTCATCGACTCTACTGAACGTAGAAACATTTGAGGTGGTCCGGCACGGCGCTTGTTTTGACTTAATCGCAGACGTTGTCCAACGCCATTATGGAATGACTCTCGCACAATCCGATTCCGTTTAAACCCTATAACTGACATCGGGAAATTTTCGCAAACCGTATATTTAGGATTCCGCAAGATAGGTTTCTGTCGAAAATAAACGCCGTTGATACTCTAAGTAATCGGATTTCGACATGGGGGCAACATAGTTGTTGAGAATAGCTCGTGCATGTTCCGCCTCATCATATAATAGGTCTATGATCGTCATGGCCAGAAGCTTAGCCGGACTAATATAAGCGTTTTCCGAATCGTCGATTTCCCATGTTTCCCCGTGGATCAATCCTTTTGCGCCCATAACGTAAGGGTGGATGACAGGCATGAGGTGCGCGATATCACCCATATCGGTAGAACTGGTGCGATGCCCCCCTGACGAAAACTGCCCCGGCCCAAAAAGCATGTCGACATTTTCACCGAACAAACTACCCATACCCGGGTGATTAATCTGCGGCAGATATCCAGGTATGGTTTCAATCTCGACCTCAGCTCCCACCGCCATGGCCCCGGCCCGAAGGCAGCGATTAACTTTTTCGTTCGCATCCAAGATTGCATCCCTCGAAGCGCCTCGAATGAATGTCTCAACACAAACCTCTGAGGGGACAACACTCACCGCGTCTCCCCCTTTGGTAATGATCGGATGAATTCGAATGGTGTCTTTTTCCCAGAATGTTTCCCGCTGCAACCCAATCGACATCAAAGCAATAGTGGCCGCGTTTAGCGCATTAATACCCAATTGAGGTATAGCGCCCGCGTGGGCCGCCCGTCCCTTAAATTTAATCCGTTTAATGACAGCGCCATTAGACGAATCCACGAGAATTGATCGGGTTTTTGAATCTGCGATCGTATGGATCATCATCGCCATATCGATATCATCGAAGTGATTCTTGGCAACCAATTCCGACTTACCCAAAAGAAACTCCAATTCATTGGCTGCCCTACGCGTTTTTCTGTCCTCAATCTCAATAAATTCTTCGGCAGGCACTGCAAGGAAGACCACCTCCCCACTTAACTCAGCGATGACCCCACTAGCTTTGAGCGCCCGGGCCGCACCCACAAGACCGGCAATTTGGGCGTTATGACCACAGGCATGCGCCGCACCAGTGATCGGATCGGCTAAGGGGTGTTCAGAAACGACCAAACTGTCTAATTCCCCCAAGATCGCGACCGTCGGACCTTTCCGACTGCTCTTTAAGCGCGCCTTCACGCCGGTAACAGCTAAACCCGACTCGCATGGCAGACCCAATTTCTCAAACTCATCGAGCACCAGTCGGGCTGTTTTGTGTTCGTTGAATCCTGTCTCCGGATTTCTAAGAATAGTGTTACCAATCGAGATAATGTCATCCCGTTGTGAATCAATAGCGTGACACACTCTTTGTTTAAGGTCTGATTTACTGAGCATTGTTTAGATTTCCATGACTAACTTCCCCGAACGCATTCAACTTGACAGCCCCTCCTTGGTAGTGATGCCTTGCCCATGATTAAACATATCGCCATCACACGACTTTCTTGCTCTAAGTTCCCGAGTCGCCTCGACATCAATGTCAAAATCCCCGGTTAGCGATACCCCGTAGTCTGTTAACGCACTTTCGCTAGAAATAAATCCATCCAGCACATCCAAACGGACATTAGCCTCGGGCCTATCAAATGGGTGCCCCCATCCGCCCCCACCACCAGTCATAATTCTTAATAGGTCGCCTTTCCTTAGTTGATTCTGGTCACTCATCGGGCGAAGTTGGCGTTCATCCTGCGCACCCGGATTAACAATCACTCGTCCCGCTCGACCTGCGTGCCCGCCTTTGATTCCCCAAGCAGGATACTTCACATTATCGAGTCGCAATCCCAGTACCGCTTCATCGCCTATAACGCGCACGTCCCGAATGATGCCTGCGCCACCTCGATAGGCACCTGGCCCACCGGAATCTTTATGAATCCGATACGCCTCAATTCGAACACCAAATTCCATTTCAGCAAACTCGACTGGATAATTTTTTTGTGCAACAAAGTAAACAGCATCAATGCCATCAGCGAAGGTTCGGGCGCCAAACCCCACGCCCAATCCTTCAATGCACAACTCGTAACTTCCGCGCAACCGATCATGACTTCGTAGGTAGTAGAGAACATATACGGGGGACGCCGCCGAAATCTGCCCGCCGGTGGCGCGCCCGAGAACACCCAATAATGATCCCGTGACTCGCACCATGGTATGAGATCGCATCCCCACGGCTGCCGGATAGACGGGGTCGACAATGCTACCTTCTCGAAGCTTCACACTCGTGAGCGCACGTTCAAAACCCGCATTCATTTGGACACTAGTGTCTTCTCCGGTTAGGAGCAGCCCAAGCATATTGGCAGGGACGCTTTTGTCCATTTTGAAATTAATTGCCCCTTTGGCCTGGTTTGTTGACTCCGTAAAGTCTAGAGAAATGTCCTCACCCGATTTTTCCAGGGTGAGACTTACGGCATAACTCTGATCATTTCTTCCATCCCCATCGAGACAATCGGAAAACCGATAACGCCCATCGGGAACCTTTTCACTCAAAGCGGTGCGCAACGAAAAAGCTGTCTGTTCTAACATTTCTTCAAACGCAGCATCCAAAGCTTCGGACCCAAAACGCTCAACAATCTGTTCCAGGCGTCGCTTGCCTAATTGACAACTGGCCATGATTGCCTTGAGATCACCTCTAACCATTTCAGGAAAACGAGAGTTGCGCAGAAACATTCGCATTACCTCCTCGTTGAATTCACCAGCCCGATAAATCCTCGTCGGCGGAACCAGGATTCCCTCGTGAAAGGTTTCGGTCGCATCAGGGGAAATACTTCCCGGCATCAATCCTCCGATATCCCACAAGTG
>DUBL01000252.1 GCA_012960345.1 Gammaproteobacteria bacterium | reverse complement strand
GGGGATTTCAATTCTGGTTTGGCGGCCTGTCGCACGGCTGAGCGGCGGTTACGGGAATTAATTAAGCGATACGATATCGACGTCCTTTTAGCCGGTGTCCAGCGAAACCTTGAGCGATCCGAAACACGGATGCGCGCCCAGATTGCAAAACTTCCAGACGGCGAATACTTCTATGAGGACTATCTTGAGACCTTCGGGCCCTCACCTGAATACCGACTCGAGCCTTTGCTATTGCCGCTACGACTGACCGTAACGGGCGAGACGCTGACAGCCGACTTTACTGGTGCCGCAGAACAAGCGCCTGCACCCGTGAATTCAACACTTGCGGTCACTGCGGCTTCCGTATTCATTACACTCAAATCCATATTTGATCCCACCCAAGCGCTCAACCATGGATCCTTTCGGCCGGTATCGATCATTGCCCCGGAGGGCACGATCGTTAATGTCACTCACCCCGCGCCAGCTGGATCACACGGTGAAATCAGGAAGCGTGTCATAGCCACCATGCTCGGCGCGCTTTCACATGCCTGCCCTGAATTGTCTTCTGCTGACATTCATCGCACCTCCTTCCACAACCTGATTGGCGGTGTCGACTCGGCGACTGGCAAGGAATTTGTTCATTATGAATGGTCCTCTGGTGGTAACGGTGCTTTTCTCGAAGCGGACGGTCCCAGTTCAATGGCTGCCATTGATTGGGGTGATCTGTGCACGGTGCAATCTGCTGAAGTCATGGAGACACGCTACCCGTTGCACGTGCACTGGACACGCCAAGCCATGAATTCAGGCGGCGCGGGCCACACTCGGGGTGGACTGGGAACCCGCCGAGCACTGCAACTGACCCGTGGACAAGCCCAATATTCTCTATTAGCCGACGGTGCGGTGGTACCACCCTTTGGCATCCTTGGCGGTGAGAGTGCCGCACCCGTTGGTAGCTATATGCACGAGGACGGGGAAGACAGGCCATTCCCGACGCCAGGGAAAGTTGGCGGGCACCCAATGCAGGACGGTGACATCATCGTCCTCCAGAGCGCCGGTGGTGGTGGATATGGCGACCCCCTGACGCGTGATCCAGAGGCAGTGCTTGAAGATGTGATCGAAGGCTATGTCTCTATCGAGCAGGCGAAGCAAAGTTACGGGGTAATCATTCACAACGAGCAGATTGACCACAACGCAACCGTGACTCAACGCACTCAACAAAAGAACCAACGCCATCGGGTGCGTCTCACAGGTCCAGCGACCACCTCTTTGTATGAAGCGATCGGTCGCGGTCAGAAACGCGTGGCCCGATTGCACCCAGACGATGCGGCGGCCATTAACGTGGTCGATGACCAGATGATGGAGTTACTTGGGAGCCGCGGTGCGCCAATCCGAGCCTGGGTGCGCGTCGATACTGCAGCTCGCGTGGGTCATCTGGAGCTCGATGCACGGGGCTATGAAATGCTGCGCGTAGCTCCTGACCAAGAAATTCAGATCCGCCCTCTCTTCAGGCCGCAGTTATCCTAAACCCGTGGGCCATGCTGACTCAGCAACCATATCGACCGTTGCAGTTTTAGGAAATCGTTGCTGTGACCACCGCAGCCGCTTCGACCGCACCTCGCCCGTGCGGAATATCCAACGCTTTAAGGCCGCTGTCGATCGTCGCCAGTGCTCCCAGTAACATCGGTGGATTGAGGTGCCCCATATGACCAATACGAAAAACTGATTTACCCTCCATAAATTCGGGTACCAGAAATCCCAAACCAAGGCCTAGTATCAGGCCCGCTTCATCCTCGCACCAACGTCGCAGTTGAAGCATATCGTGTGGGTCTGCAAGAATCGTGGTCACTGCATGCGATCGGAATTCGGGGTCTTCTATATTGCACCGCAGCGGTCCATCTGAACTCCATGCGACGACCGCCGCCCAGACTGCGCGAGCCAGCAGGGCGTGACGCTTAAAAATAGCTGCTCGCCCTTCTTCGGCAATCATGTCAAGCGCTTCGCGCTGCGCATACAGCAAGTGCGTGGGCGCAGTGCCACAAAAACGTTCATAGAACCGCTCAGGTTGCGTGCGAGGCGACCAGTTCCAATAGGGCGAACGCACAGGGTTGGCTCGCGCAATCGCTGCTGCCTTACCATTGAACATGACATAGGCAAGCCCTGGGGGCGTCATCAATCCCTTCTGACAGGCCGTCACCGTGACATCCACACCCCAGTCATCCATCTCATAAACATCGCAACAAAAAGAAGCGATGCAGTCCACCAATAACAACGCGGGGTGCCCCACATCATCGATCGCCTGGCGTAGCCGCGGAACGTCATTACGAACTGAACTGGAAGTATCGGCGTGAACCACGAGTATGCCCTTGATACGATGGGCGGTATCTTCTTTCAACCGCTCACTAAGCGCCCTTGGATCAACCGGAGCATGGCGTCCAAACTCGAGCACCTCCACATCGAGCCCCATCACCCGACCGGTGTCCGCCCAACCGTGACCAAAAGTCCCACTGGCCAGTGCCACAATGGCATCGCCAGGGCCAAACAAGTTACTGAGGGCAGCTTCCCACACACCGTGCCCGTTCGACACGTACAGCGCGGTCTCACCCGCCGTGCCCGCCAACCGCCCAAGATCACGCAGAATGCTGTCAGTAATCTCAACCAATTCACCTTCGTAAATATTCGGTGCGGGCCGCTGCATGGCCCGCAGAACCCGATCAGGCATAACCGATGGACCGGGGGTTAACACCAACTCTCTACCACGGGCGAACGACATCGATAGCAACTCCTTGAAATTTTGTTATTCGCGTATGTTACTCAATACCGCCGTCAGTACTTTGACCAGAACCCCCTCGCCCACACATGGGCATTGTGCATGCCCGCAACATTTTTTTGACTAGTACAAGGCGCCATGCTCAAGTGAGACAAACTAACCGGCGACGACCTCTTTGAAGCGACGCAAGGTCGCAATTTGTTCGTCCAACGATGTCATCCGGTACATCGGGTACAGCAGCACCCGCGTGGCACCCAACTTTGACCAATCCGCCACAGCGCTGGCCCATGCATCCGGTTCAGGTGTATCAACCCGCAGCCAGCCCTCCAGTCCAAATTCTGCCTCGTCTCGCCCATGGTATTCCAATTCAGAACGTAATAGCGCGAGTTTCTTCTCCGCGGTAACCCCGGGGTTCATGATCGGCATCCAACCGTCACCCCATCGTGCCGCCCGCTTAATCACCGCATCCGAGGACCCCCCAAACCAAACGGGTATAGGTCGCTGGACCGGTGGGGGAGTGATGTTGACCGCACGCAGATCATGAAACTTCCCCTGGTACGTCACCAGATCCTGCGTCCATAACTGTCTCAGCACCTCAACTTGTTCCGCCTGACACGCTCCACGATGACTCCATTCCATACCCAGCGCCTGGTATTCAACGGGATTCCAACCAACACCGATGCCCAGCCGAAGCCGCCCCCCTGAAAGGATATCTACTTCGGCCGCCTGCTTGGCGACCACGCCGGTCTGGCGCTGCGGCAAGATTAGAACACCCGTTGTCAATTCGATGGTCGTTGTTGCACCCGCCAGGTACCCAAGCATAACAAAGACTTCATGAAACGGATCCTGGTCGCTGTATCGGGGTGACCAGCCGTCCCGTGGTGCCGCGCCGAACACATGATCAGGCACCTCAATGCTGGCGTAGCCAAGATCTTCTGCTGCCTGACTCCAGTCGCGCACCTTAACGGGATCACGTCCAATGTCACGGGTTGGGAAAAACGCACAGATTTTCATCGCAATGGGTCTCTAGGGTTGCTTTATTAGGTCACACAATTTGACCGGTCGACTCATCGAGGACGGCCATTAGCCAGACAAACTGACGATTGTTAATCCTTCTTAAACAACGCATCTAAAGTTTCAGAGCTTTCACGAGTGTCGGGTAATTCATCGACACTGGCGAAGAGTGACGCCAGTTGTTCTCGCTCGTCATCTGGTTGATTGGATCGCTTGTTTGCAGACAACCCAACTTGCGGTTTGAACCAGTCACAGAAATTCGCCTTCTCCCTGTCGCTCACCGATTCCGCTCTCGTTTCATTGCAGTCTGATCGCCAGGTGGAATTATCAAACTGGCAAAATCGGCACACATGTAGCGATGCACGACAGGTTCGGCACGCAGCATAGGTTGACAACGGCATAGGCTCATCGACCACCGGCGTACCACACTGCCAACAAAGCAGTTTATTTGATTTCAACCCCATTTCTTCCACCCGCGCTCCTGACAGCACTTGACCACTTCGGCTACAGTGCGACCGAACTGTTGTACAAGGGCGACCATAGCAAACCCGCGCCCTTCCCGTTTGCCGAGGTAAAAAACGAATCATGCATGAAAACGAATTCTACGATGACCTGGCTGGAGCCTTGGAACAGTCGTGGCGCCTGCTTGAAGAGGCCATTGACGACACCACCTCACCTGTCCGCACACCGGTGCTGATCAGTGTTGCCACCGATGGTCTGGCGCAGGGGCGTACGGTGGTACTGCGGGGCATCAATCGACAACAACGCCAGTTGCAAATCTATACCGATGTTCGCTCGGCGAAAGTAGCGCAACTGCGAGCCCAGCCAGCCTGCACTCTGGTGGCCTACCAGCCAAATCCCATGATGCAACTGCGCCTTGGCAGCGGCGCTATTGTCAACCACAACAACGCAATCACCCACCAGGCATGGGCCATGATGCCAGGACCCAATCGTTGCAACTACCTGACCCATCCCGATCCTGGATCAATTTCGGTACAGGCCACTGACGGGCGGCCAGCAATCAACGCCGAATCAGTGCCAACAAATGATGAAAACGAAATCGCCTACAGTCATTTTGCTGTGATCGTTTTTACGATTAATCAGCTAGAGTGGCTCTATCTGCCACGGCGTGGGCATCGACGCGCGCGCTTCAGTTGGAATGGAGTCGATTCGCTAAAAAGCGACTGGCTCATCCCCTGAGCCGAATCCCGACATGGCTGCAATGCATCCAGGGCGAGCCGTTGCACTCCACATGCGGCTAAACCATGCCCCTGGGGGCGTAGCTATAGTGCAGTCAACGAAGGCCACAGCTGGTCTGCACCTCCAGCACAAACAGAGCGACCCAGCCGATCCGCCCACACCCGTTCCGGATGAAAATCGTCTCGCCACGTCCATAGCCGCCGCGTGCGCTGGTGCAGGCTGTACTCTCGCGTAAATCCTATGGCGCCATGTACCTGGTGGGCAATCGCAGCGCCTGTCCCAGCGGCCTCACCAGTGCGGATCTTGGCCGAGGCCACCGCCATGAAGGTACGGGTGTCATCCAGACCGTGAAGCACAATCGCCTTCATCGCGCCATCGGCAGCGGCTCCAGCGGCGGCCGCCTCGCCGGCCAACACAGCCAGGTTGTGCTGCACCGCCTGAAATTTGGAAATCGGACGACCAAACTGGTTTCGCATCTGAGCATACTCGATCGACTGCGCCAGCATATGCTCAAGTGCACCTGCTATCTGATGGGAACGAACCGCTGCGCCCAACAGCAATAACGGGCCACGCCAGTCCCCAGTATCAGCGATGGCAATCGCTTCGCCATGAAGGTGAACGTTCGCATCGAGTCCCTTCACGATACCGCTACCCTCACCAGTCCGCCAACTGCTGCGATCAAACAGGCCTAACCCGACACGAGCATCTCCAGCTATCGTCGCCACCATAAAGTCAGCATTGTGAACACAAGGCACACGTCGGGCACTGCCTTCAAAACTGCCCTGCGCAGTCGGTCGGAATTCGGTTTCGCCCACCACCGGTGCAATAGTCAGTGGACCGGTCGGCACCTCCAACCCAGCAGCCGCGAGCAGGTATCCGGCCAGCAAAGTTTCCGCCAGCGGAACCGGCGCGGCATGTTTACCCGCCAATCGAGTGATCGCAAATCCATCTGCGATCGATGCCCCGCCGCCCCCTGCTGCCTCGGGCACCCAGGCCAGGGTTGCCCCGGCCTCCTCAAGTGATTGCCATAGTTCCGCGGGCCACTGTCCATCCTCAGCCGCATTGATCACGTCAGCAGAGCACTGTTCTCCTAGTAACCGATCAACTGTTTCAACAATGATCGGGTCGGGCTGAATCATAAGCATGCCAGTCTGAGTTGGGTAAGTCCGTTCGATTGGCGCTTGAAGCGTGAAACGCGGACAATCAGGATTTTACGCCCTTCAAGCCGACAACGCCGATGACTCGCGCCATTCAATTTGACCCAGTTCAATTACCGCCCGAAGCCGAAGCTATGCGTGAGCGTGTGCGTGATTTTCTCGAACAAGAAGCCAGTGCCGGTACCTTTGCTCCCAACGGGTTAGGGATGACAGGCCACTCGCCAGCGTTTAGCCAACGATGTGGTGCCGCCGGCTTTATCGGCATGACGTGGCCCCGAAAGTATGGCGGCGGGGAGCGCAGTTTCCTGGAACGGTTCGTTGTTAGCGAGGAGATGATTGCTGCCGGGGCCCCCGTATGGGCCCACTGGGTGGCCGACCGGCAAAGTGGGCCCATGCTAATTCACTATGGTCGCGACGCCATGAGGCAGCGGATACTGCCACGCATTATTGCCGGCGAGTGTTATTTTTGTATCGGGATGAGCGAACCGGACTCGGGATCTGACTTGTTCTCACTGCGATCACGGGCCGAGCGCGTGAGCGAAGGCTGGTCTGTTAACGGTCGCAAAATTTGGACAAGCAACGCACACCGCTCTCACTACATGATTGCACTGCTGCGAACTTCACTCGCAACCGAAGAAAATCGTCGACACGGGCTGACACAGTTCTTGATTCCAATGGATTCAGCCGGCCTCACTGTCCGACCCATTCATAATCTAACCGGTGCGCACGAGTTCAACGAAGTCACCTTTGACGACGTATTAGTGACTGATGAACACGTGATCGGCGAAGTCGACATGGCCTGGAAACAAGCCACCAGTGAACTGGCCTACGAACGCAGCGGACCCGAACGCTTTCTCGAAACCATTGCTGTACTGCATGGACTCATTCATGCGGCCGGTCAAGACCCCGAACCCAGAACCGCTGAGGGTATTGGACGACTGGTTGCTCAAGTCGCTACCTTGCGACAGATGTCTCTGTCGGTGGCTGGCATGCTGCACGATGGCAAAGTGCCGGAGGTAGAGGCCGCCGTGGTTAAAGAGATGGGGACCAACTGGGAACAGGCACTTCCCGGGACGGCTCGCGACCTGGTGCCCGACATCATTGTTGAACCTGGCAACCGAGAAAAACTCGACGAAGTACTTCAGCAGGCGACCCTGATCGCACCCAAACTGACGATACAGGGCGGTACCCGCGAAGTGCTGCGCGGCATTATTGCCCGCGGCCTTGGCCTGCGTTGACCCAACGCGTGAAAGACGCCATTCGCGCTCTGTTTTGGCCTCAGTCGATTGCTTTGGTCGGCGCCTCGCCAAACCCGCAAATTATCCGTGGTCGAATGGTTGAGGCGATACTTGAGCACCCTTTTCCCGGGCCGATCTACCCTGTTAGCCGAACCCACTCAACGATACGCGGCCTCACCTGTTACCCATCGGTTGAAGCGCTGCCCCAAGCGGTCGATCTCGCGATCATCACGATTCCTGCGGCCCATGTTGGCACGGCACTCGAATCATGCGCCGCGCGCGGTATCCGCGCGGCCATCGTCATCAGTTCGGGTTTTGCCGAGGAAAAGAGCGAGGTCGGCGAAGCTCGACAACAGACAATCAGCGATATTGTGGCGCGCCATCGCATCGCGGTACTGGGTCCTAACGCAGAAGGTTTTCTGAACGGACAGATGCCGCTGGCCGCCACCTTCAGTCCGACTGTGGTGCACTTCGAGGGAGAACTACAACCGGCTGATAGCCGCGGCGCAGGCATTGCAGTGATATCACAGAGCGGTGGCGTGGGTTTTTCGTTCTTCAATCGTGGACGACCCAAGGGACTGGTGTTCAGTTTTGTCGTTACCACTGGCAACGAAGCCGGTCTTGATGCGCTCGACGTGCTGGAGTATCTCCTCGAAGAGGACAACACACAGGTTATCTTGATGTTTGTTGAAGGCTTCAACCAACCGCAACGCCTCAGGCAAATTGCAACACAAGCCGCACGGCAAAGAAAACCATTGATCATGGCGAAAGTCGGGCGCTTCGAGGCCGCCGCCGCCGCTGCCGCCTCACATACGGCGTCGTTGGCAGGCTCGTATCAGGCCTACCAGGCGATATTTGAACGCTATGGGATTATCAGCGGCAGTGACAGTGATCACATGACCGATGTCGCCGCCGGTTTTGCGTACTTCTCCGGCTGCCTGCCACTTGGACACCGCGTCGGTATTCTGACCCCCTCCGGCGGGGCGGGTGCCTGGTTGGCTGACCAGTGCGAAGCACAAGGGCTTAGCGTCCCCGAGCTCGACCGATCGACGCGCGATCAGATCGATGTAAAGCTGCCGGCTTATGGCACATCAAGAAACCCTGTCGATGTCACTGCGCAAGTGATCTTTGAGCTTGGCTATGCACCGGTCCTCGAGATCATGGCGGCGTCGCCAAAGATCGATGCGATCTTAGTCGCCGGCTCACTAGCTCACCCTACCTACGTAGAGCGGGATCTCGAGGCACTGATGCGCCTTGGCCAGGCAATCAAGAAACCCGTTGTCTTTTGCGCTTATACCCGGGCACACCCGCGGGCCGTGGAGCTGCTGGCGCAGGCGGGCTTTCCCTGTCTCGAGAATATGTCTAACGCAGCGCGCGCCATCAAGGCAATGGCCGATTACCAGACCTTCCTGGAAGCATTTGATCCAACAGACGATAAGCCACCGGCTCGGACAAAGACTTGGCCCACCCTGGACCCTGATATTCCGATGTACACCGAGCACGCTGCCAAACAGATGCTGAGTCAACTCAAGATCCCCTGTCCGCCAGGACGGCTTGTCACATCAGCCGAGGAAGCGGTGGCAGCGGCGGCAGCGTTTAACAGTCCGGTCGCCCTAAAGGTGCAGTCCGCACAGATACCACACAAAACCGAGGTGGGTGGCGTTGCGCTGAATCTCGTCGGCACCGACCAGGTCGCCTCAGGCTACGAAGCGATGATGAATGAAACCCGCATCCACGCTCCCACGGCCAAAATCGATGGCATTCGCGTAGAGCCGATGGCCCCTCCGGGCACTGAACTGATCATTGGTATCCACCGCGATCCTGATTTCGGATTACTCCTGTCGATTGGCAGCGGCGGCGTGCTGGTCGAAGTAGTCAACGATCTGGTGACCACACCGCTGCCGGTTAACCCACACCAAGCCCACAGACTTCTCAACCAGCTGCACTGTCGGCCATTACTTGGGGGCGTGCGGGGCCGTGCCCCAGCTGATATCGACGCACTCGTCGAACTGCTGGTGCGCATCAGTGATTTCGCTCTTGCCAATGCGCTTGCGCTCGACACTCTTGACCTTAACCCAGTCATCGTTCACGACTGTGGTCTGGGCGTCACCATTAGCGATGCCCTAATTGGTACCCGATCGAGTGACCCCTCGAGTAGCATGACATGCGCCCCCGCCGACTCCACTCATGAATCCCCCTGGAGAATGAACGATGTCTGAAACAACCGAACAAGGGCTCAGCGTGACGATTGCCGATCATGTGGCGATAGTTGAAATTCGTCGGCCCCCAAACAACTTCTTCGACTTCAGCCTCATCCGCCAAATTGCAGACACCTATGAATTATTGGACAACGACGATGCCTGCCGCGCCATTGTGCTGTGTTCCAAGGGTAAACATTTCTGCGCAGGAGCCGACTTCTCTGCGCGGGAATCCTGGGGACAGGAACAACTCGACGCCCAGGCCGGCAATCTCTACCGCGAGGCAGCCCGTGTTTTTCGGGCTCAAAAACCGGTAATCGCCGCAGTTCAAGGCGCGGCCATTGGGGGCGGCCTTGGTCTTGCGTGCTCGGCAGACCACCGAGTGGCCTGCAGGGAAGCGCGCTTTTCAGCCAACTTTGCCCGCCTCGCTTTTCACCAAGGCTTTGGCCTCAGTGTGACCCTGCCGCGTCTGATCGGCCCAACCCAGGCCAGCCTGTTATTACTGACCGGACGACGGGTGCCTGGCGACGAGGCCCATGCCATGGGTCTTGCCGATGAACTGGTGCCCCAGGCCGATGTGCGCGAGCGGGCAATCGCCCTGGCCCAGGAGATTACTGCGTCGGGACCACTCGCAGTTCGCGCCATTCGCGCAACCCTGCGTGATGGACTCGCCGAAGCCGTCATTGCAGCGACCGAACACGAACTTGAACAACAAAGCCGGTTACGATTAACCGAGGATTTTCAGGAAGGCGTGCGGGCAATGGCCGAACGCCGAGTGCCCCATTTTAAAGGCAGGTAAGCGATAGTCAGGACACACTGCCGTAGGACTGATCCACGCTACCCGCCGGTGCGCTCAGTCCAGCTATTGGACATCCCTGCGCTACCGGCCCCCCGGGGAACAAGTGGTAGAGATAATGTCCGCCGCCGCTGGTATGAAACTTTTCCTTTAACGCGTCATGCAGGTCACGCAATCGGATGTTCTCCGGCGCATTGCGCATGAAGTACTCCTGTAGCGCCGCAATCAGTGTCCAGTGATCCTCAGTCAACACAAGGAAGTCACTAGCGGCCAAGGCTACAGCATCCTTTGGTAACCAACTCGGGGGCGCATGCGGGAAATCGATCAGCGGCGGAATCTCACCAGGCTCGGAAGGGGCCTTAGTCCTTTGGGTCATCTCACCCCCTGCTGGGACCCGACCCGGCCACCAATCGAGTCTGTAAACGAAGCACCTCTGCTTGCACTGCCGTCGAATCAGTCCCCTCGAGTATCTTGGCCATACTGTCTCGCAATAACGCCAGTACACCGGCTCGCCCAGGCGCCTTGCACAACGTGGCACAAGTCGCCCATGACCGTTTCTGCAGTACTCTGGCAACCAACAAAGCACCGCCCGTTGCCGACAACTCAACCGGCCGCTGCTCACTCGCCAGGACCCACCACACAATGGTTTCCAACGACCCCACCACATCCTCGTAGCTTCGACCCAAGAATGCAAAGGCGGCGGCATCGCGCCACTGCCAAGTATCCGGCATAGCCGGTGCCATTGCACATTGTCCGAGAATCTCGAGCACGACCTCTGTTGGAACCAAGGTTAATGTATCCGCCAGTTGGCATCGAAAATTCCGGGCAAAAACTTCGCTGGCCGATTGTGCCAAATCGATGCCACTCGCAGACAATCCCTTCAACATCAAAAGCGCGTGACCGCCACTGGCTGTTCCCCGCCGCACTCCCAGACGCAATGGCTGCAACCCAGCGTGACCCCAGAACCGAGTCAGCGCTGGCGTAGCACCAAATGTCGTCCCCACACTATCGAGACCTTGTCCGAGGGAACTCTCTAAAATGAACGAAACGAGCGATGAACCCAACCCACGACAGCGCACCGCCGGATGCACCGCGATGCGCACAATCCGTGCATGGCGCGCCGTCGGGCCCGCTTCAAGACCGAAATGCACACCGAGCGATTCAGGCAAAAGATGGCCTCGCGGACGTCGACGACCATCTACGATGGCGCTGGCGGTGTCTTGATCAAAACCGCCTTCGATCGCCAGCAACGCAACGGCCACCACCGTGTCATCAGCAAACATCGCTACAACGCTGACGTTAGGGGCATCCATAAGATAACGAAGATCGTAGGGACGTGTCCGATAATGCGCTTGCACCATCAAACCGAAAACCTGCTCGAGCACATCAGGCTGCGTAGCCAATTCACCCTGGGAAAGGTACTTTGCCTTGACATCCTCTACCCGCACTCCTCCAACCGATGCACTTTCGGCGATCCGCGCATTCAGCGCCAGCGCCCGAAATAGCCATTCTTCCAGTGGATCCCCTGCCGCCCAACGAATGGGCGTATTCAACTGAACTCGACGCCAACCCACGCTGTGCTGATCGAGATATTGACTGAAACGCAGCTCGAAGGCACGGCCGCTGCCTTCATAACCGTGCACGGTGGTAGCAAAAGCCAATCGGGAATATCGACGCAGTATGTCGTGCAATAAGGGGGTCGGAAGGGCGGCTGCCTCGTCGATCATTACCAAACTCGCCGTCAGTGCTTTCGAACGCAATCGTTCCGGCGCCACAAATTCAAGCACGCTGGAAGCGACACAAAGTTGGCCTTGATGAAGCACGGAGTCCGGCAACAAACGAGCGGCATGCAAAAAGACGCTGGCCGCCGCCGACCGGCGCGGCGCAGTCACTAGAATCCGCTGCCCCGGATCACGCAACACTCGTGCAGCGGCAATACCAAGCGCTGCCGACTTGCCGCGGCCACGATCTGAAACCAGCACCGCCGGCCGTCGCCGGTGCCCACGCACCGTACGCGTTACAGCGGCAACCGCATCGGCCTGATCAGCCGTGACACAGTCCGCATCATGCACCTCGCCGGACACGGGCGACGGCGCAACGGTCAAACCACCTCCGTGAACTCCGTCATGCTGCGACAAAATGATGACGCCACTCGCCTCCAACAAACATCGCTTCAGGTGTTCGAACCAACGGCCACCAACATCGGCAGCGGTATAACCGTGAACCGTCATGCGCTCCTTTGCTGGATCATCAAAGTGCTGCCAGTCATCCAACGCCGGCATCAGCAGCAACAGCAGGCCCCCACCCCGAATACTGCCGCCAACAGCACCCAATGCATCAATATCAAACCCTGCAA
>DUBL01000251.1 GCA_012960345.1 Gammaproteobacteria bacterium | reverse complement strand
GATCCCACAGCGCAATGTCGAGTGCACCAATGCCCGAATCACCAACGTGTTTGGTGGCGTTTCGCATGGTTTGGTAGTGTCGTTCCCGTTCTAATGCAGGTTTACCGATTAGCAGGTGTGCCAGGGCAATGCTGGCGGCCATTACCACGGGCGCACGGGAGCGTGGGGGTACGTATTCGCCGATGGTGCCATCGTCTGCATAAATTCTGATCGCGAAGCGTTGCTGGGGTGTGCCGGCTCCCCGTTGATACCAAACACCGAATCCGGATGGGTCGGCGGCAATATCTGGCACGGTGATCTCAAAAAGAGTTACTTCAATTTTTTGAATGGTGATGTTTTTCATGGGTATTTATAAAAGTGCGTTGAATGGTCATCAGTTGTGTCTACTGCGGCAGTCCGTATTAGTGATGCAAGGTGCATGGTGGTTTGAGACAAATCAGATCATTCGGTTTTCAGATGACGTTCTGTTCTCGAAGCGCTTCAATTTCCCCATTCTCAAAGCCAAGCTCCCGTAGGACTGTTTCGGTATCGTGACCCAGTGTCGGGGGGGCAGCCGTCGGTGGGATGCTACTGCCGTTAACTTTGAAGCCTAAGGTAGGCAAATGGGTGACTGTTGCCGTCTCAGGTAGCGGTACGGCATGGGTGATGTCCCGTGCCTGGGGCTGTGCGTGTTCAAGAATTTCAGCGAGGCGCATGACACTGCCAGCGGGCACGCCGGCATCGTTGAGTTGAGTGTCCCATTCGTTGGCCGTTTGTTTTGTCAACTGCTCGGTTAGGATTACTTTGAGATCGGCTGCGTGCGCAGATCGATTACTCGCTATTTTCCAACGTGGGTCAGTTGATAAAGCATCATTGTTTAATACACGACATAGGGATTGCCACTGTCCTTCAGTATTGGCGGCTAGCATTAAGAGCCCTTCACGGGTAGGAAAACAGCCCGATGCTGCGCTCCCGCTAAATGCTTCGTTGCCAGCAGGCGCAGGTTCAATGCCAGCGGTGAGATAAGCGGTGACATGAGAGGCCATCAACAAGAGGGCGGTGTCCAGCATGGCCACATCCAGTCTAACCGCGTTCCCCGTTCGATGGACCTCGTGCAGGGCAGCTACAATGGCAAATGCCCCATTGAGTCCCGTGGCGTAGTCGATATACGGGGCACCGACTTTGGTGGGTCCCGACTCCTTGCTTCCTGTGGCATGCATGATGCCGCACATTCCCTGGACGACGTGGTCATAGGCCCGTCGCTTGTTCAGGGGGCCATCTTGACCGAAAGCGGATATTGAACAGTAGACGATGTCTGGACGAAATTGACGCACCTGGTCAAATGAAAATCCCAATGTTGACATAGCCCCCGGCCGAAGATTCTCAAGAAAGACATCGCACGAAGGGAGCATACGTTGTAGAACTGCGCGTCCGCGTTCTTGCTTGAGATCAAGTGTGACGGATTTCTTATTTGCGTTCTGTGTGAGATAAGGAAGGCCCATGTGCGCCTTGGCGAGGTCGGCATCAGCGCCCCCGCTTCGAGTCCAATCGCCATCACCGGGCCGTTCAATTTTAATAACGTCAGCACCCATCAAGGCTAACTGATAGGAGGCGTATGGCCCGGCCAAAACCTGCGTGATATCTAGAACGCGAATCCCTGCCAAGGGCTGGAACGTGGAATGTGTCATCGCAGGAGTGATTCTAACCATTGATCATCACAAACGAATTTTGAACTGCCTCCCTTGAGTTGGATGCTTATAATTAGCCGATAGTCAATATGATGGACCGCGACTGCATTAGGAAGAAATCAATGGAATGTATTCAAGAAGTGAAGACCTGGGGTGGTGTCCAGCGGGTGTTTCGACACGCGTCAAAGACCACTCGGTGTGATATGGAATTTGCCGTTTTCACACCCTCGGTGCCCGCCGCGGGCCCCTTGCCGGCGTTGTTCTATCTTTCGGGATTAACCTGTACGTGGGCCAACGTTGCAGATAAGGCGGGTGCGCAGCGATTTGCTGCGGAGCACGGCTTAATGCTGGTAATGCCAGATACGTCGCCTCGTGGTTTGCAGCTCGAAGGGGAAGAGGAGGATTGGGATTTTGGCACGGGCGCCGGATTTTATATCAACGCCAGCGAAGCTCCGTGGAAGGAACATTACAATATGTTTGATTATGTGACTGAGGAGCTGCCATCGCTAGTTGCGGGGGAGCTCGGAGCTGATGAGGCTCGAATCGGTGTGACGGGTCATTCTATGGGTGGGCACGGGGCATTGATTTGTGCGCTAAAACGTCCCGACGTGTTCAGCAGTTGTTCGGCTTTCGCACCGATCTCGGCACCCTCGCAGTGCCCATGGGGTGAGAAAGCGTTTACAGGTTATTTGGGAAAGGATAAGACTGACTGGGCCAAGTGGGATTCGTGCGAACTGGTCGAGTCAAGTCAGTTTGAAGGAACTGTCTTAGTCGACCAGGGCGAGGCGGATAATTTTTTGGCACGAGAATTACGCTGTGAATTGTTACAAGCGGCGTTTGTCGCTGCCGGCAAGCCGTTGATTTTGCGTATGCAATCGGGGTATGACCACAGTTACTATTTCATCGCCACCTTCATGGGTGATCATATCGCGCACCATCGCGCCGAACTGGCGCGTTGATGGTGCGCGATGTGCTTTAAAACCGCTGGGGAAACTCGCACAAGTGCAGACAATCAATGTTGTAGGAGATATCAATGGAATCTAGCGGTCCGCTGTCTGGCTTGACGGTAGTCGAATTGGGACACAGTGTGGCGGCCCCTTTTGGCGGCCAAACCTTGGCGATCCTTGGGGCTCGAGTGATTAAGGTCGAAAATCCGATTAACGGAGATGATGCGCGATCGTGGGGGCCTCCATTCTGGGAAGGTGCCTCGGCATGTTTTCAGAGTCTTAATCGAGAAAAATTGTCGATCACGGTCGATTTCAAGGATTCAGAACAGCTTGAGGATTTAAAAAGATTAATTGATACCGAAGCGGATATTGTTGTCCAGAATCAACGACCTGGGCTATTGCAGCGGTTCGGTCTAGATGGGGAGTCTCTTCGGAGTTCAAAACCGGGCCTGATCTATTGCAACATAGGCGCGTTTGGTGCAGAGGGTCCATTGCGTAGTAAGCCAGGTTACGATCCCTTAATGCAGGCTTTTAGCGGCATCATGAGCATTACCGGGGAAGAAGGTCGTGAACCCGTGCGTGTGGGGCCCTCAATCATCGATATTGCCGCGGGTATGTGGTCTTGTATAGGGCTGCTCGCCGCTTTGCATGAACGTAATCAGACAGGAATCGGTTGTGAGGTCGATACGTCTCTTTATGAAACGGCGTTGGCCTGGATGACGGTGCCTTCCGCAATGCATCTCGCGTCGGGGACGGTGCCCGCGCGAACTGGCTCGGAAGTGGGAATGCTGGCTCCCTATAAGGTCTACCGGGCAGCGGATGATTACCTGGTGATCGCTGCGGGCAATGACAACTTGTTTGGTCGATTGTGCGATGTTCTCGGTGTTCCAGAATGGAAAACGGACAATCGTTTTGCAAGCAATCCTGAAAGGGTTAACAACAGAAAAGTACTTAATGATTCCATTCAGGGCATCATTGAACGGGAGAGCCGAGATGACTGGATCAGGCGACTGGACGAAGGAGGGGTACCCAATACGCCGTTACAGAGCTTTGATCAGGTGGTCGAGCACCCACAGACGAAAGCCTTAGGAATGCTTCAGGAGTCTCCAGATGGCGAGATGACCTTGATGGGTGTCCCTTTGAGTTTTAATGGTACCCGTCCGGGATACACCCAAAACCCGCCCCAACTGGGCGAACATACCCGGTCGGTGTTAAAGCAGGATACGGACTAGACCTATGATCAAACAAGATTACGAAACAATTAAGGTGGATTGTTCTGCCGATGGCCTCGCTATCCTGACGCTCAATCGGCCCAATGTGCGTAACGCACTGAATACAAAGATGGGTGAGGAGTTGCGCGATATTTTTGTACCGCTACGTTTTTCACCGAAAGCGTTGCGATGCATTGTGATCACGGGAGAGGGCGACAAAGCCTTCTGCGCGGGGGGTGATCTGAAAGAGCGCGATGGAATGAGTGATGAAGCGTGGCGGAAACAGCACAGTATTTTTGAAGAGGCGATGTACGCGGTGATGGAGTGCCCGATACCCGTGATTGCCGCGGTCAATGGATATGCCTACGGTGGGGGCTGTGAAATGGCCCTGATGTGTGATTTTATATACGCATCGTCGAATGCAAAATTCGCTTTAACGGAGGTGTCGATTGGCATTATGCCCGGTGCCGGGGGTACTCAAAATTTACCGCGAGCAGTGGGTGAACGACGGGCCAAAGAGTTGATTCTCTCAGCGGGCCCCTGGAGCGCTCAGGAGGGATATGAGTGGGGGTTGGTTAATCGCGTGTGCGAGCCCGACGAGTTGCTCATGAAGGTCACTGATGTAGCGCAGAGAATTTGTGCTAATGCGCCCATTTCGGTTCGTCAGGCAAAGAAGTCGATCCACTATGGGCTGCAGGTCGACAACATGACGGGTTTGATCTACGAAGTTCAGTGTTACGAGAGAATGATTGCGACGGATGATCGGAGAGAAGGCATTCGATCATTTAATGAAAAGAGAAAACCGAAATTCGAGGGACGATGAAGCCCGGCGTCTATGCTTTCAGTAATAAATCAACGATCTTGGTTCGTGAAATATTCCCGTCAGTGTGGTAACGCTCATGGTTGGTTTCGATGTCCTTAAGTCGGTAACGATAGTTAACCATTAGTCCTGCGGCGTCATGTTGCCCTTTCTTGGAGGTGTCTCCTTTCCAGTTCAGTCGTTCGATTGACGCACCATTGGAAAGATGAAAATTAGCCACCGAGTCAAGGGCGGCGGTGTCGCGTTTTTCCTCAAGAAGATAATACGCACACAGTTGAAGCAAGGTGGTTTGCAGTTCAGACCCTGCTTTTTGAACCTTTAACCAGTCTCGATCGGAGAAGATATGCGACAAGAGTGTGCTGTCATTGACGGTGGCAAGTCGCGACCGTAGCCAAGGATTAGCCGTTTCAGTTGTCGTTGCATGGAGTTGTTTTTCTAACCAGGGCCGGAACCCAGGAATTGGGGATAGGGTTGCGAATACTCGAAGTTGTTTGTGATCGCGAGTCAATTCGTCGACCACTCGTTTAATAAGAAAGCTGCCGAAACCAACGCCGTTCAGTCCGGGTTGAGTGGCGGAGATGGAATAAAAAATGGCGGTGTCAGCATTCCCCTCGGCCACTTCATCGTTGTCAATGCGCAGCAACTGCTGGATGTTGTCTGCAATACCATTGGTTAATGCCACCCACACAAAAATCAAGGGGTCGTTCGGCATTTGGGGATGAATAAGTGCATAGCAGCAACGATCAGCCGCCGCCAGGCGGTGCTTGATATCCTGCCATGACCTGATGGCGTGTACGGCTTCATGATTTGCAAGATTTTCTAGCAAAGCGGCTGGTGCGTCCCATGTAATACGCTGCAGTTCAAGAAAACCTACATCGAACCAGGTTGTGAGGAGTTCTTTGAACTCTTTGTCAAACGCGTTTAATGAAGCGCTCTCGTGTTTGATCGATAGCAGTTGGGATCGCATATCGGCCAGGAATTTCACCCCCTGCGGTAGTTCATTAAACTGGGTGAGAAGATGCATTCGAGGCGCGCGTAGTGTTTTTCGAAGGTTTTGTTCCGCACGCAGGAGGCCCCGTTCATTATTAGGGTCTTTGCCGTCGGCGCAGGCCAGCCATGCCTGTACCGCGGTATGCAAGGTGGTAGTGGCCACGCCATAGTCTTCGGCCAGCAAACGAAGAAAGCGCTGCTGTCCGATAAGTTCGAGGTCAAGGTAGACACCTCCGAGGCTGGCCGCTCGTGCACGCGCCGAGGCGGCACCGCCGGCCTCCGAAAGGCAGCGGTCAATCTTGCGTCGAATCAGGGATATATCGTCCTCCGGCAAGGTAGGGCGAACCTTTCCCGTCAGGCGGCTTCTGGCGGATTCCTCTACCTCTGCCCAAGCCCGACGCAGATGTTTAAACGGTTCGGCCAGGGCCAACTTAGAGGCGAGCGCCGGGTCTCGAAGTCCTATCAATTAATTCCCTTAAATTACTATTTTCAATAGTTATTTTACGGTGTGGCATCTTGGAAAATTAAATGCTGAGAGCGAGTCAATCACGTTGACCTAGAAAACTGGACTCTACCCAGGGAATTAATTTTTGTAAATGGGGTAGTCCGGTTGTTGCCCCTCCCGTCAATGGGTATGCTTTTAGCAAATCGTCATACCCCCATCGACGACGAGTTCGGCCCCGGTAATGTGGCGGGCCTCGTCGGAGGCAAGAAACAGGACACAACTGGCGACGTCATGTACGGTCCCAGCCTCACCCAATGGGATCGCGGCGATCCGTGCCGCCCATTTTTGTTCTACATTTCCGCCCCCAAGCGCCATTACGTGATCCCCCATGCTGGTCTGTATAACGCCGGGGTGTACCGAATTGCAGCGGATGCGGTAGCCTTTTCGTCCACAATGCACGGCAACTGTTTTGGTTAGTTGCCTAACCGCCGCCTTCGAGGCGCCATAGGCGGCCAGATGAGGGGTCGCCATGAGTGCGGCGATGGATGATAGATTGACGATCGACCCGCCGGTCGCTTTCATGGCTTCGATCGCATGCTGGCAACCTAAGAATACGCCTTCGCTGTTAACAGCATTAACCGTTCGCCATTGATCTAGAGAGGTGTTTTCAACGTCTTGACTAGATTCCGTAGCGAGAATTCCGGCATTATTAATCAGCAGGTCCAGGCGTCCGTGCTGCCGTGTCACGCTGGCCATCACCTTCGCCCAATCGGCTTCGATACGCACATCATGTTCTAGAAATTGCATGGTATCGACCCCATCGGCGACCGCTTTACCCGCTTCTGAGTTCTGATCAGTCACCGTGACGATTGCTCCTTCTACTGCCAGACGTTCGGCAATGGCTCGACCAATTCCATTACCACCACCTGTTACGATGGCAATTTTCTTGTCTACACGACCCATAATCTGCACCTCTTAATGGATGAGTGAAATACGCTCCATCTTATTGAAAAGCATGGTGGTGGTAAATGAGTTAGTAGGGATAGGGGATCAACAATCTCACAGTAATGCAGGGTGAGGACCTTACTAGGGGGATTCCAGTGCGAGTGTTAACATACACAGCACAGATAGTATGACTGGCTGAGTGTGGGCCCTAGGGTCGAGTAGTTAAAAGGAAATGATGATATGAGCCAAAAGAATTCGAAGCGCATGGCGTTAATCGCCTCAAAGGGCACCTTGGATTGGGCCTATCCGCCCTTCATTCTTGCCTCGACTGCGGCTGCCATGGATATGGAAGTGGGCATCTTTTTTACATTTTATGGCCTCACTTTGCTTAAAAAGAAGATCTCAGCAAAGGTGGCTCCGCATACCAATCCCGCCATGCCGATGAAGATGCCGTTCGGGCCGAAAGGGTTTCAGGATATTGAATGGCCGATTCCCAATGCATTGATGGGCAATGTCCCTGGTTTTGAGACCATGGCTACTGCTTTGATGAAGAAGACCTTTCAAAATAAGGGCGTGGCAACGATTGAGGAGCTTCGCGATAGCTGTATTGAGTTTGATGTTAAGTTGATCGGCTGCCAGATGACGATGGATGTCTTTGGGTTCGAGAGAAGTGATTTCATCGATGAGGTTGATATAGGAGGCGCGGCGACCTTTCTCGAGTTCGCTGCAGACGCGGACATTCAGTTGTTTATTTAACCGACCTAATCTTTTGCGGGAAAACCGCGAAGGCCGGTACTGGAGTGCATAGGTCAGTAAGCCCCGGTGGTGGCTATCGAGTATTCGATAGTGGGCTGCGCCTTGTCTTCCCCCTGGGGTTTCGATAGAATGCTTTTCTTGAAATGAAAAAACTTTTCAAAGATGTGTCCACCCAGGAACCCGAGCGGTTCCTTTTTTTTGTCTCAGGGATTGGCGAGTAATTGTCTGAGCAAGCGTTGTTAGCGCTGGAAGATGGCACTGTATTTCAAGGTCGTTCGATTGGTTGTTTAGGTGAATCGGTCGGTGAGGTCGTGTTTAACACGGCCATGACAGGTTATCAGGAGATCCTCACAGATCCTTCCTACGCTAGCCAGTTAGTCGCTTTGACCTATCCCCATATTGGTAACACTGGAATCAACGCGGAAGACTTCGAATCCTCGGGCGTTTTGGCCGCGGGGCTAATCATTCGCGATCTGCCGCAGGAGTACAGCAGTTTCCGGGCGAGCGATTCACTGGGATCGTTTCTCGAGGGGCATGGGGTTGTGGGAATCAGTGAGATCGATACTCGCAAACTCACCCGTCTGCTGACGCGCACTGGCGCACAAAAGGGGTGCCTTCAGGCGGGTTCGATTAATCCGTCGGGTGCTGTTCAAGTGGCGCGCGAGTGGCACGGTCTTAATGGTGTGGATATTGCAAGGCGGGTTAGCACCAAAGCGTCGTATAGGTGGCCGCCCAAGTTAATGGGGCAGGTGGACCATGGCGGCAGTTGGGCGGGGAGTGGGTTAAGGGTTGTGGCCGTAGATTTTGGCGTAAAACATAGCATTCTGAGGCGCTTTGCCGAGTTGGGGTGCGAGGTCATGGTGGTCTCGGCACACACGTCGGCAGAGGAGATCCAGGCGCTGCAGCCAGACGGTGTGTTTCTTTCCAACGGTCCGGGGGATCCTGAGCCATGCGATTACGCGATTCAAATGATTCGGACAATGCTGGCTTGGAGGGTGCCGATTCTTGGCATTTGCCTTGGTCATCAGTTGTTGGCTTTAGCCGCGGGAGCGAGGACTGAGAAAATGAAATTCGGACATCACGGCGCCAATCATCCGGTAATGGATCTTGACAGTGGTCGAGTCTTTATCACGAGTCAGAATCATGGATTTGCAGTCGATCCCGATAATCTTCCTGACGATATTCGAATCACTCACCGCTCATTGTTTGATGACTCAGTGCAGGGGATTGAATTATTGAGCAGACCGGCTTTCTCGTTCCAAGGTCATCCAGAAGCGAGCCCAGGTCCGCACGATATGAGCGCGCTGTTTGATCGTTTTGTGACTTCGATGCATTCATCGCGACTTTCCAGCTGTGCCTAAACGTAGCGATCTTAAAACCATTCTGGTGTTGGGGGCGGGTCCAATCGTCATTGGTCAGGCGTGTGAATTCGATTATTCCGGCGTACAGGCGTGTAAAGCGCTACGCGAGGAGGGCTTTCGCGTCATGTTGGTGAATTCTAATCCGGCAACGATCATGACCGACCCAGACGCTGCTGAGGCGACCTACATAGAGCCTATTCGATGGCAGAGTGTGGCACGCATCATCGAGGTTGAACGACCTGATGCGATTCTGCCCACCATGGGGGGGCAAACCGCGTTGAATTGCTCGCTTGATCTTGTCCGTCACGGTGTGCTTGATGCGTTTGATGTAGAGATGATCGGAGCCACTGCTGCGGCTATTGATAAAGCCGAGGACCGTGAACTGTTTGGTAATGCCATGCGGTCAATCGGTCTTGAGACTGTCCGGGGTGATCTGGCGCATTCACTACAAGAGGCGCAGTCCATTGCAGATCAACTGGGGTTTCCGGTGATCGTCAGACCATCATTTACCCTGGGGGGTTCTGGTGGTGGGATTGCTGGTACGCCAGAGGAACTGACGGAGATCTGCCAACGAGGACTCGACGCGTCACCCACTGGTGAGCTATTGATAGAGGAATGCATTCTGGGGTGGAAGGAGTACGAGTTAGAGGTCGTACGAGATCGCAACGATAACTGCATTATCGTGTGCTCCATCGAGAATCTCGATCCGGTGGGGATACATACGGGTGATTCGATCACCGTTGCGCCGGCACAGACTTTGACTGACAAAGAATATCAGACAATGCGTGATGCAAGCATTGCTGTTTTGAGAGAGATTGGAGTGGATACAGGTGGCTCAAACGTCCAGTTTGGCGTTAATCCGATCGATGGGCGGCAGGTGATTATTGAGATGAATCCGCGCGTATCGCGCTCCTCCGCGCTGGCCTCCAAGGCAACTGGATTTCCAATAGCGAAAGTAGCTGCAAAGCTGGCAGTAGGTTTTACGTTAGATGAACTGGGTAATGACATCACAGGGGGGGCGACGCCAGCGTCATTTGAGCCGTCGATCGATTATGTCGTGACCAAGATCCCGCGTTTCGATTTTGAAAAGTTTCCAAGTGCGGATGCTTCCCTAACAACACAAATGAAATCTGTTGGCGAGGTAATGGCGATTGGCCGAACTTTCATGGAATCGTTTCATAAGGCGCTTCGTAGCATGGAGATCGGCAAAGTCGGGCTCGATTCGGAGACTCAAGCAGATGTGACGATGGATCACAGCGCGTTGAAGAAGTCCCTGCAAACTCCAGGAGCACGGCGCATCTGGTGTGTTGCCGACGCCCTGCGCTGGGGTATATCAATTGATGAAATTCATCAGCTCAGCGGTATTGATCCGTGGTTTCTGTCGCAGATTTCCCGATTGGTTGAGACGGAAGCCGAGATTTCAAAAACGAACTTTACCGAGGTAACTGCGGATCTAGTCCGGGCATGGAAGCGCCAGGGCTTCTCGGACGCGCGATTGGCTGTCTTGTTGAAGCAGGAGGAAAATGTGGTGCGAAAGATGCGCCAGGGATGGGATGTGCGCCCTGTCTACAAGCGGGTGGACTCTTGCGCAGGAGAATTTGTGACGCCTTCGGGCTATCTCTACTCTTCTTATGAGGATGAGTGTGAAGCCGAGCCCGATGACCGGAGAAAAATCATGATTCTTGGCGGCGGCCCTAATCGAATCGGCCAGGGTATTGAGTTTGACTATTGCTGCGTCCATGCGGCGATGGCGCTGCGCGAGGATGGTTTCGAAACGATTATGGTGAACTGCAATCCAGAGACCGTTTCTACAGATTACGATTCTGCTGATCGGTTATATTTTGAGCCGGTGACTCTGGAGGATGTACTGGAGATTGTCGCGGTCGAACAACCCGACGGTGTCATTGTTCAATATGGTGGCCAGACCCCACTAAAACTTGCTGGCGCGCTTGAGGCGGCGGGTGTGCGCATTATTGGTACGTCGGCCGCATCGATTCACCGTGCTGAAGATCGTGAACAGTTCCAGGCGTTGCTGCGTGAGCTGGACCTACAGCAGCCACCCAATCGTATAGCGCGGGACGAGGTTGAGGCGGTTGTGTTGGCTGAAGAAATCGGCTATCCCCTGATTGTTCGTCCGTCTTATGTGTTGGGTGGCCGGGCGATGGAAGTTGTTCACGACGAAAATGAGTTAACGGCGTATTTCCGAAACTCATTTAGAGTGTCCCATGAATCATCGGTATTGCTTGATCGTTTTCTGAACGATGCGATCGAAGTAGATATTGATGCACTGTGTGATGGTAGCGAGGTAGTCATTGGTGGGATCATGGAGCACATAGAAGAGGCAGGAATTCACTCCGGCGATTCGGCCTGTACGTTACCACCTTCAAGTTTGGCGCATGAGATTCAAGAAGAACTTCGACGCCAGACCAAGATTCTGACATTGTCATTGAACGTAATTGGTCTTGTTAATATCCAATTTGCTGTTCGTGACGGGGAGATTTATGTTCTTGAGGTCAACCCCCGGGCCGCGCGGACGGTCCCTTTTGTGTCTAAGGCCACCGCGCGCCCATTGGCGAAGATTGCGGCTCGATGTATGGTCGGGCAATCGCTGGCACAGCAGGGGGTTGTGCAAGAAATTGTGCCTCCTTATTTTTCTGTCAAAGAAGCTGTTTTCCCGTTTGCCAAGTTCCCCGGGGTGGACCCGGTGTTGGGTCCTGAGATGAAAAGCACAGGTGAGGTGATGGGGGTGGGCGAAACCTTTGGAGAGGCCTACTACAAAGCCCAGCTCGAAACCGGGTCCGATATTCCATCTGCCGGCCATGCTCTGATCAGTGTACGAACAAAGGATCAAGCGGAGGTTGTCGGCATCGCACAGTACCTGGATAGCAATGGCTTTTCCTTGGCAGCAACTGAAGGTACGGCCTTGGCTTTGTCTGCCGTGGGCTTAGCTGTGCGTTTAGTTCACAAAGTCAATGAAGGCGTCCCCCACGTGCTTGACCGTATTCGTAATAATGAATTTGATTTGATTATTAATACCACTGCGAGCAGACCGAACAGTCACAAAGATTCACTGTCGATTCGGCGATTAGCTTTAATGCACAATGTCACTTATTTCACAACGTTGGCGGCGGCACGAGCCGCTTGTGATGCCCACGGCATGTTGCGTGAAGAGGTCACTGTTAATCGACTCCAGTCATTGCATCGGCGGATAGATCAGACCGCAGGCAACGTTGAGGTTGTTTGATCGATGGGCGAGTGAACGGACAGTGATCGAGCGTTAATCCAGATCGCTAGGAATATCGAGCGACTGTTCAACAAAGTTAAGTGGCACCTCAAGTCCCTCGGCTATTCTGTTTAGTACAAGGACCTCTCCAGTTGCAACTGGCTTGTCCGCGCTCGCGACCAGGCACAGATCGCGTATCACCTGCATACGCTGTGAGAAGGCGGTTTCATTTTTTACATCGGTGATCCGTTGAGGCAATAGGGTGGCAAGTCTTGCGCTATCGAGCTTATCAATTGCATAGGCCTCACCAAGAAACCCTTTTAAGACGGCGCGTTCTTTCTCTGTGATACCTCGATGGGCCTCGGCGATCAGTATGGCGCCTGC
>DUBL01000250.1 GCA_012960345.1 Gammaproteobacteria bacterium | reverse complement strand
CCGGTGTTGAGCGGATAGATGCCGCTGGTGGCATTAAGCAGTGTCGTTTTGCCGGAACCATTGGGACCAATCAGACCAACGAGTTGTCCTTTAGTCATGCCGAAGGAAACGGCTTCCAATGCTTGGTTGCCACCAAACGCAATACTTCCGTTGGTAACCTCAAACACGGGTCCATTGGGGGCTGCGAGTATCTCTTCAATATTCGTCATCGTCCCCTCAATCCTTAACTCTCGATTCGAAGGTTTTCAATGCTTAACCTTATCGCCCGTTATCAGGTGCACCGTCAAGTCAGAAGCATCTAAGTTAAGCATTAAAGCCGGAGTTTGATGCGCCTAAAGCCAAGCCAATACTCGATTGACACCGCCGATCGATGTAGCGTCGAGCCAAAGGTTGTCTGAAATGCAGGTATCGTATCGCCTTGCGGTGACGTGGGTGCGTCAGTGAGACAGGGGCGGCTATTTGAACGCACCGCCGGGCCGCTTTATATCATCCAGCCACCATCGACGATGATATCCTGGCCGGTCATATTGCGACTGCGCTCGCTCGCCGCGAAGACTACGGCATTGGCAATGTCTTCCGGTGTCGTGATCGAACGCAGGCTGGTTTCTTCTACATACTCGTCATAGACCTCATCGGGTGTCCAGCCACGCTTACGTGCTTTTTCCTCGCACAATCGCTTCATGCGTGGAGTTTCGACAATGCCCGGAACGACATTGTTAACAGCAATGCCGTATGGTCCGGCTTCAATCGCGATGGTGCGAGTCAGTCCGCGGATAGCCCACTTTGAGGAACTGTACGCCGTGCGGTACCGGTAACCGCGAAGACCCGAGGTGCCACCGATATTGACGATTCTGCCACCGCGTTGTTTGATCATGGTTGGCATGACGTGTTTGATTGGCAAGAAGGTGCCCAGGATATTGGCTGTGATGACCGCCATGTAATCGTCGTATTCAATTTCCCAGACGGGAGTTTCGATGGGGCCGGTAATACCCGCGACGTTGACTAAGATATCGATCCTGCCACCGTAGACATCCAGTGTGGCTTGAACCAATGACTTGACCTGGGTTTCATCAGTGACGTCGATTGATAATGCCTGCGCCGAGTGGCCGACCTCTCGCAACTGATTCGCAAGCGTTTCTATCGGCTCAATTTGTCGCGCAGCAAGAAAGAGATTTGCTCCTTCGGTCGCCAGCGCGCGCGTTATCGCGCCGCCCATTCCTTTCGCGGCACCGGTAATAATCGCTACTTGTCCTTCAAGTTGCATGTCATTTTCTCTGATTAATTCGAATCTTACGGTGTTGCGCTCAATGGCGTGCGTTTATCACCATTGTCGCGATGAAAGGGTGCAAACAGGTTTCAGCTGAATTCGAGTGGAAGTGTTCACACTAGTGCGCGGCAAGCACCTGGCCGTGTTCAGTCACGACTGCTTCAAAAGCCTCGGCAAACGAGTTGAGATCGGATTCCGTTAGCGGTAGAGATAGGCTCATGAACCCACGCCGAGCCAAATAGAAGCCGCGCAGATGCATTTCCAGGTGAACAAGTTTTCGCGCCGCCGGACTAGAGGTCGCAGTGTCTGCGAAAGTTTTGATCGGTTCGCGTTGCGGATGAATGCAAATCATTGAGCCACGGCCCATGATTTGAAACGGCGCATCGTGCTGATCAGCCACTGACTGTAAGTGTTGTCGAAAATCATCGCCGGTTTGATTTAGTCGTTCAGTGATGTCCGGCGTAAAAACTTTAGACAGCCCCGCAATACCCGCTGCCATCGTCAGAACGTTATTGTTATACGTGCCCGAATGGACCAGCGCATCGGGTTGGCGCGGATCCAATCTGGCCATCAGGTCGGTACGACCACCAAAGGCGCCAAAGGTTACGCCACCACCGAGGTATTTTCCAAAGGAGATGAGGTCCGGCGTTATACCCACCAGTTGATGTAGTCCACCGGGAGATAGTCTGGAGGTCATGACTTCGTCAAATATCAGCACGATGCCGTGCTGCTCAGTCTCGTGGCGGAGCATATGGAGAAAATCATCTTCGGCAGGGATACAGCCGGCACCACCCATGACGGGCTCAACAATCAGTGCTGCCAGACGATTAGCGTGGCGACGTATCAAGTCACGGCAACGATCCACTTCGTTGAATTCACCGATAACTGCTTCGATGGGTGCATTCATGGGTGACGGAGATCCGCCGGCAAAAGAGAACAGCCCACCGTGGTAACTGCCGTTTAAGGCCATCACTGCAGGCCTTCCCGTCACGGCACGTGCAAGGGAGATGTTCATCATATTGGCTTCCGTTCCAGAGTTGCAGAAACGAATCAACTCAACGGCGGGAAATCGTTCAACCATCAGTTCTGCAAGGCGTGCCTCGTAAGGATTTGGTCCACCCAGAACGAAGCCACCGGAGAGTGCATCGATGATGGCCTGCTTGATAGTGGGTTCGGAATGTCCATAGAGACCGGCCGTATATTCACCTAGAAAATCCACGTAACTATTGCCGTCGAGATCACTGATTCTGGCGTCCTCTCCTTTAACTAAAACAACGGGAAAGGGGTCGTGGTGCAAGGTCGATCGAGTATTGGCGCCTGGCATGGTCTTCGTGGCTGCTTGGTAATGCACCTCACTCTTCGGATTAGCACGCACATAGCGTTTCTCGATGTCATTCACGGCATCGTCGAGTGTGAAATTACGGGCGGTCGTGTCGTTCATCAAGCTTACTCCGGTTTAAGATGCCGCAGATACTGGGCGACGATATCGCAGTCAACTAGTGTGGAATAGGCGCTTAACAGTTGCTGGGTAATTTCCCCAGGAATAGCGTCCTGTGCCGCCTTGTTGCCATTGATCGAGCGCACCGGACAGATGCAAAAGCTTGTCGACGTGACAAATATTTCGTCGGCGGTGTACGCGTCATAAAGGTCAAGGTCTCGTTCTTCGCACGCGATGCCCAATTGTTCTGCTAAATCGATTACTGTTCCGCGGCTAATCCCGGCGAGCACGTATTGCGCGCGAGGTGTTAACAGGCGACCGTTTTTTATCAGAAAGAGGTTAGAACCCAGGCCCTCGCATAGGTTGCCGTTGTGATCGAGCAGGATCGCCCAAGCGCCTGGATCTTGTGCTTGGACTTCGAGATCGGCCATCACCAAGTTGAGGTAATTATGCGTTTTGGTACGTGGGCTCAGCATCTCTGGCGGTGTTCGACGAACCGATGGAATGATTACGTTGAGTCCGTCACGGTAGTAGTGCGCCCGTTCTTGAAAAGGTAGAGGCTGACACTCAACGATAATGGTGGGCCCAGTGTCGTCCCAACCCTCGTCGCCAACTGCTTTAACGCCGCGCGAAATTCTTTGGCCCAACCAGTAGTCATCACCAGTATCCAATAAGTGCCGGTTGCGTGACAGAACTTCGTTACTGATCTCTACAACCTCACTTGGTGACAAATTAATGTCGATACGCAAATAGGTCAGCGATTCAAAAAGACGCTCAACGTGTTCTGTGAGTTTGAATACGGTCCCGTTAAAGGTACGGGTCATGTCAAAACACCCGTCGCCGTAAAGAAAGCTACGGTCACGGAAGGGGATACGCACATCGCGTTCTGCCACGATATTCCCGTTATAGTAGGCGACGCGTTGATTAGCTCTTTGGTTCATGCGGGCGGACCTTCACCAGAAAAGTTTCAGGGTTTTGATATAAGCCTATCGGAGTGCTGATATTCGTTCATCGTATAGTAGCCTACCTGTGGAAACCCGCGGCAAGATAGCAAAGTTTGGCTCAGCGACTCTTGAGTTGCTTGCCCCGTATTGTCAAGAGTCACCGATGCATCAAGATTAGGAGGCAGTTGCAATGAGTGAGTGGCAGGTGGGGGTGGATGTCGGAGGAACCAATACTGACCTGTTGTTTCTGGATCACGAGTCAGGCGCATTTCGAGTGGCCAAGGTGCCGACGACGCCGACTGACCAATCTGATGCCGTGATGTCTGGGCTTTATGCAGGCGACGGAGCAATTGCAGACCTTGTTGCGATAGTGCATGGCACAACGATTGCGACCAACTCGGTACTCGAACGTAAGGGCGCTCGCTGTGGGTTGATTACCACCCGTGGATTTCGCGACGTGTTGGAATTGGGTCGGCGTACCCGGCCGAACAATTATGGTTTGACCGGTTCGTTCGAAGCACTGATCGATCGTGAGTTACGAGTCGAAGTGACCGAGCGTTTGGATGCCAGCGGCCGTGTGGTGCGGCCGCTAGACGAAGCTGAGGTGCGGGCTGCACTTGTTCGCTTACGCGATGCGGGTGCTGAGTCACTGGTTATTCATTTTCTGCACGCCTATGCCAATCCGGTGCACGAACAGCAGGCGGCGAAAATCGCACAGCAAATGTGGCCTAATGATTATGTGTCGGTTAGCAGCGAGATCTTGCGCGAGGTGCGGGAGTTCGAACGCGGCAGTACGGCAGCGGTGAATGCGTTTGTCCAGCCAGTATTGGCTCGTTATTTAAAACGGTTGGGACAGCGATTGAAAGACGCCGGCAACGACCGTCAATTACTTGTGATGCAAGGCAACGGTGGCACACTCAATGCATCTGCTGCCGCGCGCCAACCTGTGCAAACGGTTATGTCAGGTCCAGCAGCGGGCGCGGTTGCAGCAGCCCACATCGGTCGGCAGGCTGGATTTGAAAATCTGATTGCCTGTGATATGGGGGGCACCAGTTTTGATGTCAGTTTGATTCTTGGTGGAACACCGGCACTCAGTGCCGAAAAGGATCTTGCTTATGGTGTGCCGGTGCATGTACCGATGGTTGATATTCATACCATCGGTGCTGGCGGGGGGTCTATTGCACGCGTTGATGCCGCTGGACTGCTTCGTGTGGGACCGGAAAGCGCCGGTGCTGAGCCCGGTCCAGTGTGCTACGGGCGAGGTGGTGCAAAGCCCACGGTCACCGATGCTAACCTGATGCTCGGTCGTGTCGAACCCTCGGGGTTCGCTGGTGTCAGTCAGGCGCATGGCACAGAGGTGGTTGCCGGCGCACTGGGGTCGGCGGTTGGTGATCCACTGGCACTGGATGCCGTGAGTGCCGCAGCGGCAGTACTGGCGGTGGCGGGCAATCAATTGGCTTCGGCCATTCGCCTGGTATCGGTCGAGAAAGGCCATGATCCGCGTGATTTCACTCTTTTTGCTTTTGGTGGTGCAGGCCCCTTACACGCAGTTGAGTTGGCCCGCGAACTGGGTATTCCGCGGGTGTTAGTGCCACGCTTTCCAGGTATTACCTCGGCCCTGGGGTGCCTGTTGTCGGATCTTCGACATGACGATGTTCATTCTTTGTGGCGCGCCCTGAGCGAAGTTGATGCGACTGAGGCGGACAAGATTTTTGACGACCAGGCGGCGCGAGGCACTCAAGCGCTTGAGTCATATGCGGTGCCTGTGACGGGTGTCGAAGTATTTCATGAAGCAGATCTGATGTATCGCGGACAGAGTCACGTGTTTCGAGTGCGTGTTGACAGTCCTGGTTTTGATGCCGATCGGGTAGCGACTTCGTTTGCTGAGCGTTATGCGGAGCGGTTTGAAATTATTTTGGCAGACATGAAGCCCGTGCTCGCCAGTTTACGCACCACGGTGATTGGGACTCGGCAGGCCGTAGACTTATCACTGTTTGGTGAATCAGAGGTCGTGGCATCCGCTGAGCGCAGCCGTCCGGTTTATTTTAATGGACGGTGGCTGGAGACACCTTTGCTCGAGCGCGATACGTTGACCAATGGGTTAGTTGTGACAGGCCCGGCCATCGTGGTCCAGCCGGATTCTACTTGTGTCATCGATCCAGGTGCGGTGGCGACAGTCGATGATGCAGGTAATCTCGTGATCGAAGTCGGTGGCAACAACTGATGACCCTCTGGAGGCAATGATGGCAATAGACCCGGTAACGCTTGCGGTGATTGAGAACGGTTTACGTCAGGTTTGTTCTGAAATGGATTTGGTGCACGAAAAAACATCGTTCTCACCGGTTATTTCAGAAGCGTTTGACCGATCCAATGGAATTTACGGTCGTGAGAATGGTGAAATGATTGCGCAGGGAGAATTGGGATTGCCCATATTTCTCGGTGTTATGCAATTCGCCACCGGTGCGGTACTAGAGCGGCGACGTGACCTAGAACGCGGGGATGTGATCATCCAGAACGATCCTTATCTTGGCGGCACACACCTGATGGACGTTAAGATGATCATGCCATTTTACTATCAGGATGAATTATGGTGTTTTCTTTCCAATACGGGGCACTGGCCTGATACTGGGGGCATGGTTCCCGGCGGATTCTGCTCTACCGCAACAGAAATTCAGCAAGAGGGGCTGCGTTTGCCCCCGGTCAAATTGGTTCGCAATGGAGAGCTTGTGCAGGATGTGGTCGACATCATTCTGAACAACATTCGTGTACCCGAAGAAAGAATTGGTGACATCCGTGCCCAGATAGGAGCGTTGAGAACCGGCGAACGGCGCTTGACCGTGCTGCTCGATCGCTACGGTGTTGACACTGTCGAAACGGCGATTACTGAACTTAAGGAACGTTCCGAACAGCACATGCGTGAGGTGTTGTCTGGCGTGCCGGACGGCCACTATAGTTTTACCGCATTGATGGACAGCGACGGCGTGGTTGATGAGCCACTCGAGATTGCGCTCGATCTGACTATCGATGGCAGTGATGCCCATTTCGACTTCTCACGCTCAAGCCCGCCATGCCGGGGACCGATGAATTCCGTCTGGGCAACGACGCAGTCGGCTGTATACGTTGCGATGAAGCACATTTTCCCCGAAGTGCCGATCAACGCGGGTTGCTTTAAGCCCCTCCACATCAAGCCCCCACGAGGAACGGTGCTGTACGCAGAATATCCACGACCGGTAGCAGGATGTGCGGCGGAAGTGGCGCAACGTATTATGGAGGCAGTGTTCGGTGCGATGGGGCAGGCGATTCCAGACCGTCTGTTTGCGGCTCCCGCGGGTACCAGCGGCAATTTTGCATTGGGTGGCCACGACCCGGAGATGCGCCGTGACTACATCATGTATTTCTTCACCGGTGGTGGTTACGGCGGCTACGTTGATGGCGATGGGTTGACCAATGGCTGCTCTACGGTCGGCATCTCTAAAACGCAGCCGATCGAGATATTGGAACAACACTACCCGTTGATGTTTGATGAGTATGCTCTGCGTGAGGGGTCTGCCGGGCCCGGGCGTCACCGTGGTGGCTTTGGTGTCAGTTATCGAGTACGTCTATTACGTGGTGAAGGAAAGGCGTCCTTTTTAATGGACCATGGTCGCACCGGACCGCCTGGAATGATCGGTGGCGGAGCTGGGGCAACCAACAAGATTCAAGTCAGTCAGGGGGGGGTGGTCACCGAACCTAGACACACCTCCAAGGGCGAAGGCTATTTATTGACTGAAGGTGACTGGGTTCAGATCAAGACACCTGGCGGTGGTGGTTACGGTGCGGTGGCGGAGCGAGATGTGGAACTAGTTGCACGCGATGTACGCCGTAGTTATCTTGACACTAACGACACGTCTTCAGACTAACCACCTGAATTGGCAATCAAATAAGGGAGCATGAGATGAGACCGACGATCCTAAGTTGTGCCGTAACCGGAAGCTTTACGACCCGTGCGCACAATTCGAATTTACCGATTACACCGGAGGAGATCGCGGGTGAGAGTATTGCCGCAGCCAATGCCGGTGCCGCCATCTGTCATATCCACGTGCGTGATCCTGAGACGGGGACGCCGAGTATGGAGTTGGAATATTACCGAGAGGTAGTCACACGTATTCGTGCGAGCGATACCGATCTCATCATTAACCTGACAACAGGTCCCGGTGGCCGCTTTGTGCCGTCGGATGCCGATCCCAAGGTGGCAGCTCCTGCAACGAGTTTGACCCGTCCAGAGGTGCGTACCGAACACGTGGTGCAGCTCAAGCCTGAGATCTGCAGCCTTGACCTCAACACGATGTGGTTCGGTGATGGCGCGGTGATTAACCATCCACCAGCAATTCGAGTGATGGCAGAGCGGATCTATAGTGCGGGAATCAAGCCGGAACTGGAGGTGTTTGACACGGGCGACATACGCATCGCACACGATTTATTGAAGGAGGGGACGTTGCGTGAGCCGGTTTTGTTTCAACTGGTCATGGGTGTTAATTATGGAATGGCAGCGACAACAGAGTCGTTGGCTTATGCCCGTTCGATGTTGCCAAAAGGCGCCGAATGGGCTGCTTTCGGCGCTAGCCGTATGGCATTTCCGATGCTGGCGCAGGCTTTTCTACTCGGTGGTCATTGTCGTATTGGTATGGAGGACACGGTGTATCTTGCGAAGGGCGTTAAGACACCGGGTAATGTTGCACTCGTGGAAAAGTCGGTGCGCATTATCAAGGAACTAGGCGGTACGGTTGCCACGGTGTCGGAAGCGCGGCAACTGTTGGGCTTGTCAGGTGGTGCAAGTTAATGCCGGTTTCCCCTCCAGCAGAAATCGGTATGGCGCTGGTAGAGGTTGACACGCCAGCGTTAATTATTGACCTTGACGTGTTCGAGGCCAACATGGAGCGCATGGCGAAGGCGGTGCGCGCGATGGGGGTTGTGTTTAGGCCGCATGCGAAGACGCACAAGTCTGCAGACATTGCTCGGGCGCAGATGTCCCGCGGCGCCGTTGGTGTCTGTTGCCAGAAGGTGACGGAAGCGGAAGCGCTGGTCGACGCGGGTATCACGAACATTCTTGTGACCAACGAAGTTGTCGGACAGAAAAAAATCGAGCGCTTGGTGCGGTTAGCGAAACGTGCGGTCCTGGGGGTTTGTGTCGATAACTCAGGCAATGTCGATAGTCTCAACGATTGTGCGGCGGCTCATGATGTGAGGTTAGATACCCTGGTTGAGATTAATGTGGGCAGCGCGCGTTGCGGTGTGTCGCCGGGTCCAGCGGCAGTTGCACTGGCTAAACAAGTGGCCAGCTCAAGCCATCTGTCTTTCGGGGGATTACAGGCTTACCATGGGCGCGCACAACACATCCGCAAATTTGAAGAGCGACGCTTGGCGATTGAATCCGCCGCGAGTCAGGTTCGGGAAACGATGACACAGTTGGCTGCAGAGGATATTGTTTGTGCTCGCGTTACTGGTGCGGGTACTGGCACTTGGCAGTTCGAGGGAGCGAGTGGCATCTATACTGAATTACAGGCCGGGTCGTATTTGTTTATGGATGCGGATTATGGCCAGAATGAAGATGGTGACGACGAGTGGTCACATGGATTTGGCCACAGCCTGTTTGTTTACAGCACCGTGATGAGCCTGCCTGATCCGGCGCGGGTCGTGGTCGACGCCGGGCTTAAGTCAATGGCATTCGATTCGGGAATGCCCGTCGTGGCCGATGACCCGAGTACCGAATATGCGAGGCCGTCCGACGAACATGGCAATCTCCAACTATCGGCATCGAGCAAGCGCTACACGCTGGGCGACAAAGTGCGTCTGATTCCGGGGCATTGTGATCCGACGGTCAACCTTCACGATTGGTATGTTGGTGTTCGGGCGCAACAGGTAGAAGCGTTGTGGCCGGTGACTGCACGAGGTGCCCTGTTCTGATTCAGTTGTCCTCGAAACACCAGCACGGGGGCTAGGCTAGATAAAGCTTTGCTCGTTGTATAGTCGATGCACATGATACGGTGCACGGGCGAGACCAATACAGAATCGACCAACGGCCGATTCCATGGCTTCGGAAAATTGTCGCATCTCATGCGCTCCGTGACGGAGGCGTTCGACCGCGTCTTGCGCTTCTCGTATCAAAGAAGCGTAGTCGAAGGTCGTAAACTTTCGGTCGCGCAATACCATTTTTCCACCGATCATCACACTGTGCACTGCGCTTGAATCTTCATTTAGAACCAGTTGGTGGGTCGGGTCATTAAGGGGAACATAGTTAATATTGGTTAGATCAAGAAAGACAACATCAGCCAGATAGCCGGGCGCGAGTTGTCCAATGTCATTTTCAAAACCAAGCACGGCAGCGCTCCCTCGCGTCGCCATATCGATCACATCTTCTGTGCTGATCCAGGTCTCCGGATCAGGCGAAACAACACGTGAGGCAAAAGCGCCGATGCGCATCGCCTCGAACATGTTCTGATTGTCAGAACAACTAGAGCCGTCCGTACCGATACCGACGCACAGTCCTCGCTCGCGCATGGCGCGAATTGGTGCAATGCCGGATCCAAGTCGCAGATTACTTCCGGGGTTATGGGCGACTGAACAGCCAGCATCAGCCATTCGTGAAATGTCATCGGCGTCAGGCCAAACGAAGTGAGCGGCCGTGAAACGGGGTCCAAGAAAATTAAGGTCGGCGAGATGAGCAGTCAAGGTTTTCCCGTAGCGTTGCATGGCAGAAACCGCTTGAATCTTTGATTCGGCTAGGTGCATGTGTAGCCCTACATCGAATTCCTCGGCGAGATCACCGCAGGCCGTAATGAAGGGGTCGCTGCAGTGCAGAGGAACAGTCGGAGCGAGCGCCGGACGTACTTGTGATCGGTCATAAGGCCAGTTCGTTAGTAGGTCCCGACACACCTCAATGCTGCTCTGGTATTCGTTGAGCTTGAAAGACCGTGCACGATCAGCCTGTTGGGTCGGCAGTGCATCGATGAGTCCCGGTATCGCTTGATAGAAGGTGCGATCGGCCATCATGGGTGCCACTACGGCACGAAGGCCCACAGATTGGTATCCACGGGCGATGGCGTCGATTCCCTCTCGAGTGACCTGCGGAAACTCAAAAAAAAGATCATAGGCCGCAGTCGCGCCTTTCAATACCATTTCCGCGGCGTTCAATTTGGCTGCGAGATGTTTGTCCTCAAGTGTCTGGCCATCGTTTAGCCACGGATTGGCATTGAGCAACAATTCGAGTGTCCAGCGATCTCCCATACCCTTGGCTAGGCTGCCGTGACCGTGAGTGTGGGCATTGACGAGTCCGGGGATCAAAAGCATCCCGTCGGCGTTGATGATCTCGGTTTCGTCGTTCACTGTGAGCCCTGGGGGTGCGATGTCGGCAATCCGCTCACCGATGATGAGCATATCCCGCGCCTCGGCACGATGTGTGCGGGCGTCCAGAATTCGGCCGCCGCGGATGAGGCGGGTGTTCGTCATAGTGTTCTGCCACCGCGGGAGTGGCACGGAGCTTGGAAATGGCGATACCGTTCGCCAGTCGGCTGCTGGGACGAGACGTGCGATACTTCAACCATGAGCATTTGGTGAATTTACGGAGATTGTCGACATGAAATTTGGCTTTACCCTGCCATCTTACACCTGGCCGGACCTTGACTACGAGATGACGTATCGCGTCACCAAAGAGATGGCACGGCGAGCCGAGGCGCTGGGCTATGACTCGCTCACGGTATGGGACCATCTTCTGACTGCCCCTGGTTTGTACGGTGGATCGTGGTTAGACCCCTTAATGGTGCTGGCCTGTGCGGCGGGCGCCACTGAGACCATACCTCTTGGCACGAATATTCTCGTTGTTCCTATTCGTCATCCTGTGTTGTTGGCGAAAGAGCTAGGTACGTTGGATGCAATGTCAGGTGGGCGTTTCTTTTTTGGTGTCGGGCCGGGATGGAATGAGCCGGAATTTACCTCTATGGGAGTCTCGATGCGTGAGCGGGGACGGCGAACCGACGAAATTCTGGATGCTGTCAAGTTGTTGCTGACTGAAGAGAACGTATCTTTTAACGGTGAGTTCTATCAATTTGAGGGTGTCACTATTGAGCCTCGCCCGGAAACATATTTCCCCGTGTGGGTGGCAGGGGGTTCCCGCGTACCTGGGCCGCTTTCACCTGACCAACCGTACATGGTGAAGTCTGTGCTCAAGCGAATTGCCAAGCATGCAGATGTTTTTACCTGTCGAGCTTCTGGCAGCACAGAATGGGTGGCGCGTGATTACCAAACGGTACGTGAATACGTCGCATCAGAGGGTCGGGACCCAGCGTCATTGGAATTAGCCCACGTTCAGGCGGGCTATGTTGTTGATACAGCGGATTCAAAGAAAGCATTGTCGATTCAGCGCGCGCCGATGGAAACCATTATGGGAAAGAATCGCGATTGGGATCATCTCCAAAGCTGTTATCTCGTGGGCAGTATTGACGACATTGTGGAGAAATTAAAGTTTCTCGAGAGCCATGGCCTCCAGCACGTGACTATTCAGCCTGCTGGTCCTGAGATGGAACAATTGGATTTATGGATGGACAAAATCATTACACCCTACTTCCGATAGGTTGATCTAGAGCCAAGGGAATCGCATCAATGAGTTCAGATTACAAAATTGAGGCACGAGAAGTCATTGCAGAGGTCGATGGACTGAGGACCTCTACCCTCACCCTAGCGGCGGGGCAATGTGTCCCGTGGCACCATCACAGCATAGTGACGGATACGTTTTTTTGTATTGAAGGGCCGATGCAGGTTGAGATGCGGAACCCTGACGAGCGGCGTGTGCTGGCACCCGGCGATACCACTGCTGTTGAGTCGTTGCGGCCACACCGTGTGTCGGGGACGGATGGCGAGCGCTGCAAATTTCTCATCATTCAAGGGATAGGCCGTTATGACTTTGTGCCCGACTGAGCGATGGAGTTTCTGGCGGCGATCCTAGTTAGTAACCCGCAAGCAATGCTCGACGGAAGTTGGCCTTGGTTTCGACGGCATCGAAGTTCCGTGCGTAGTCTGCTGGCGCGCCGTCATTGACCCGTAACACCACAAAGGCAGGCCCGGATGCACTC
>DUBL01000249.1 GCA_012960345.1 Gammaproteobacteria bacterium | reverse complement strand
TATGGCTGCATCAGGCTTGCGCCCATTGTGCAATATTCCCCACTGCTGCCTCCCGTAGGAGTCTGGGCCGTGTCTCAGTCCCAGTGTGGCTGATCATCCTCTCAGACCAGCTACGGATCGTCGCCTTGGTGAGCTTTTACCTCACCAACAAGCTAATCCGCCGCAGGCTCATCCAACAGCGCGAGGCCCTAAAGTCCCCCGCTTTCCCCCGTAGGGCGTATGCGGTATTAGCCCGGGTTTCCCCGGGTTGTCCCCCACTGTTGGGCAGATTCCTACGTATTACTCACCCGTCCGCCACTCGCCAGCACCAAACGCACCCCGAAGGGATTGTTACGGCCTGCTGCCGTCCGACTTGCATGTGTTAAGCCTACCGCCAGCGTTCAATCTGAGCCATGATCAAACTCTCCGGTTCAAACTTCTTGTCCGAAAAAACCCAAAGGCCTCTCCGGTCATTCCGCAAAACCCATAAGGTCTAACGGAATGTTAACAACTTGAATTGACGTGTCGACGCAGAAGCGCCCACACAATCTGTCTGATCTAATTGTTAAAGAACGAAACGGCCCCCATAAGAGAGCCGCTTAAAAAGCCTGCAAATTATACAGTCGAATTGCCTACAGTCAATCGTAAAATAGCCCAAGATACCGTCAATGCGCCACTTTCTTCAATTAAGGGGCAGGTTTAGCCAGAAAAACACAATCCATCAAGTCAAGTGGATCCTGGCCACCCTGCGCTTTCCTACCTCGACCACTACTCGGCTTTCCCTAGGCAATTGGAGTGCGCGATCTAAAACCCGCTCCCCATCGATCCGCACAGCGCCCTGATCGATCAATCGGAGCCCTTCAGACGTACTCGCAACCAGTCCAGCGGCCCGCATCACATGCGTCACTGACATGCCCTCACCCTTGCTATCCACATCAACCTCTTGGAGATCTTCTGGCAGCACGCCTTTCTGAAAACGATCGACAAAAGCTTGTTTCGCACGGTCCGCAGCACTTTTTGAATGAAAACGTGTCACTATTTCAAGTGCCAACTCGTACTTCACATCCCGCGGGTTCGCGCCCTCTTCGGTCGAGCGACGCAGCGCTCTTATCTCAACAACCGACCGAAAACTCAACAACTCGAAGTAGCGCCACATCAGATCATCAGAAATTGACATCAACTTACCGAACATTTCTGCCGGCGGCTCGGTAATACCAATCGCATTACCCAGAGACTTAGACATTTTCTGCACGCCATCAAGTCCCTCGAGTAACGGCATCGTCAAAACAACCTGCGGCTTCTGCCCGTATTGTTTCTGTAGTTCGCGCCCAACCAGTAGGTTAAATTTCTGATCAGTCCCCCCTAACTCAACGTCGGCTTCGAGTGCGACCGAATCGTACCCTTGCATCAGGGGATAAAGAAATTCGTGAATCGATATTGGCTCACCGTTCTGGTATCGGCGGCTAAAGTCATCGCGCTCCAGCATTCGTGCCACCGTGTGGCGAGAAGCTAGCCGAATCATTCCCTCGGCACCGAGCGCATTGCCCCACTTGGAATTAAACTCGATACGGGTCTGATCCCGGTCGAGAATTTTAAAAACCTGCTCCTCGTAAGTCGCGGCGTTTTCTTCGATCTGTTGTTGACTCAAGGGAGGGCGAGTCGCATTTTTCCCACTGGGATCTCCAATAAGCCCTGTGAAGTCGCCGATCAAAAACACCACCTCATGACCAAACGTTTGAAACTGGCGCATCTTGTTGACCAGTACCGTATGACCTATATGCAAATCTGGGGCAGTCGGATCGAAGCCCGTCTTGACACGCAGTGGACGTCCAGACCGAAGCCGTTCTTTCAGCTCATCCTCAACAAGAATTTCTTCGACTCCCCGTTGGAGTTCTTCGAAAACAGCATCAGGATCGGCTATGGACATTCGTTACACCCTCGGCAGAGGACTCGATTGTAACGTGCCTACTGAATCAGTCCGCGACGAGGCGCCCGAACCCACTCGACCGGACAAAGCACCACCTGCGCTTGCCCATCAAGCAAGGTGTTGAAGGTGTGGAAGAACTCCTCCTGGGACTTCTCCTTTCCAGTCAGGAACTGCACATCATCGACAAGTAACACGTTGGCGCGTCGATAGCGCCGCCGGAAGTTGTCGAGATTGCCCTTCTGAACCGCCA
>DUBL01000248.1:1801-2174 GCA_012960345.1 Gammaproteobacteria bacterium | reverse complement strand
GTTGCACAGGCCTCGAGCGCCGCCCGTTTGAGCGCTACAAAACTCAATTTACGCAGATAAATGTCCGTAATGTTTCGATCGCTCAAAAGCGAACCGATCATTTTTTCATCAATCTCCGTCGCGAAATCAGCGTCAGATTTACCGCTAAATAGTTTAGCCGCGTCGGCGATTATTATCGGTGGGGACTCAATTGCACCAATTACGGCGCGGAATACTTCTCGTTCAGGATCATGGAGAACAGCACCGATGGCATGGGCAAATTCCCCCGCTTTCTGGCAAAATTTACAAAAACCCCATCGGGCAAGACTGGATAACTTTGGCACACGCACGGACTGAATCAACTCATCAGACTCGAGCGTTGTGGTAAATGACG
>DUBL01000248.1:726-1767 GCA_012960345.1 Gammaproteobacteria bacterium | reverse complement strand
AACAAGCTCTGCATCGAGCAATGGAAGAACAGATATCCAGTCTGCCGCCGGGTCGGCGTGCGCCAGACTGCCGCCTATTGTTCCGCGATTACGAACCGCACGATAAGCGATGCCACCAGCGACTTTCGCCAGTAAACCTCTCGACGGATCTTCAATGCGACCGTCTTCAATATTAGCGTGGGTGATACAGGCGCCAATGTTAACAAACTCTCTATCCACCTCCACCAATGTCATTTCAGAAATCCCCGTCACATCGATCAGCAGATCCGGCTGAGCCAATCGAAGGTTCAACATCGGTCCCAGGGATTGGCTACCGGCAACCACTTTAGAGAATACATCCTGTTCACTCAGCAATGCGCCGGCTTCCTGGAGACTTGCCGGGCGTTCGTAATAAAATGCTTTAGGCTTCATATCATGATCTCAAATTTTTTCCTTGTTCGACAAGGTGTCGGTTATTAGATCGCGAAGGAGTGGTCGATTGGGGAGTGGATCAATCTGCATCTCACCAGTATGCAGCTTAGCGATGCAGGCATACTGCACTTCACCATCGATCAACATCGTACATTCTTTGCACACATTCGCATTAAAGCAGGAAAAACGGATCGCCAGATCAGGAACACTGTCTCGACGTAGCGCAGTCAATCCGTCCAACACCGACTCACCATCCTCGAACGTAATTTCGAACTCCTGGTGTCCGCCTTCCTCGCGGGAAGTGCCTCGCCAGATTTTCAGCCGGGTGGCTTTCAAATGGTCCGGCGGAGTATTCTTGGTATCTATCAAGTTGGGACCTCCATAAGGCTCGAAACCAGCTTACCGTCCTCAAGCATAATTTTCTGGCTCAATTGATAGTTATCAAGAGTTTCGGGAAAATCGTCGCGCTGGTGAGCGCCACGGCTTTCCCGTCGTTTGAGCGCCGCCAGGGACAGAGCTTCGGCGGCCAACAAGCCACTTCGCAATTCGAACCATTCGACAAGGCTCATGTTGTGAATTGTTTCTGATGAAACATGTTTATGTTATTGTTAGATAAATGTGTCATGAACA
>DUBL01000248.1:0-716 GCA_012960345.1 Gammaproteobacteria bacterium | reverse complement strand
CAACCAGGTTTTGTAACTCGTTAATCCGCATCGCCCGAATCTTTGTATTGGCTTCGCTAAGATCTTTTTCGTTCCGGAACATACCAACCTTGGTCCACATTAACTCTTTGAGATCACCGTACAGGCTTGCCGGTGAATAACCCTCGCCCACATTCTTACCAAGGACACCCTTGATGAGTTCGACATGGGGTCCGGCGCTCGTTTTATTCCAACGGCGTTTGGACCTTTTGGCTGCGAACTTTGTAGCCGCTTCTCCCGCCCTTTCACCAAACACCATAGCCTCAGGGAGAGCATTTCCTGACAGCCTATTGGCGCCGTTGGCACCGCCCGCGATTTCACCTGCCGCATAAAGCCCCGGAACACCGGTTTCCATATCCGTATTGACCTCAATGCCTCCCATTTGATAATGCGCGATGGGATACACTTCGACGGCCTGCTTGGTCAGATCGATATTATTGCGGTGAAAGATTTCCAGGAACGGTCCAAGGGCTTTCTCAAGGGCATCTTGTTCAATGTGCTGAAACGAAAGAAAGACACCGCCATGAGGGCTGCCCCGACCCGACTTGACTTCCTTGTACATGGCGTGGGTCAATGTGTCGCGTGCCGTGTCATATTTCTCACCAGAAGTTTCTTCATAATTATTGAGGAACTCCTCGCCTCTGCCGTTCAGGAGACGTCCACCTAATTTCACTCGAGTCGGTTCCCAAGTCGTGGGG
>DUBL01000247.1 GCA_012960345.1 Gammaproteobacteria bacterium | reverse complement strand
TCGCGTCATGGTTTACGGAACGATGGGCGGTGACGGCCAGCCACAGACACAGGCCGCGCTGTTTTGTCGTTATGCCATGTACGGCTATCCACTGCAGGCTGCGGTGACGGCGCCCCGCTGGTTACTCGGTAGGACCTGGGGTGAGTCCTCGACCAATCTCAAGATGGAAAGTCGTTTCTCCGCCGAAGTCATTGAGTCTCTTCACAGGGCGGGTCACGACGTTCAGCGTGTGGCGGCATTCGACGAGATGATGGGTCACGCGGGTGCGCTCTGTCATCATCCCAATGGACTGATCGAGGGTGCCAGTGATCCTCGCAGCGATGGCCAAGTCGCCACGTTCTGAAGCGCCCGCTGCATGGGCCTGGATGGCGCTAGTTGTGTGGCGTTGTACTCGGAGGTTGGACAGCTAATCCAGCGGCAGACTCGTATTTTTTAAGCAGAATGCCGTCATCGCCACAACAACTGTCCGGACACTGGGTTCCAGCGTAAAGCAATGCGGGGTTCCCTAGGTAAGCATCAACTGGCAGATTATCAGTAGCGCAATCACACCCTTTGTCTCCATGGACATAGACTCGAGTCAGGCCCTCCTCAGTGGCCATCTCCTGCGTTCGGTACAGCAGTTCGATAGGGGTAGCGGGAACATGGGAAAGTTGGTAAGCCGGAAAGAAGCGGGTGATGTGCCAGGGACTGTCTGCGCCCAGGTGATCACGGATCCAGTGGGCGATGGCCATCAGATTATCCGGTGCATCGTTCAGCCCCGGGATTATGTTGGTTCGGGTTTCAACATGTATACCCAAGTCCTGCGCACCCTGAACGCACTTCAGTATATCGCTAACGCGCGCTTTACCGCAGATACGCTGGTAAAACGCGTCATCCATGCTTTTGATGTCCGAGCACAGCACATCGACTCGCCCCGCTAGCAGGGCCAGCGCCTCATCTGAGACGAAACTGTTAGAAACGTAAACGGTGAAAAGCCCGGCACGCTTGGCCACCTCGCAGACATCGAGTACATACTCGAGCCACACTGCCGGCTCCGAATAGGTGAAAGCGATTCCCTGAACACCCGCTTCAATAGCGGTAGCCACGAGTTGTTCTGGCTCTGCAAAAGCGGCTTTCGATTGACCTCGAGCCAACGCATCGAGCGCCTCTTCTCCCCAGGAGATTTCCAGATTGTGGCAGCCACCGCAACGGAAACTGCAGCCATAACTTCCCACAGACAGTACTTGACTGCCCGGTCGATAGTGTCGGACGGGTTTATCTTCGATGGGTCCGACATCCATGGCCGAAATAACGCCGTAAGAGAGGTTGTACAGCCTGCCGTCCCGGTTGACATGCGCCTGGCAGAAGCCGCGTTGACCATGGCGCAGCCGGCAACGCCACAGACACAGGTTGCATCGAACCGTTCCATCGGAAAGGTTTTCCTGTAGTTTCGTTGGAACCAGTCGATACGTCATAATTTTTGGACTGTGATCTGTTAGCTGTCCATTGTACGCCACGGGCGTCCATCGCTAAGGTGGACCCTGGTTAATATGATTGGTTTCCTCCGGAGTGCCCGGTTAGAAGGTGTTAAGCCGAGCGTATATGATGGACGGGTCGGTATAACAAACCCAAAGGAGAGTGTCGTGATTGTCGAGCAGATCTGGACCGCCAACAATTGGCGTAACTTCAATTATTTGGTGGTGTGTCCCGAAACAGGTGAGGCGCTGGCGATCGATCCGCTGGATCACATCAAATGTCTCAAGAAAGCGCAAGACAATGGTTGGGAAATCACCCAGATTCTGAACACCCATGAACACGGGGATCATACCGGCGGCAACGGTGCCATGATTGCGGCCACTGGAGCGCAGTTGCTGGCCCATGAGAATGCAAAAGATCGCATTCCCGGTGTTGATGTGGGTTTAGTGGCGGGCGACCGGATTACCGTGGGTAGAAGTGTCGAGCTGGAAGCATTGGATACGCCAGGACACACGATGAGCCATGTGTGCCTCTTGTCGCAGGGCAATCAGCCAGCACTCTTTTGCGGCGACACACTTTTTAATGCCGGCGCGGGGAACTGTCACAATGGGGGCCACCCGGCGGAACTGTATGAGACTTTTGCGACCCAGCTTTCACAATTACCGGATGAGACGCGCGTTTATCCGGGCCATGACTATTGGAAAAACAATCTAGAATTTACGTTGAATCGCGAACCGGATAATGTGCGGGCTCGAGAGATGCTGGCCCAGGCCGGAGTGCAAGATCCGGAAAACTCACTGGTATCCACTTTGGCTCTGGAGAAAGAAGTCAACACGTTTTTCCGTCTTCACAGTCCTACACTGATCAAGACACTGCGGGATGTGTATACAGATTTGCCGGACCATCTTGATGCAAAAACCGTATTTCTAAAATTGCGTGAATTGCGTAACGACTGGTGATGCGAAACCGCTGCCACTCAGTTGGTGGCTCGCTAGGAACAGCAGGGCAGTAGTGGTCTGTTTTACGTCGTAGGAAGGTCGCGATCTTTCCAGGCCTGGAATCCACCCACGATATGACTGACATCGTCAAACCCTTGATCGATAAAAAATGAGGCGGCCCCTGCGCTAGAAATCCCATGGTAGCAATACACTAGGAGGGTGTTTTCGCGGCTGGTTTGATCCAGAAACTCACTAAGGGTGCTGTCGTTAAGTTGAATCGCCGATTCAAGATGGCCTGCCTGGTAAGCGTCCGTATCGCGTATATCCACGATCGTTACGCGGGAATCTGTGATGAGTTTGGCTGCTGCTTCAGCCTCGATTTCTTTATACATGGGTGGGTTGTTCATCAATGGGGTCACTATGTTAGAGCGTACCGGTTTGCCGCCCTTTGTGGCAGTTGTCTCGAATCAGCTAGTATTGGGAATCTGTCGTTAGCCAAGCATCGCATTGGAGGAATGATATGGCCGTCGGTTCCATGACACCCAAGGAACGTTTTATTGCTGCGCTCAATGGGCAACCGGTCGATCGCCCGTGCGCGGCCAGCATTACCTCGGTGGTTAACTTCGAACTCATGGATCTGGTGGGACCCCATTTCCCCGAGGCCAACACAGAGCCCGGGCCCATGGCGGAACTTGCTGCCAGTGCGCACGATGTGATGGGGTTTGACAGTGTGATGCCAGTCTTCGGCATTGCGCAGGAAGCTACGGCAATCGGGTGTGTTGTCGATTTCAGTGATCCAGACAATATGCCGACGCCGCAGTTTGCACCCTGGGCCGATCGCGATGCCGAAATTCGTTTACCCGATGGGTTTCCAGATTCGTTCTTTGAGGATAAGTACGTGAAGTGTGCGCTTGATGCGATTCGTTTATTGAAATCGCATTTTGGCGACAAGGTCATGATTCTCGGTAAGGTGATGGGTCCGTGGACCCTTTCGTATCATGCCTACAATGTGCAGGAATTCCTCATGGATACCATTGCGGATCCAGATCGAGTGCGAAAATCGCTCGACACGTTGTCACAAGTACCCATTCTGTTTGCCAAGGCACAGTTGGAAGCGGGTGCTGATGCCATCGTCTGGGCTGACCACGCTACGGGCGATTTGATTCGCAACACCATGTACCGTGACTTTCTTCTGTGGCGACATCAGGAGTTGGTGCCTCAGGTGCCGGCGCCCGTCATACTGCATTGCTGTGGTCGATCGCTCGATCGAATCGAGTATTTCCGGGAGACCCCATTTGCCATGTACCATTTTGAATCTGCCAATGCCCCTGAAAAAATGGTGGCAGGCGCCGAAGATAAGATTCGTTTGGCAGGTAACATCAATAATCCGCAACTATTGATGCAGAAAACACCCGAGGATGTTCGAGTGGAGGTCCAGCGAGTGATTGACGCTGGCGTCGACATCATCGCTCCTGAATGTGCGGTGCCGTTGCAGACACCTGTCGAAAATCTTAAAACGATTGTTGCTGTTTGCGAGGCCAACCGGTGACACTGATGGGGTATTGGGATTTCGCACGAAAAGACCTATCCCCCGTGAGGTAATCGAAGGCTTTGGTTATACCGCCTAATGGCAAAAAAAACCGTCCTTGTTACTGATTTCACCTGGCCCGCGCCCGATATTGAGGCCGCAGTGCTGGCAGAAGTAGATGCTAAGTTACTGTTGGCTCCATCGAGTGACGAATCAGACCTGATTGAGTTAGTGACCCAGGCAGACGCCATTTTGACCTGTTTCGCCCACGTGACTGAGTCCGTTATTCGGGCTGGAGAAAAGCTTCAGGTTGTTGGGCGTTACGGCATCGGTGTAGACAATATTGATGTCGCGACGGCAACGGCATTAGATATTCCGGTCACGTATGTTCCCGCTTACTGTGTTGATGAGGTTGCAGAGCACACGCTCGGGTTTATTCTCGCGTTGGCCCGTAAAATTTCTCTATACGATCGTGCCGTGCGTCAAGGCAGTTGGAATCTAAAGGATGGGCTGCCGATGCATCGAGTGCGTGGTCGAACGTTAGGGTTAGTTGGATTCGGTCGCATCGGTCAGATGGTTGCCGAGAAGGCGCGTGGATTCTCGATGAATGTGGTCTATTACGATCCGAACCCTCCCCTCAACGCGGTTATGGATACGGGACTAGCGAGCCAAGTGAGTCTGGAAAAACTGATCACCGAATCAGACTTTGTCAGCTTGCACGCACCGTTGACCGAGGGAACTCGGACGCTCGTGAATGCGGACTTTATTCACGCAATGAAATCAACGGCCTGCCTTATAAATTGCGCGCGTGGCGGTCTGGTGGACCATGATGCGTTATTGACTGCGTTGCGCGAAGGCGGCATTGCAGGTGCGGCACTGGATGTGTTTGATCCCGAACAGCTTTCACCGGATCACCCGTTACTGCAATTAAATAATCTGATTGCGACCCCCCATGTTGCTTTCTATTCGGCTGAATCAGTAGCGGAATTGCAACGTCGTGCGTCCATGAACGTCGCGGCCATACTGGCCGGTCGTCTACCGGAGGCCATCATTAATCCAGAAGTGTTGGAGCGCCCGCGTTGGCGACACCTTACAGGCAGTGTGGAATGAAGCTATGGCGTGTTGCCTAGAGCGCTGCGAGCATTTTCCGCCGTCCACAACCCGAGTAACTTTTAGTGGGGCATGCTGTGTCCCTGTCAATATCCTCAATGGCGCACTCATGATTCGTCCTTAGGCGGTAACTTTTAAAAGTGGTAATCCCCTGTGTTACCGGACCATGGTGCAATGGTCATCGGTGAAGGGTGAGCGTGGTTTGTGTAGCGATGCTACCGGTGCACAACCCGAGTGAGTATTATCAGTGGAGTATAATGATCACTCTAATAGCCCCGTGACTACGGGGTTTCTTGTGCGCTAAGTGGTTTCGATTCCTTAATATCCGGAGATGTTTTTATTTTGATGGCCATTAGAGGGTCATTTTTTTACGGCTGGGTGGTTGTGGGCGTAATGTGCGTTGTGATGATACTCGTCTACGGCGTGCGTCATTCGTTCTCAGTTTTCTTTCCCCCTATTCTCGATGAGTTTGGATGGGGGCGGGGAGAGACGGCAGTGATGTTGTCTTTGCACCTTTTTTTCTACGGTGTAGCGGCACCCGTAGTGGGCACGATTACTGACTGGTGGCATCCCCGTCGGATTCTATTGATTGGGGTTGTTATTCTGTCGAGCGCGGTTGCTATGTGTAGTTTGGCGACGAGCCTGTGGCACTTCTATCTAATATTTGGATTATTTACCCCCATCGGACTTGCCTGCTGCGGATCACCGGTAGTCAACCCGACTATTGCTAACTGGTTTTCAAAAAACCGTGGGTTGGCACTGGGAGTGGCACAGATGGGCGGTGGGCTGAGTTTCGTCTACATCATCTATCCCGAGTTTGTTATGTCGATTGCTGGCTGGCGGACAGCGTATGTTGCAATGGGTGTGACCATGCTGATTATCCTCATGCCGCTGGTCTACTTTTTTTATAAATATCATCCGCGCGAGAAAGGTTTGTTGGCGTACGGATTGAAGGAACTGATCCCGGAAAGATCCGAGGACTTAGCGGGCGCTGTGCGCGCAGAAAAACTGGAATGGACGTTGTCTGCCGCCATGCGGACGCCACAACTATGGCTAATGGTGGTGTCCCAAACATTTTTCTGGGGAACAGGGTGTTACCTGATTCTCGCCCATGTTGGAAAGTTTACTCAGGATGCCGGCTACTCGGGCCTTTTTGCTGCGTCCATGTTCGCCCTATACGGTGTGTCGATGGTGTTGGGGCAATTGTCAGCGGCCATCTCCGATTGGATTGGCCGGGAAGTGACAGTCGTCATTGCGGTCGGGCTGTGTATCGTCGGGTTAGTCGCTTTGCTGTCGGTAGTGGATAACACGGAACCGTGGCGGCTCTATGTGTATGCAATCAGTTTTGGATTCGGTGCAGGCCTTCAGGCACCAACGATCTTTGCCGGTGCGGCTGATCTTTTCTACGGCAAGCATTTCGGTTCAATTAACGGTGTTGTTTTGGCTGGTATGGGTATCGGTGGTGCGTTCGGGCCGTGGGTCGGGGGATACTTGTACGACCTATCGGGCACTTACCAAGATGCCTTCATCCTGTCAGCGGCGACATTTATCGTGTCGGCAGTGACATTCGTATTTTCAGCACCACGCAAAGGAATTACCCGGCATTCCTTACCTTCAGATCACAGGACCTAGATACAACGGCCGCCATCGACCTCCATGGTAATACCTGTAATAAACGCAGCATCATCGCTGGCTAGGAACAGGGCAGCACGGGCGATATCCTCCGGGGTTGAGAATCTACCCATGGGAATGGTCGCCTGAAATTTGGCCCTGTTTTCAGGGGTATCGGGAGCACCCATGAAAGTCTCCAACAGGCCCGTCTCCCCTATAACCGGACACACCGCGTTGATCCGAATGTTCTTGTCGGCAAATTCGATCGCGAGCGACTTCGTCAGGTTATTCACCGCGCCCTTCGAACTGCAGTAGACGCCAAGTCCCGGTCGTGGCCGAAGGGCCGCGGTCGAGGAGGTATTGATAACTGAACCACCACCTTGCTCGAGAAAGATGGGAAGTGCTTCTTGAAGGGCGTGAAAGATCGCCTTCACGTTGACATCGTAGACTCGATCAAATTCATCCTCGGTCACCTCGAGAAAAGGTTTGTTGGGGTGGGTAAAGCCGGCATTGTTAACCAGAACATCCAGGCGTCCGCCAAAATCAATAGCAGCCTGGATCATTAAGCGGGTGTCCTCCCGGGACGCCACATCTGCGTGGACATAGGTAGCTGAGCCGCCGGCTTGCCGAATTTCCTGGGCAATCGTTTGCCCGGCATTGTCGTTAATGTCATTGACAACGACCTTTGCCCCTTCACTGGCAAAGAGGCGTGCAATGCCAGCGCCAAATCCGGAACCAGCGCCGGTGACCAGGGTAACTTTATCTTTAAGGCGCATGACGTTTTCCTCTTGATTTGCTTCAGTGTGATGGGTTTTGATGGAGAACAAAGAGACAGCGGTGAGGTGTCTACTGCTAACGCAACTTTAGCACCGTGATCGCTGATGGCTATTGGCTAGATCACCTGTTCTTTTCTCAGTTCTGCGAGATCGTCGTCGTTAAGCCCTAGCCAGTCACGATAAATTTGTTCGTTGTGTGCGCCCAGTGCTGCGCCTAGGTGCTCAATCGTGCCCGGAGTGGCCGAAAGTTTTGGCACGACCCCTTGTATTGCCAGATCGCCAATTCTCTCATCTTTAACTCGTATCAGAGTGTCCCGTTCCCAGTATTGTGCTTCGTCAAAGATGTCGGCAATGCTGTTGACCGGCCCACACGGCACATCACCGCTGGAGCAAAGTTCAACCACTTCATTTCGAGTTCTAGTCTCGGTCCACGCACTGACCACCTGGTTGACTGCTTCGCGGTTGTTCAGGCGGGCCTTGACGGTGCCATAGTGCTCGACTGTGGCCAGTTCTGGTCGTCCAATGACGGTGGCGAGACGGGCAAACATCTTATCGTTGGTGCAGGCAATGGCGACCCACTTACCGTCTGACGTGGGGTAATGACTGTGGGGGACTGACGTGTGTGTTTCAGTTCCCATACGTTCGCGTACCTGCCCAGTTTTGTCGTAGACAGCGGCGATCTCATCGAGAAAGCGAAAGATGCCGTCATGCAAAGCGATGTCGATGAATTGCCCCTCTCCATTCCGGTCCCGCGCACGCATAGCCAGCAGCACGCCGTACGCGCCGTAAAGGCCAGTGAGGTAGTCGGCTAACGTCGTGGATCCGGCAATCAGCGGTGGCGTGTCCGGCTGTCCTACGAGATAGGTCAGTCCGGCAAACGCCTGGGCAATACGGGCAAAGCCGGGCAGGTCTTTCTTAGGGCCATTTTGTCCGTAGGCGGAGACTCGTAGCATGATCAGTCCCGGGTTAAGTCGGCGCAAATCCTCATAACCGAGTCCCCATCGTTCCAGGGTGCCGGGGCGAAAGTTTTCGATCACGACATCGGCATCACGTATCATTTTGCGAAAGAGGTCGGCTCCTTTAGGCATTTTTAGATCGAGTGTGATGCACTTCTTGTTGCGCGCTTCGTTAATCCAGAAGTACGTGTCCCCCGCGTCACTGCTAGCCCCAAGGTGACGAAGTGAGTCACCGATCACCGGTTTCTCAATTTTTATCACCTCTGCGCCAAATTCTGCGAGGCAGGCGCCAGCAAAAGGCGCGGCGACAAAAGTGGCAATATCGAGCACTCGGAGACCTCGAAGCGGCGGTTCTCCGAGTGCTGGTGTTGTTTCGTTCTCGCTCATAGTGTGGTGTCGTTACTCGGTCGCTCTACGTTCAGCGGCCTTCGGTTGCGGGTATCCAGAAATGTCCTCGCCGCGAGCGATTACACCACACGCAAAGAGGGCCTGTCTCTAAGGCGATCGAAGCGTTTAAACTGTACACCAGTTTTCCGGAGCAAATGCAGGGGATTGGCTGAGCAATGACTTGGATGGTTGGCGTCGACGTGGGTGGGACATTCACCGATTTTTTTGCGCTCAATGAGTCGACCGGTGCCTTCCATGTAGGCAAGTACCCCTCGACACCCGATAACCCGGCTTATGCGGTTACACAGGGTTTGATTGATCTTGCGACTGCAAACGACCTTGAACTCGCTGCATTGCGACACCTGTCTCACGGGACGACCGTGGCGACCAATGCCTTGATTCAACGTAAAGGGGGTAGGGTCACCCTTTTGACAACGCGTGGTTTCGCCGATCTGCTTGAAATTTCACGTCAGACGCGACCTCATATGTACGACCTCTACCAAGATCATCCGCCACCGCTGGTGCCCCCTGAGCGTCGTCTCGAGGTCACCGAGCGGATCACCGACGGGGGTGAAGTGTTGGTTGAGCTTACGGACGACGCAGTTGCTGAAGCATGCGCGTCAGTCAAAGCATCCAAGCCGCAAGCGTGTGCTGTGTGCCTGTTGTTTGCGTTTCAGAACGACGAGCATGAGCAACGCCTGTGCGCCGCGCTGGCACAGGCAATCCCGGGTGTTTATGTTTCTTCCTCATCTGCTGTGCAATCTGAGTTTCGTGAAGTGGAGCGATTTTCTACCACGGTACTGAATGCCTACCTGCAGCCGGTGATGGCCGACTACATTAGTGAGCTCGAAACTGCGCTGACGCGCGTAGCGCCAAGTGCAAGCCTGGGTCTTAATCAGTCCAGCGGTGGGTTGATGTCCCTGGCTCGTTCGCGGGATCTTCCTATCCGCACGGCCCTGTCGGGCCCAGCGGCGGGCGTCGTTGGAGCAGCTCATATAGCGCGGCAGGTCGATCGCCCTAATGTCATCACCCTTGATATGGGAGGAACCAGCGCCGATGTTGCGTTGATTCGAGGGGCCTCGGTGCCCATTGCGTTTGGACGCGAAGTGGCTGGGTTCCCTATACGGATGCCGATGGTTGATGTGGAAACAGTGGGTGCTGGAGGCGGTTCCATCGCATGGATCGATCGCGATGGTTTGGTAAAGGTCGGCCCACACAGTGCAGGTGCCTCACCGGGCCCGGCCTGTTACGGGCAAGGGGGTCGTGATGCTACTGTGACCGATGCCAACCTATATCTTGGTCGCCTAAGTCAGGGCGGGTTATTGGGTGGCGCAATGGCGCTGGACCTGGATCGAGCTCGTCAAGCCGTTGAAGGTATTGCGAAAAAGTTGGAGACATCCACGGTGAGGGTGGCACGCGGTGTGATTGATATCGTGGTGGCGAATATGGTTCGGGCGATTCGCACTATTTCTGTGGAACAAGGACATGATCCCAGAGATTACGTGCTGATGCCCTTTGGTGGCGCGGGCCCATTACACGCTCGTGAGGTAGCAACGAATCTTGGTATTCGCGAGATTCTTGTACCAGCAGCTCCCGGGATTGTGTGTGCACATGGACTGGTAGTTTCAGACCTGCAGGAAGATTTTGTCGTGGGTCGTCGATTGCGATTGATCGATAGTGAGTTGAAGGTCATTGCTGGAGTACTGGAAACGTTGGAAAAAGAGGCAGCAGCCTGGTTTAACGAAGAAGATGTGCGGTCAGAGACTCGGCAGGTATCAATTCGTCTTGATATGCGATATGTAGGACAGAATTTTGAACTGGCGGTTCCATTGTCGCAGGGAAACGATGGAAAACACATTGCGTTTAAAAATATTGACCCCCTGCGCCGCGCGTTTTTCCAGATCCATGAAGAGAGCTATGGATATCACAACCCAGAAGATCCGATTGAAATAATTAATTTTCGCCTCACTGCCCGCGGTCGAGTGCATCCATTGGTGGAATTCAAGGGTACGGCTGATACAAAGGAATCCTTAACGGCAATGGGGAGTCGACCTGTTGTTTTCGAGCAAGACGAGACAGTTCAGTGCCGAGTTATTCACCGCCACGAGCTTAGCGCCGGGGATGAAGTCACCGGCCCCACCGTCATAGAGCAGCTCGATGCCACCACGCTTGTGTATCCTGGTGACACAGCACGGGTAGATAATTTTGGAAATCTCTTGATCTCGCTTGGTGTGTAACCGCTATGAATCCGATCGATCCCATTACGCTTGAAATCGTATTTAACGCGTTGCGTTCGGTTACGGACGAGACCTATGCCGCGTTGATGAAGTCTGCCTACTCGACCAATATCAAAGAGCGTCATGATCATTCGACTGCGATCATGGATCCTGGTGGTCGGTTGGTTGCGCAATCAGCGGGTTCATTGCCAATTCATATTGCGTCGATGAGTGGGCTCATGAGTGCGTTATTTGAAAAGTTTGATGGCAACATTCATGAAGGGGACATTTTTGTCTCCAACGATCCGCACGAAGCGGGCGGCACTCATCTGCCTGATATCAACCTGGCGATGCCGGTTTTTGTGAAGGGGGAAATTCACAGCTTTGTTTGTAACATTGCACATCACGCCGATGTCGGCGGCATGGCGCCGGGCAGTATGGCCGGCGGTATGTCAGAAATCTATCAAGAGGGTCTTCGCATACCGGTAATCCGATTATTCCGTCGAGGCGAACTGGTAACCGATATCCTTGATCTCCTGTTGCTGAATGTGCGTGTTCCACTGGAGCGACGGGGTGATTATTTTGCTCAGATCTCGGCATGCCGATTGGGGGAACGTCGATTGCAGGAAGTGATATTGAAGCATGGCAAAGCGGTATTGACTGCGGCCTACTCAGACATTATTTCGCGTACCCAGCGCAGGATGGCAGACGGCGTTGAGTCTATTCGCGACGGAACCTATACCTTTGGTGACGTGATGGACGGCGATGGTCTAGGTACGTTTGATGTGGCGATTGTCGTTGCGGTTCATGTCAATGGCAGGGAGATCACTTTTGATTTTTCGGGAACCGCCGACCAGGTCAAGGGTAATATCAATGTCACCTTGAATGCCACTCAGGCTGCCGTGTGTTACAGCCTGAAGGCACTGCTTGATCCTGAGATTCCTAATAATCAAGGGGTCCTGGATGCGGTGCAGATCATTGCGCCCGCCGGCACGTTGGTCAACGCTGTTTTTCCCGCGCCAGTGGCCGCGCGCGCGAACACTTGCCAGAGAATTATCGACGTAGTGCTTGGGGCCTTGGCGGAGGCATTTCCCGAGCGTGTAGTTGCGGCGGCGAATGGTGCCAATACCACGGCTGTTTTCTCAGGCATCGACCCGCGTAGTGGGGCATCGTATCTTTATCTCGAGACCCTGGGTGGTGGCATGGGAGGGCGACCCATGAAAGACGGCAAAGACGGTGTGCAAGTCCACATTACTAACACCTCGAATCTTCCAATCGAAGCAATCGAGATGGAATACCCGCTTTTGGTAGAGGAGTACAGCCTGGTCACGGACTCGGCCGGTGCTGGGCGATTTCGGGGCGGGATGGGGTTGCGACGGGTAGTACGACCCCGAGGCCACGACTGTATCTTTAATGGTGCGGGCGAAAGATTTCGGCACCCGCCGTGGGGGCTTTTTGGTGGAGCGTCTGGTGGCATGGGTCGATTTATGCTGAGAACAATCGATGGTGAGCATCGACTGGAGGATAAACCCGACCAGGTATCGATCGGCCCCGGAGATGCTGTTGTCATTGAGACCCCTGGCGCTGGTGGGTTCAAACCCGCCGCTGATCGAGCACCGGAAGCGATTGCCGCCGATCGAGCAACCGGCAAGTTCAGTGAAGAATATCTAAACCGCCACTACGGACACCTGGCTCAGACAACGAGCAAGGAAGACATCGATGGTGGGTGATTATGCGCCACCTCGCCCTAATCGGTTCGAGATCGATATGGCGGCGATTGCCCATAACCTGGGGCAGATCCGTGCGCTGGTCGGTACATCAACGAAAATCATTGCAGCACTTAAGGGGGATGGTTACGGGTTTGGCTTGATCCCCGTTGCGCGCACGATGGTACAGCACGGTGCTGACATGAT
>DUBL01000246.1 GCA_012960345.1 Gammaproteobacteria bacterium | reverse complement strand
ACGTGCTGTCCGTGGCCGTCTGGTTCGATTGTGTCGTGTACTTCCACGTCAAAACTGATTCTCGATCCTTCAACAGCAGTTACGGTTGCGGTGACATCCACCCACATACCAAGCAGTGTTGGCGCCAGATGATCGACACTAACGTGTGCGCCAACGGAATCTTCGTCATCTTCAGCGTGATCCATGATGAGATCACGACAGGTATATTCCATATCACTCACCATATTCGGCGTTGAGTAGACCCTCAGTTCATCTCCCATAAAGTCAATGGTGCGATCCCGATCAATCTCGATTCGGCGTTTAAGACTGGTGCCGAGTGTTAGGGAGGTTTTCATAGTGTGTGGTCCTTTTTTTCCAGATTGAGAATGTCATTGGCGATGCACGGTTCAGGCCTCAGGTCCGGCACAATCCCCGGTCGAAACCATTCGGCGCAACTCGTTCTTCAGGATTTTATTCATGGCGCTTTTGGGTAGTTCGTCGACGAATCGGTATCGCCGGGGAATCTTGTAGCCGCCAATACGCTCCCGGCAGTGCGCGATTAGGATGGTATCGGTCAGTACAGCACCTGGGGTGGTTACAACGACCGCCAGCAGTGCTTCGCCATAGGTGTCGTCGGGCACGCCGACGACCGCGCATTCGTGTACACCTGGATGCTGGTATAAGCAGGCTTCGACTTCGGAGGAATAAACATTTTCTCCACCAGTAATAATCATATCCTTCTTTCGATCGAGAAGGAAAAGGTAGCCTTGATCATTCATGCGCCCGATGTCGCCAGTATGTAGCCATCCCTTGCGAAAGCCAGTTCGAGTTTCATCAGGGCGATTCAAGTAGCCCTTTGAAACATTGGCACCGCGCACAATAATCTCACCGGCCGCGTCGATCGGTACGTCGGTATCGTGGTCGTCGACGATGCGCATTTCAACGCCGGGTATAGGGCGGCCGACACTTTGTAACAGCGCGGCGTTCTCGCCTGCCATCGCTTGCTCGTGTTCAGCCATAGGTAAGATCGTCAGGATGGGCGAGGTTTCAGTCAATCCATAGGCCTGGATAATCTCAACATCGCCAAATGCATCCAGCGCTTTCTTGATCCACTCGGCTGCCATTGGTGATGAGCCATACAACAATTGCCGAAATGATGAGAGATCCGTTCGACCGAGTGCCGCATCCTGCAACGTCATGATAATCATGGTTGGCGTCAGCATAGCGTGAGTTGCACGGACACTCTCGATAGTCGTGAGTGCTACCTCCGGCGTGAACTGTGGCAGATAAGCATGCGCCCCACCAGCGATTGTGTGCGTTGTTCCCAATAGATCTGCTGAATGAAACATGGGTGGAATATGAAGGTAAATATCGCTGTGATGGGGTCGCACCAGAAAAGACAGCTGGAACGCATTCGCGATAATGTTTCTGTGACTGAGTCTGACGCCCTTTGATTGACCAGTGGTGCCACCGGTATAAAGGAGCAGAGCATCATCGTCTTCACTCGCCTCACGCATGGGTAGTGGTTCAGTAGCCTGGAGTTCGTCTTCGTAATGGCAGTCACTTTTATGCTTTCCGCCAGAGGGTATCCATACGATCTGATCCGACAAATAACTTAAACAGTCGTCGGCAACAAAGCTAAAGAAAAATTCTTCGACTGCAATAAGCTGGCAATCGGCATCTTCGAATATGGCTTTAATTTCCGCCGCTGCCAATCGATAATTAACTGGTACTGGTATTGCGCCCAACCAGTACCCTGCGTGCATGAGTTCTGCCTGGCGGAAGGAATTACGTGACAGGATGCCGAATCGATCACCGGGAGTAATGCCACGATTGCTGAGTAGCGCCGCACAGCGGGCAATCCGATTGGTAAACTCAGACCATGTAAACTGACCCTCAGTATCGATAATGGCGGGGCGCTCTCCGTAAAGTCGCATGGTGCGAGCCAGCATAGCGGTCAAAGTGAGCATGAGAGGGTCTCAGCCTATGTCATTGATGGTCATTCTAGCTTGGGGAACACCAAGTACAGCACAATAATAGGAGCTATATGGACTCTCTTTCACTGAAACAGATTCGCTGTACTGCCGAACGGTTGGCACCGTACATTGATCCAACGCCGCTGCTTCGCTGCTATGACCAAAGGGTCATCGATGCGACCGGTTCAGATGAATTGACTCTGAAGCTGGAGTTCCTGCAAAGGACGGGGAGTTTTAAGGTCCGCGGTGCGATCAATAATATCTTAACGAGGCCAGATGGTGACGAGGGTAAGGGCGTAACAGCAGTCAGTGCGGGTAATCATGCCATCGCAGTCGCGTATGCAGCACAGGTGTTGGGGGTGTCAGCTAAGGTCCTAATGCCAAGAAAGGCGAGCCCTGCCCGTATTGAAAAATGTACAAGTTATGGCGCTGAGATCGTGTTTTTTGATGACATTGGTGAGGGGTTTGGAAAAATGAATGCGATCGCCATGGCTGAGGACCGCACGATGGTGCACCCATTCGATGGCATGGCAACGTTGCAGGGGACCGCTACGGTTGGCCTGGAAATTGGTGATGCTCTGGACGACATTGATGCCGTCATTGTCGCTGTTGGCGGTGGTGGTTTGATCGGTGGCGTGGGTGCGGCACTCAAAGCAATGAAACCTGGCATACAAGTCATTGGGGTTGAGCCGGAAGGGGCATGTGGAATGACTCAGAGCCTTGAGCGCGGTGAACCGCTAGAAAGCGTGGTGGTAAAGACGATTGCAGACAGTATGGGCGCTCCGCTTCATTGTGTGGAAAGCTTTGCGATTTGTCAGCAAGTGATCAATCGTATCGTCCTGGTCAACGATGATCAATTATGTCAGGCCATGGCATTAATTTACGACACGTTGCGTTTTGCTCTCGAGCCCGCAGGTGTTTCGGTGATCGCTGCATTGGCCGGGCCACTCGCAGGCAGCTTGCGTGGTCAGCGCATCGCAGCACTGCTTTGTGGGAGCAACATTGATGAATCGACTTGGTGCGACTTGGTGCAAAGAGGCCGTAACGGTGCGTGACGATGTGAACGGTGAGGAGCGATGCTCCACTACATTTGAAGTGGATTCGTTCGACAATACCGATCTAGACACAACATAGACAAACTTGAGGAAAAATCGTTGCCCGAAGACACACAAGAAAACGCATTGTTCACAGGAGAAACATTTCTCGATAGTCTCCGAGATGGTCGTGAGGTCTGGCTCGACGGTGAGCGCGTCGACGATGTTACGCGTCATGTTGCGTTCCGAAATTCGGCGCGGAATATCGCACGACTTTATGATGCCCTGCACGATCCAGAAACAGCGCCAATGATGACCACCACGGATCGCTCAGGGATTCTGACACATCGCTTTTTTACGCCCAGTTACAGTGCCGACGACTTGCTAGCGTCTAGGGATGCAATTGCGCATTGGCAGAGACTCACCTATGGGTGGATGGGACGCACGCCGGATTATAAGGCGGCATTCATGGCGCAACTCGCCGAAGGGCATGACTTTTACGAACCTTTTGGCGCTAATGCATTGGCCTGGTACAAGCGCTGCGCCAGTAAAGCGTTGTTCATGAACCATGTGCTTGTCGATCCACCGGTTGATAGGGATAGACCGCATCACGAAGGCACTGATATTTATGTCAACGTCACCGGTGAAAATGATCGGGGGATCATCGTGAGCGGTGCCAAAATGGCGGCGACTGGCTCCGCGCTGACAAACGCGACTTTCGTGGCGCCCAACAGTGGTACAGCGGCGCGCATGGAAGAAGGCAAGGACGAGGCATTTGCATTGGTTTTTATCGTCGACATGGATACGCCCGGATTAAAATTGATTAGTCGACCTTCTTACGAAAAAAATGCCAACAGCCCCTTCGATGCGCCTTTGTCGAGTCGTTTCGATGAAAACGATGCGGTTCTGATATTCGACGACGCGTTCATTCCGTGGGAAAATGTACTGGTGTACCGTGATGTTGAAAAAGCAAAGGGCTTTTATGCAGCCTCTGGTTTTTTTAACCGCTTTAACTTACAGGCTAGTACACGGCTGGCGGTTAAACTTGAGTTTGCCGCTGGATTGCTCATGAAGGGCGTCGAGGCCACCGGTACGGCATCGTTTCGCGGCGTGCAAAGCCAGGTTGGCGAACTGATCGGAATGAGCAACCTTGTTTGGGCATTGACCACGGCGCTCGCACTGGATCCTGAGGCAGGCGTGGGTAATTCTGTCGTGCCGAAATTACAGACTGCAGCCGCCGCCCGTATGTACATGACGTCTGCATGGTCAAGAGTAAGAGACATTTTTGAGACGATTCTTGCCGGGGCGCCGATTGTCACCGTATCGTCTAACAAGGATCTGCAAGTTCCGGAACTCAGCCCTGTTATCGAGCGTTATTTCCGTGGTACCGGACTACCTGCAATGGAAAGAATCAAATTATTTAAGTTGATTTGGGATGCGTTGTACTCGGAATTTGCCGGCCGTCATGCATTGTATGAACGGAATTACGCCGGCAATTCGGAGCAGCAGCGTCTCGATATTTTACGTTGGTCGGATGCGCGGGGGGACAGTAACCGCTACAAGGCGGCAGTCGATGCCTGTATGTCGGACTACGACGTCGAGGGTTGGCGGGTTCCGTATTTGGCTGGCCCTGACACCGCTTGAGCAAGCGCCAGCGCGTCTAGCATATTCAGCGCTGCAGGTGCCATTCATTTAATTGATCGAGGGGCCCCAGCTCTTTCTCGACCATTGGCTTGATGTCGCTCTGAAATTTTTCCATCGACTCAAGCGCTGTGTGATGGCCTGACGAGCCCACCTGGAAATGGAACATCATATGTGATGGCTTGCCAGCATTGATTTCTGCCACCAATTTTTCTGCGATCGTCTCACAGTCTCCAATCAGCAGGTTGTCAACGATCTCCTCGATGGGGGGTTCGTTAGCTGTCGGTGTCTCGACCAGCATTGCGCCGTCCATTACTTCCTCGCGGCGCCGAAGGTTGGCCGCATGACGCATCTGATGCCGGGCATTGTCGGCGTAGCTGATCGCTTCTTTGCGTGTATTGACTACGCACATGAAGCGTTGAATGCCAAGTGGAATCTGGTCCGTATCGAGACCTTCGGCAATCCACGATGCTTCAATAGTTTCCCGCATCGAGCGAAGGTAGTCAGGTCCGTTGAAACGCCCGGTGACCATAGGTACGTAGCCACGCCGAGCGGCCATTCGATGGATGATGGGGTTATCGCCCGCAATCCAAACCTCAGGTTTGCTGTTCGCCGGTCGCGCACTGATGTGGGTATCTGGCAGTTTGTAATGCTCACCATCGAAACTGAATGTCTCTTGTGTAAAGGCAAGATCATACATGTCCATGAATTCTTCAGTCATCGATTTGGATTGGCTGAGATCGACTTCAAAGCGATCAAATTCATAGGGTTGATAACCGCTGCCGATACCTAGGATCAACCGGCCGCCGCTGATTGCATCGGCCATGCCGATTTCCGCAAGCAGACGTGCAGGTGCGTATAGTGGCACGACGACGACTGCTGTTCCGAGGCGGATTGTTTGTGTGGTTGCCGCGCAGTGGGCGACCATCATTAGTGGCGATGGACACACGCAGTAGTTGGAAAAATGATGTTCGGCAAACCAGGCAACATCGTAGCCCAGGGCATCGGCAAGACGGGTTTGTTCGGCGGCCTCTTCAAAGATGCGGGTCGTCGGTGTTCCAGGTTCGCGGTAACCCATTAGACTGAATACGCCGAATTGCATGATTTGCCCCTTCTGGCCTGGTTTGTTTGTGCGAACAGCGCACCAGCGTCTTCAGTTTAGAATAGTTTCACTGAAAAGCACCAGTGGAGCGCACGATTATGATTGACAGATTGTCCAATAAGGTTGCTATCGTTACCGGTGGCGGTTCAGGCTTCGGTGAAGCGATCAGCGAACGCTTCGTTGCCGAGGGGGCCAACGTTCTGGTCGTCGACATCGATCAAAGCGCGGGTTCGGAGGTTGCTCGGAGGTTGGGAGAGAATGCCCGTTTCTTTCATGCCGATGTAGCCGTCGAAGATTCTGTGCGCCGCACGGTTGACTACGCCTGCGAAGCATTTGGACAGCTCGATATCGTCGTAAACAACGCGGGTGTCGCGTCACCCCCGGTGGCTATTGACCTAATGGAAGAAGCGCTTTTTGATCGGTTGTTTAACACCAATGTTAAAAGCGTTTTCCTCTTCTGCCGTCATGCGGTGCCAGTGCTGCGGGCAGCGGGTGGTGGCAGTATTATCAACACGGCGTCGACGTCTGCACTCAAACCAAGACCGATGAACGCAGGCTATGCGGCCAGTAAGGCTGCGGTGTTGACACTGACCAAGGCGCTGGCTATCGAGCTCGCAGGCGACAATATTCGAGTGAACGCCCTCACACCGGTCGCTTCTGATACGCCTTTGTTCCGTGATTTTCTAGGAGACGGCGCAGAACAGAAGAGGACTGAGATCGCGGCGGCGATTCCTCTTGGCAGGTTAGGGCTACCGAGTGATATGGCTGCATGTGCGGCTTTCCTCGCCTCTGATGAAGCCTGTTTCTTGACAGGGATCAGCCTGCCGGTCGATGGTGGATGGACTGCCAGTTGATGGTCGCCAAACTGCGCTATAGGAGATAGCTGATGAATGGACGTCTAGCCGGTCGCGTAGCAGCCATAACGGGCGCGGGATCGGGAATCGGTCGAGCAATCGCGCTGCGTTTTATTGCGGAAGGTGCTGATGTGTTCGGCGTTGATATGAATGAGGCAAGCTTGGCCGAAACCTCAAGCCAAATCGGCAACGGGTCTGGGAGATTTGAAGGCCTGGTTTGTGATCTCACTGCTGAGGACGCACCCGACAAGATTGTTGAGGGATGTCGCGCGGCGTTTGGTGCACCGACTATTCTGGTCAACAACGCCGGAATCGGGGCGGCAAAACCTGTGCATGAAACGACGGATGAGGAGATGGATCGATTTCTCGATGTCAATCTGCGCAGTGTCTTCCGTCTCACTCGATCTGTGTTGGAGGATATGCGCGTCAGCGGCGGCGCGATTATTCACATCAGTTCAATCTATGGATTGCGCGGGTTTCCAACCAGTTCCATCTACTCGACTACCAAAGCAGCATTGGTTGGTCTGACGCAGAACATGGCAGCTGACTACGGGCATGAAGGTATCCGGGTTAACGCCATAGCGCCCGGTCTGATCGATACACCGCTGACCCACCGGCGGATCGAGAACGATTCGTGGTTCCGCGACACAATGCTGAATGGGACACCGCTCGGTCGCGTCGGCCAACCCCATGAGATCGCCTCGGCCGCGTTATTCCTGGCGTCAGATGAAGCGTCGTTTATTAGCGGCCAGGTTCTGGCCGTCGATGGTGGTTGGAGCACGACCAAGTTTGCGCCGCGGCTTACGTAGACACGACTGTGGGCCACAGCCCGGGGTTTGATGTCACATGACGTAACCGTGGGCAGCCTTAGTCCACTGTAAACGGTGGAGCTTTGGCGATCAGGTTTCTCTCCTTAAGCCAGGTCGAGACCAGACCGAACAATCCGCCGCGAAAAAACTTCATCACAACAATCACCAGTGTGGCAAAGAGCAGCATGTGGGCATAGGGGCTGATGTCGCGCATGAATTCCCATAAAACCACCAGCAGTATGGCGCCAATCACCGGGCCGGTCAGAGTGCCGAGTCCGCCGACGATCGTCATCGCTAGGATTAGCCCCATTTCAAGGATCAGTAGCATTTGCGGGGCGAGCACTTGCACGAACAGATGAGCGTATAGCGCACCGGCCAATCCGGCAAATGCGCTGGAGATAACGAACGCGCGCACTTTCCATTTGATCACATCGACTCCCATCACGGCGGCAATATCCTCGTCTTCCCGGATAGCCTTCAAATACAGCCCTTTCTCCGAGTTGACCAGTCGGTAGAGGATAAAAATCGTTAGCACGGTCAGTGCCAACATAATGAAATAGCCGATCGCGTGATTCGGTAGCCCGTCATCGGTGGTCCACAGGTAGGGTATACGTAGCCCCAGCGAACCCCGAGTGTAATCATGTTCAATCTGCAGAATCAGGCGCACTGTTTCTGAAAACCCGAGGGTCATCAGGGCCAGGTAGGGGCCGCGTGTACGAAGGCACATACGCCCCAGGCACCAGCCGATACCCGTTGCCACAAGGCAGGCAGCGAATACTCCTATGAGCGGATGAATGCCATAACGGAAATCCCGAGAGTAGCCTTCGCCGCAAAGCACGTCAGAGACGAACCCCAGGCTATTTTCAATCAAGCCGGTACAGATATTCTCACCAAGAAACCCAGCGCTGAGTAGTCCTGAGGTGTAAGCGCCGATCCCAGCGAAAGCTGCGTGCGCAAAGGACAACTGCCCTGCATAACCCAACAGCAGGTTCCAGGATGATGACAGAATGATGAAGTACAGCACGGATGCCGCAACGCGGATAAAGTAAGGCTCGTTGTGCAGAAAAAGCGGGATGGCCAGTCCACCGACCAGGGCCAGTGCCAAAGTTGTCTTCTCAAAGAGGGTCATGCGCGACGTTCCTTCTGGCCAAACAAGCCATGGGGGCGAAACAGCAAAACTCCGATGAGGACAAGGAATGCAAAGACATCGCGATAGGCTACTGATATGTAAACTGACCCCAGGCTTTCCACAATGCCAAGAATGATTGCCGCGACGACTGCGCCGGGTATCGATCCCATACCGCCGAGGACAATAATGACGAATGCCTTAATGACCGGAATCTGACCGACATCCGGGTAGACAAGGAATATCGGTGCCATCGCTGCACCAGCGGCGCCCGCGAGGAGTCCGGCTAATGCCATCGCGATCATATTCATGCGCACCGTGTTGATGCCGACCACAGTTGAGCCAACCCGGTTTTGGGCCGTGGCCATGAGGGCGCGTCCAGTCCATGTGCCGTAAATAAAGTAGATAGTGATACCGATTAAAAGCACCGAGACCCCAGTCGCAAACAATCGGTCACCCGCTAGATACAGATCACCCAAAATGTGTTTTGAACCTTCCCAGAAGGCACCCGGTGTCATTTCATAAGGCCCGACCACGGTGAGTGCGCCATATTGCAGGAACAAAGACAGACCGAATGTTAGGATGATGGCGTATTCTTCGGGTCGGTCCATTCGCACGGTGTAGATCGGCCGCAACATGCCCCGTTCGATGGCAATGGCAAATATTGCGACGGCCACCATTGCTATTGGTAAGCCGATAATCGTTGGCATCGACAATGGAATGGAGAAAAACGTGACGGCTCCGGAAGTTAGTGCGTACAGGGTGTAACCACCCAGCATATAAAACTCGCCATGCGAGAAATTGACGACGCGCATGATGCTAAACACGATAGTTAGGCCGAGCGCAATCAACGCATAAATCAAGCCGAAAATTACGCCATTGATCAGTTGCGAGAGTAGGTAATAGTCCATGGTCCAGGTTAAGTGCTAAAAGACAGGGTCGGGGGGGAGTTCTCGCTCACCCCCGACCCGCTGTCAGTTTTATGGACGTACAATTCCAGCAGTAGCAAATTGTTTCGGAAACAGCACGGCTGCATCGCCTGCCGATTGGCCTACCTTTGTGTACTGAAAGATAAAGGTCGGTACGGCCTTCCATTGATGGTGCCAAACGCCATCTTCTTGTGAGAACTCGATATCACCCCGGGTGCCTGGGATTTTGAGTGCTTGCAAGGCTTTGATAATCGCCTTGCTATCAGTCGAGCCGGCATTCTTGATGGCCGTCAGCAATGAAATCATGGCGTCGTAGCCCTGCAGTGGCAGGTAATTGGGTTGTCGGTCGAATTTGTCGATGTACCGCTGTTTGATTTTTTCGCCAAGGTCAGTCAATTTGACGCTTGGGCTATAGGGGCAGGACATCAACACATAATTTCCCGCATCCTTCACCGCTTCCCAGAAGACTTTGTCGTTCTGCGCCGTGCAGGTACCGTCTAGATAAAGCGTCTCTTTCGTTGGGGCGAAGCGTATTTCATGGGCCTGTTTAAGAATGAGAAACCCGCCTGGTTGAGTCACAGCGACAATCAAGATTTCTGGTTTGACTTTGGTCTTGTACTTCAAAAGGATGGGTACAAAATCCTTAGATGTTTTCTCAACGACTTCGTATTGAAAGTCAATATCTGCATTTAACTTCTTAATCGCGTTTTCAATATTTTTCGCGATGCCGATTCCATAGTCTGTATCCTCCACCAGACTGGCAGCCTTCTTGATCCCGTTCGCCGCCATGACAGCGACCATGTTCTCGGCGAGTTTTGACGAGTAGACACTGGTGCGAAAGACTTCGTCATAGCCTGCAGAGGTTAGCGAATCAGACCAGCATGATCCAATGACAAATGGGATGCCGTGCTGATGGACGACCTCGATCTCGGCTTTGCAGACGGATGAATGGTATTCGCCCGCAATCGCAACCACTTTGTCTCTGGTGATGAGTTTTTCGACAACCGTGGCGCCTGTCGGCGGGCGGCCCTGAGTGTCTTCAACTATTAATTCGACTTGTTTGCCCAATACACCACCCGCCGCGTTGACATCGGCGACTGCCCACTCCAGTCCCAGCACTAGTTCCGGCCCTTGTTGGTAACTGCCGGGTGAAGACAGGGGTGCCAGTCCACCAATTTTGATGGTATCGCCGGCTTGGACTGCACTGACCGGGACTGCCAATGCCGCCACCAGCGCGATCCCAGACAGTAATTTCCTATTGCGTACTTCAGTCATCATCTTATCCTCCTGGTTGTGATTACTATAGGTTATGAAATTTCATCAGACGATTGTTGTGGTTATGTTCGGATGAAACGCTCATTCAGATTTGGAGCCAGTCTTTAATCATGTCGTGCAGGTTGGTTTCAAATTCCGCCTTCGTGCCGCTAATTTTGTTTTGGCCGATTTCCAGGACATAGACGAAATCACCAACACGGATCGCTTCTCGCACATTCTGATCGACCAGAAGTATGGTCAGGCCATCTAGTTTGAGGCGCTCGATCGTATCGTACACTTCCTTTGCAATGATTGGCGCAAGGCCAACCGTGGGCTCGTCGCAGATAAGAATTTGGGGTTTGATCATCATGCCCCGTGCGATTTCGAGGATTTTCTGCATGCCACCGGACAGGTCGCCAGCCTTTGACTTGCGCCGCTCACGCATCAATGGAAAAAGTTCGTAAACGCGTTGGAGTTCCGTACCAATGCGTGCCTTGTCACGGCGAAATGTCCAGGCGCCAAGGCGCAGATTTTGTTCAACTGTGAGGTGGGCGAAAACAGTACGCTCCTGGGGCAGGTAGCAGATGCCGAGTTCTGCCATACCGTGGCTGGGTCGACCTGTAAGATCGGTCCCATCCCACAACACCTGCCCAGATTTGGGCGTGAGGAATCCGCAGATCACCCGCATCAGGGTTGATTTTCCGGATCCGTTGGGGCCGATCACCGAGGTGATTTTGTTCTTTTCTACGTCTACCGAAACTTTCTGAAGGATGTCGATTTCATCCACATAGCCAGCGACAATATTGTGTGCGCTTAACATATTTAGACCCCGAGATATGCCTCAATGACACCGGGATCTTCACGGACTTCGCTGGGCGTGCCGTCTGCAATTAGCCGACCGTTGGCAAGAACAATAATTCGCGTTGCCAGCCCCATGATGGTTGGTAGATCATGGCTGACAACAATGAAGTCGATACCGCGACTACGCAGATCGCTGATGCGTTGTAGGATGCGCTCGACTAACAGTGGATGGATGCCACCAAACGGTTCATCCAGCAGCATAAGACGCGGTTTAAGCATCAGGGCACGAGCAAACTGCAACAGCATACGTTGCCCGCCGGAAAGATCCGCTGCTTGCTCGTGCGCGAATCCATCAATGTCGAGGAATTCCAGATGTTCTTTTGCCCGGTGAATCAGCGTAGTTCGATCTTCGGTGTCCGGATCACGCACTGTAAAGCCGGGTGCTAGCATATTTTCGAGGGCGGTCATGCGCGGAAATATTCGGGCGATCTGAAACGTACGGGCGATACCGGCGCGGGCAATCTCGTGCGGCGACGATTTTTCGATCGATCTTCCTTCAAAGTTGATTACACCGGTGTTGAGCGGATAGATGCCGCTGGTGGCATTAAGCAGTGTCGTTTTGCCGGAACCATTGGGACCAATCAGGCCAAGGAGTTGTCCTTTAGTCATGGCGAAGGAAACGGCTTCCAATGCTTGGTTGCCACCAAACGCAATACTTCCGTTGGCAACTTCAAACACGTGTCGATTGGAGACCCCGAGTATCTCTTCAGTATCCGTCATCGCCCCCCCAATCCTTAACTCGCCATTCGAAGACTTTCAATGCTTAACCTTATCGCCCGTTATAAGGTGCATCGTCAAGTCAGAAGTGTCTAATCAAGCATTAAAGTTAGGGTTTGATGCGTCCAAAGGCAAGTCAATGCTCCATTAATACGGCCCAACGATGTGCCGGCGAGCCAATGACGGCCAAAGGACTGCGTGACGTACTAGGACTTCGGCGCCCTATTTGTGTCACAACCGATGCGTTGTGGGCTGATCCACCGGAACGGCTGGTACCACGTTGGTTACGTTTGCCCGTTAATGAGCGGGTGTTTTCTAATGGAGTCCTACTAAAAAAGGTGGAAATAGAAGATGTCGTACAGACATCCCGAGTGTTGCAAGCCGAAGGAGTCACTTCGGCGACGGTGGTGACGGCGATCCTGACGCGCGAGCCTATTCGTCGAGATCTGAAAGTCGGTTAAATGACAGGCGAAGGTGCCAAGCGTGATGGCGGATTTGACGAGTGAACATTGTCAGTTAGACAGAGGTGGTTATTTTAACGCACCGCCGCGCCGCTCTATATCATCCAGCCACCATCGACGATGATATCCTGGCCGGTCATATTGCGACTGCGCTCGC
>DUBL01000245.1 GCA_012960345.1 Gammaproteobacteria bacterium | reverse complement strand
TTTTTCTGATCGGACTGGTGCTTTCATTTCGTTGGAGTGGTCAGGTGCCAGATTCGGAAGTGCTGAAAAAACTGGGACGATTACTTGCAATATTTGTGCTGGTTGTCCTTTACCTGGTGGCGGTCCAAACACTAACCAGCCTTTACGGTGGTCGTCAGCGAGGTGTCGTCGAGTTTCTATTGTTTTCGGGTGGGGTCTATCCAGTTTTGTTCTGGCTGGGTCAAGTGGGCCTTGGCAGTATCTTGCCGTTGATGTTGCTGTATTCACGTCGCACGCGCGGGTGTGCTTCGATACTGACAGCGTCTGTCTTGGTCCTGGTCGGGGGCCTTTGCCAGCTTTACGTGCTCATCATTGGTGGCCAGGTTTATCCGCTGCGCATTTTTCCAGGGTATCGTGCGAGCAGCAGTTTTTTCGATGGTGTTGTTACTTACTACGTGCCAAGTTTGTGGGAAGTGCTGCTGGGTGTTGGTGGCGTGGCAATGGCCGTGTTGCTCTGCCTAGTCGCCATGCGAATACTGCCGTTGCTGCCTCGTGCACTGCCCTTAAAGCCAGCCAGGCTGGTGAGAGATTCATAAGGCCTGCCTGCGCCTTTAGTCGCAAGGGATCGTTGCGGCTGGATTGACCATGAATTATTTGCTTATCTCAGCTGCCGGCAAGTCCTCTGGCAAGACAGCGGTCAGTGCTGGTCTTGCCGCTGCACTTTCTCGGCGTGGTATGAACGTCGCACCGTTCAAAAAAGGTCCGGACTATATTGATCCAATGTGGCTCAGTCAGGCAGCTGGCAGGACTTGTTGGAACCTCGACTTTTTTACAATGGAAAGTGATGAGATCAACGCATGTTTTGACCAAGCTCGGCAAGGTGCCGATGTCGTGTTGGTCGAAGGAACAAAGGGTTTGCACGACGGTGTCGATGTTAACGGAAAGGACAGTAATGCGGCTTTGGCACATCAGCTTGGTCTGCCAGTTGTTTTAGTGCTCGATGCCCGGGGCATTACTCGGGGTATTGCGCCACTACTGCAGGGTACCGCAAGTTTCGATACGACTATCCAGATCGCTGGAGTCATCCTCAATTTTGTCGCTGGCGAACGCCACGAACAAAAATTACGCGCCGCGTTGTCCCGTTATACGGACATTCCTGTGTTAGGGGCGATTCGTCATGATCCCGGTATGGTCATTGGCGAGCGTCACTTAGGGTTGGTGACGGTATCGGAACATATGTATGGTCAAGCGCAGATCGACCGGATGGCGCAACTCGTAGAGCAACAAGTAGATATTCCCGAGCTACTGCGACGCACTGTGATCACTGAAATGTCCCCGCGCCCGGCGGTGACTCCATCGCCAGCACAGTTAACGGCCAAGGTGCGAATTGCCATCGCTAAAGATGCGGCCTTCGGTTTTTATTACCCGGACGATCTCGCTGCATTCGGTCGGGCGGGGGCTGAACTGGTACCGTTCGATACGTTGAATCACGCGCGGTTACCAGCGGTCGATGGGTTGTTTATTGGGGGGGGCTTTCCAGAGTCGTTTATTTCGACATTGGCAGCTAACCAAACATTGCAGCGGGATATTCGAGATTTCATAGAAAACGGTGGACCGTCTTATGCGGAGTGCGGGGGACTTATGTACCTGTGTCGTTCCCTTCGTTGGCACGAGGACTATGGTGAGATGGTTGGCGTAATTCCAGCCGATGCGGTGATTGAGAAAAAGCCGGTTGGCCGCGGGTATGCAAGGTTTCAGCCACGGGAGACCCACCCATGGCCGAGTGTCAACGGTGATGACTGTCCTGCCCATGAGTTTCATTACGCACGACTTGTATCATTACCGAGTGATACGCGTTGGGCTTCATCTGTGACTCGAGGCCACGGCATTGATGGCAAGCACGATGGCATTGTCTATCGCAATCTGCTGGCGGGTTTTCTGCATCAACGCCACGGGGCTGCTAACCCCTGGGTTGATCGGTTCGTCGATTTTGTTCGGCATTGCAGTTAATCGAACATAGACCCTGGTTAACGCATGGGTTTAATCATTACCCCAAAAGCCGCTGCCCAGGTAGTGCACGCGGCAGCCGAAAGCGTTGAGGGGCAGCCCGTTCTTCGCGTGGCGGCTAAACGTGACCGTGACGGTGCAATTGACTATGCCATGGGATTTGATGAGCCGCGCGAGGAGGATACGGTGAGCCTGCAACATGGTGTTCGTTTGCTTATCGCGCCGACCAGCATTGAGTTGTTAAACGATACGGTGCTGGATTTTGTTTATATGGAGAATGAGGTCGATCCGCAGTTTATTTTTAGAAATCCCAACGATCCGAATTATCAAACGGTGACGTAAAACAGTTGCCTTTTTGCTAATGGTGGTTGTGCCATGTGGGAGCTGCAAAGCATCACCCTTGAGTGATCGGACTAGAGCATGAACTGCTTTGGCGCTCTGGTGAAACTCAGCCCCTCGGGGTGTGTGCTTCAGGAGTCGAGCTACATGGCTCTTATCGATCATGCCAGGATCCGGTTGTGCGCATATCCAGGCTTATACGATCTAGGCGCAACGACTCTGCTGGGCTAGGGGCGACGTAGAATTCACGCACATGCTAGAGTGCTTCCAGCACCTGCTGGCAGCGATCACGGGATAGCGTACCTGCCAACTACGCGACCGATTGACTGCGTTACTACGCTGGAAACGATACATGGAGTTTATCGATTTTTCGATCCGCGACACCGATGCCATCTTATCGCCCGGATTAGTTATTTTTCGACAGGCATTGCAGCACAATCTTGATGAGATGATTCGTCAATCTGGCGAAATTGCTCGTCTTCGTCCTCATTGCAAGACGCACAAAATGGCTGCGGTGATCAAGTTGCAACTTGATCGCGGTATTACACGGCACAAGTGTGCAACCTTTGCTGAAGCAGAAATGTTGGCGAGTTGTGGCGTAATAGACATAGTACTCGCCTATCCGCTGGTCGGTCCGAATCTGCGGCGGGCAGTGGAATTCAAGACGGCCTTCCCATTAGTCAATTTACGGGTGATTGCCGATCACGAACAGCCGGTGGCTGATCTGGCTTCAGCGATGCAAAAAGCAAGCATGGTGGTTGATGTGCTGCTTGATCTCGACAGTGGACAACAGCGCACCGGGTTGCCACCGGGGGATCGCGCTGTGGCGCTGTACCAGCAGATCTCCAATTCCCCAGGTCTCCGTGCGGGCGGGTTGCATCTTTACGATGGCCAAAATCATCAAACTCATTTAGATGAACGAACGGAGGCAGTATTGCAGTGTTGGGCATTGGCTGACGCTTTTCGAAATCAACTCGAAAAGAAGGATCTGCGTGTTCCTAGGATCATTGCCGGGGGTACTGGCACATTTCCAGTTTATGCTGCCATTGACGACTCAGTGCTGGAACTAAGTCCGGGAACCAATACATTTTTTGATGCGGGATATGGTGAACTCTATCCTGATCTTGATTATGTACCGGCTTTAAGAATCTTGACGCGTGTCATTAGTCGCCCAACTCATGAGACGTTGACCCTCGATCTGGGCTACAAGGCCTGTGCATCTGATCCTGCGCTATCTAAGCGTTTAGCGTTTCCATCATTGACAGGCCCAGAAGTCATTCTTCAGAACGAAGAGCACCTCGTTTTGCAAACACCTGATGCCCACCGGTATCAGCCTGGGGACACTTTGTTAGCGATTCCGGGCCACGTTTGCCCGACCAGCGCCCTGCACAAAGAGGCGTTGGTGATCGATGATGGGCGCATCGTGGATACTTGGCCAGTGTCCGCTCGTGATCGTTGGCTGACTGTTTAACAAAGGAGCATTCAAGAATTGAATGCAGCCAGTTGATGGGAGGATCCGTGTTCATAGCGAGATACTGGGTGTTGTTGATGGCAGTACTGGTGGCCATAACAACAGTCAGCGTGGAGTTGGGGATGTTCTCGTTATTGCTACAAATGATACCGTTGGTTCTGCTGCTAGTTCTATTGGCTATGGTGTTGATGGGTCGACGAAACGTGGCCCCGCATCAGGCACTGGCTCAAGTTCGTCAGTGGGCATCTGAAATTCGCCAAGGTAATTTTTCCGCGCGGTTACCCGCGACAAGTCTCACCGATACGAGCGAACTGTGCGATGACATTAATCGGCTCGCCGAGTGGCTCGAGTCACTGGCCGCTGATCAGGAGGCCCAGCTGCTGCAGCAGCAATCGCGGTTGGCCAGGCATTCTGATCGCCTTCTTCGCTTTGAGGATCGTTCCGCAATAGCCAACGAATTACACGATTCGCTTGCCCAGAGCCTCGCCAGTCTAAAGATGCAGGTGCGGGTGCTCGATGATACCTTGCGCCAGGATAATGAAGTGGCCATCTGGAAAGAGATGGAGAATATTCAGGCCGGCCTGGACGAAGCCAACATTGAATTGCGCGAACTCATTACCTACTTTCGTTTACCGGTGGATGGCAATGGTGTGGTCTCGGCGATCGAGAAGGCGGTATCGCGTTTTCGCCTGACCAGCTCCATCGAAGCGGTACTACAGAATCACTGGCCCGTAGTTAACTTACCCGTTGAGTATGAGCGGCAAGTACTGCGCATTGTGCAGGAAGGGCTTGCTAACGTGCGTAAGCATTCTGGTGCTGATATGGTGCGTATTCTTCTCAACCAGGCGCATGATGCACACCGCGTGCTGATCGAGGATAATGGTATTGGAATGTCGTTAACCCCTGCCGAGATGGACAACCACTTTGGTCTTTCTATCATGCAAGAACGTGCCGGTAGTATCGGCGCAACGTTACAGCTTGAAAGCGAACCGGGAGACGGTACTCGAATTATATTGACTCTACCAATCATGCAAGATAAAGCTTTGGGAGACAGTGTCTGATGCGTGTGATTCTAATCGATGATCATGCGCTTTTTCGTGTGGGTCTGCAGGGGCTGCTGGAGCGACGCGGCATCGATGTGGTGGCAGCGGTTGGTGATCCCGAAGAGGGGATGCGCCTCGCGGCTGCTGAAAAACCGGATTTGTTACTTATTGATTTGCGCATGCCGAAGATGGACGGTCTCTCTGTCTTGCGTCAGCTTGCACGTGAACAGATGGCCCCGTCAGCAGTAGTTTTGACAACGAGCCCGGACGAGACTGACCTTGCCACCGCACTGCAACTCGGGGCGCGGGGCTATTTGTTAAAAGACATGGAACCGGATGAACTGGTTGCTTCTCTGCACGAGATTTTAACTGGCAACGTCGCCGTTGCACCTGGACTTACATCGGTGTTGGCCGAACTGGTCAAGCAAGGGCATCCCTCGAGTAAAGACGATCATCAGTGGTTTGATAGTTTGACGCCCCGTGAGTTGGAAATACTCGAGCATCTGTCCGAAGGACAGAGCAATAAAGCCATTGCACAGCGTTTAGAGATCACCGATGGAACAGTCAAGCTGCATGTTAAGGCGGTATTGCGAAAGCTCGGCGTGCGCTCACGAGTAGAGGCCGCGGTGATGGCGGTCGAAAATGGATTTCGTCGTCACGAACGGGGTACTAGAAAAATCGCTGACTGATCAACAACGGTTATACATAGAGTTTGTTATCGCGCCGTCGCCGTCCTGCTCTTTGGATGACGCGTCCGCGTATCTGCTCAAGGCCGTCGATGGCAAGTGCCGGGTAGTTATCTGCCAGCGCGTGCAAAAACCAGTGTCCGTTCAGCTTCTTCAGTTGTCGTAGGAGGATTCCCCCCAAATGTTCCGCGACAACGAAACAGCCATCGCTTACAACGCCGGCTGGCTCAACAATGACGATGCAACCTGCCGGAAACTCGGGGGCCATGCTAGGCCCTAACACTTGCAGTGCGAAGGACTCGGAGCCATTACAAGCGGTCATGCGGGGCGGAGTTCAGTCACTTGTGCCGTCATTGAGTTGAACGATCAGTTGATCCAACTGTGAGGGTGCGGACGCTGCTAGGATTTCCTCAATCGTAGCTCGTTGGGCGTTGATGTCAGATTCTCGAATTCGTTGTTTTATTTCCGGCAAACTTGAACACTCCATACTGAACTCCCTTAAACCCAGTCCTAGCAACAGGCGCGTGTAGTCCGGATCACCGGCCATTTCTCCGCACATGGAAACAGGGATGCCAGCAGTGGCCCCTGCCTGGATAATTTGATGAATTAATCGCAGGACTGCCGGGTGAAGTGGGTTGTATAGATAGTTTACTTCGTCGTCAATGCGATCAATGGCCAGGGTATATTGGATTAGGTCGTTGGTCCCGATCGATAGAAAATCCAGTTTCCTCGCAAAGAGATCAGCAGCGATAGCGGCAGCCGGGACCTCAATCATGCCGCCAATGGGTACATCTGATTTGAATGGGATGCCTTCACGCGAAAGTTCATCCTTCACTTCGTCGATAATCATTAAAGTCTGATCTAACTCCGACAGGCTCGAGAGCATGGGAATCATAATGGTAGCTTGACCGGTGATTGCAGCTCGAAAAATCGCTCTCAGTTGTGGTTTGAAAAGATCCGGTTCGCGCAGGCAAAGCCGGATCGCACGTAGCCCTAGCGCTGGATTGACGGTGTTTTGGCTATTGCTACGGCCACCGTCTACCTGTTTGTCTGCACCGAGATCGAGTGTGCGGATAGCAACAGGGCCTGGAGAGTGTTCCAGAACCTGGCAGTAAGCGCTGTATTGTTCTGATTCGCTGGGTTGCTGATGAGCATTCATGAATAGAAACTCGGTGCGATACAGCCCGATGCCGTCGGCGCCGGCATCGTGCAGTACATCAAGGTCCTCTGGCAATTCAACATTGGCAAGAAGGCGAACGATACAACCATCCTGCGTTTGCGCCTTTTCTGCCCGCAGTGATTGGAGCGAAAGTGTCCGCGCCTGCGCTTGATCTCGACGATGTTGGAACTCTGCTAGTAAGGTTTCATCCGGTGCCACCAGAACTGTGTTGTTTGCACCATCGATGACCAGAAGATCGTCGTTACGGATGTAGTCGATGGTGCCGTGCAGGCCCAACACGGCGGGAACACGCAAACTTCTCGCTAGAATGGCAGTGTGAGAAATGGGGCCGCCAAAGCGCGTGACAAAGCCGTTCATGTGTCGATGTCGCAACATCACAGTATCGGCGGGAGTGAGATCGGCCGCCACAACAATGTGACCGGCCAGATCGTTGGCCAGTCTGTTATCCGCCTCAGTAGGTGCCTGTTGCAATGACAACAAAATGCGATCAACAACCTGAATGACATCGTTTTGCTTACTGCGCAGATACGAATCTTCAATGCCCTCAAAAAACGTGATCAACTTATCGGCATTCAGTTTCAACGCCCATTCTGCGTTCTTCTTTTGTTCGCGAATGGTGTTGATTGGAGCGGTGGCAATCACGGGGTCGTCCAACATCAGTAGATGAACGTCGATAAAGGCCCGTGTCTCCGGCGGGGCATCCAGCGGTAGATTGTCTGCCAGGTGCATCAACCCCTCTCGCGCATCGTTAACTGCGAAACGCAACCGGGATATTTCGTCATCGATCTGATCGTTTGTTAACAGGTGCCGCGAGATTGTTCGCGCAGGATTGCCGAGAACAACCGCGCGGCCGATAGCGATGTGACGGCCAATGCCTGTGCCGAAAAGCGACAGCATTATTCGTGCTCGTCGAAGCGGTTTTCAAACAGGCCGACAATGTCGTGCATTGCGTTTTCTGCGTCTTCGCCTTCGATGGTTATTGTCATGGTTGTCCCCTGTGTCGCAGCAAGCATCATGAGGCCCATGATGCTCTTACCGTCGACAGTTTCGGAGTCGGTACCGATCAGTATCGAGCTGGTATAACGACCTGCAGATTTGACGAGTTTGGCGGAGGCACGAGCATGTAACCCCAATCGGTTGATGACTTTCGTTTGGCGTTCGAGTTTCATTCCGTCGTTGCCTTTTGTCACCGACGTGCCAGACTCAGACGGTCGTCAGGCAATCCGTAATTAGGTTAGGAGATTGAAAAGATCATCGCAACTTGTCGCTGCATGAAAATCAGCGCGTCGGGCAGGGTCATCACTCAGTTTGGCTAACGCAGCAAGAATTTGAAGGTGTGTTTCAGTGGCATCTGCGGGCACGACCAGGGCAAGCACGAGTGATACGGGTTCTCCATCAAGGGCATCAAAAGACAGGGGCCTGGTCAGTCGAAGAACGGCGGCAGTTGGTGTCTGAATACCGTTTAGTCGCGCATGTGGAATCGCAATGCCGTGACCAATACCCGTGCTGCCCAATCGTTCTCGTGCAACAAGCAGATGGAAAACCGTGTCTTTATTGAGAGAAGAGTTTCCGCGGATCAATAACGTTGCGACTTCTTCCATCAGGCGTTTCTTGCTTGAGACAGAGACATCGATGGCTACCTGATCCAGCGCTAGGAGGCCGTGCAAGACGCCGTTAGGGCGACTGCTGCCTGATGGGTTCAGGTGTGTTGGACTAGACAATCGGTTTTCTCCAGACCGGAAGAGTGAAATACTTATTAGCCCGACCGTAGGCTTAGGCAATGGTTCCCTTGCTTAAGGCTGGGGCGTTGATTTTGCGTCGTTGACTCGCGGTCAGGATTCGCAGGTCGTTACGGTATTTAGCCACTGTCCGACGAGCGATTTGAATCCCTCTCGTATCCAATGCCAGCGCAATATCCTTGTCGCTAAGGCGTGTCTCCGGTTGCTCGCATTGTATCATTTCGCGGATGTAATCCTTGACCGCTGCGCTGGAAATATCGTCACTATTGGTGACGGTGACGTGACCCGAAAACAACTTTTTGAGAGAAAGTATGCCGCGCGGCGTCAGGATTGTTTTTTGATTAATGGCGCGTGACACGGTGGAGGCGTGGATGTTTAGTATGGTTGCGATGTCCTGGAGCGTTAGTGGTTTAAGCGGTGCTGTACGGTTTTCAAGGTAATCAGATTGGTGTTCAACGATCGCTCGCCCGATACCTAGAACGGAATGATAGCGAAATGCTAGGTTGCGTATCCACCACCGCGCATCTCGAAATTGTTGCTTTAGAAAGTGTTGCGCCTCAGATGACAGATCTGATGGAAAATCCTGCCAGTAATTTTCGTTGAGATAGAGTCGATGCTCGTTGGCCGGATGCAGGCGCACATGCCATCCGTTCGTCAGTTGTTCTGCAATGAGGTCGGGCGGACCCACATCCGGTGTTATCGTCTGTTCGATGGTCCCCGGTCGCGGATTGAGTTTACGCACCAAGTCCGTAGCTAGGCCCAGTTCATAGCTGGAAACGCCAATAGCTTTTTGGAGCGTATCGTAGTTGGGCTCTGCCATTAATGGCAGATGATCAGACACGATCGTTAAGGCGATATCCAGAGCCGCTGGTGGAGTAACTCGTTGTGCTTCTAACTGTAATAACAGACATTCTCTAAGATCTCGGGCACCGACCCCGATTGGTTCAAGCTGTTGTATGTGTTGTAGACAGCGTTCGAATATGTCCTCGGTGAGCGATGTGGGTAAGTTGAGGGTCTCTTGGACATCACTGAATGAGTCAGCGAGATAGCCCCGCTCATCAAGACAATCGATAAGCATCTCTGTGACGATTTGTTCAAGCCTATCGAGGTGGTGTATTGATAGTTGCTGTTTCAGGCGCTCGCTCAAGGTTTCGTTTGCCGCAATCATATCCAGCATATTTACTGGCACAAGTGTGTTCCCCGATCGCTCGTTGAGGGATTGATTGTCGTGCTCGAGAAATGGATTACCCTCGACTACTGCGCTCAACTCATTTCGTAGAGCCAATGATTCGCATTGCAGTACGCGAAGCGACTGTTGCAGTCTAGGCGTAGGACGCAGGCGCTGACTGTGCCTGAGTTGGAGACGCTGTTTCATGCGGATGGGGTTGAACGTTGATATTAGGAAATAGGGGGTCTAAAGTTGGAATTCCTGCCCAAGGTATCTGGTGCGAACGCTGTTGTTCTTGAGAATGTCGTCAGGACTTCCGGCCGCCAATACCATTCCATCAGCGATGATGTAAGCGCGGTCACAGATACTCAAGGCCTCGCGGACGTTGTGATCAGTGATGAGCACCCCAATACCTGCTTCGCGGAGCTGTGTTATGGCGTTCCGGATATCGCCGATGGATATGGGATCAATACCAGCGAACGGCTCGTCGAGCAGCATGAATAAAGGTTTGAGAACGACAGCACGGGCAATTTCGACTCGGCGACGTTCACCGCCTGACAGCGTCGCGCCTTTGCTGTCACGTTTGTGGGCAATACCAAAGTCAGTCAAGATCTTGTCAGTACGGTGTTGACGCTCTTGTGCCGTTAATGCCGGTAAGGCTTCGAGGACTGCCAGCAAGTTCTCCTCTACAGTCAGCCGGCGAAAAATAGAGGGCTCTTGCGGTAGATAGCCGATGCCAAGGCGCGCGCGCTGATGCATGGGTAGATGCGTGACGTTTTGGCTATTGAGTACGATAGAACCTTCGTCGGGCCGAAGCAGGCCACAGATCAGGTCAAAACAGGTTGTTTTGCCTGCACCGTTGGGGCCCAGCAAGCCGACGATTTCTCCACCGTTGAGGGCCATGTCCACATGGTTAACCACCGCTAATTTGTTGAAGTTCTTGACGAGCCCCTGTGTTTTGAGTGTCGTCAAAGTTGATCCTCCGTTGTTGTCAGTAAATCGGCGTTTACGCTGATTCAATACAAGGATTTATTTTGGTGTTGCTACCGGACGAAGTGTGTCTGCCGTGACCCAAGCAGCGACCTTGGTAGGCAGGTCAATTGCGCTCCAAAGACCTCGCTGCCCGATTACGTTGACCTGGTCTCCCCGATTGAGAAAACCGACCACTACGGACGTTGTGTCTGTTGAGGGCTTGGTGCGAATTCGAATACCGTTTGCCTGCACTGAAGAGTGGTCAGCCGTTTTCGTTAAGTATTTTCCATAAACCCACAGTCGGAGTGTGCCTGATGGAGGGATGACCCTGACCCAATCCTTGGCCCGAGAGTGCACGACGATGGGCGTATTCGGGGGAAACTGGCCAATTATCAAACTGTCAACTGAGGGTTGAGCATACACGACGCTGGGGCCGATGATCACATCACTGGATACGGAGGCATCCTCTCCAGTGTTGGCCGATTTTCTGTCCAGCGCATCGGGGCGCATGACCATCCGCGCGCGTGTGGTCGTGGCTAAACTGGATTTAACCGAGCATTCGCCACCCAGAGTGGTTTGAGTGACCGAATTGGTGTCGCCGCGCACTCGGAGTTTGCCAGAGCGGAGATTATAAATAATGGTATCCCCACAGACCGTATCTTGTTGCTGTTTAAGGCTTGCCGCGCCTCGTATAGTCATTTCGTTTTTGACCTCGTCCATTTCAATCGATTGCCCCTTACCGACGACGTCGTAGTTTTTTCCCTCAGGTCGTTGACGAAATGTGGCCGGTCGCCCCGGTTGCCCAGTGGCTAAGGCTCGTTCAAGTTGTTCATTGGAAAAAGTCATTTTAATTTGATCGGCGAGTATCCTGATGAATCCTTCCTGAGGATACACGCCGATCGTGACCGATACATTCCCGAGGTAAAGTCGCCGGCCAGATTTGAGATCCATTTCAACTTCGTCAGCCTTAATGTCAACCGGTTGATCGCGATCATCAGACCCGCTCGAGGCTAATGGAAAGACAAGTATGGCGGTGATCAAGCACCGAAGGAGCGAACGGTAAGTAAACATGTGGAGCCCCAGGGTATTGATCGTAATGGTGGACGCTTCCGACGCTAACCTTTGGAGGCAAGCCGTATCGTGAGTCGTTTGGTGTCGGTTACGGTGTTGGGTCGATCCGTCGTTTGTTTCTGAACAATCCGTACATTGCCAGTGAGGGTGAGCTCACTACCGTCGGCCTTGATTTCTCCATTCTCAGCCGTCGTTTTGCGCTCACCGTGTTGTTCGTCAAATTGTGTAAGCTGAGGACGCTCCAGAATAGCCGGATCATTTTCAGCATCGCGGTGTTGTCGCTGGGCGGTGAGCAAAAAACGAATCCCATTTTCATCGCGGCCGCTGATTCGCACACCTTCAATGTAATAATCCTCGCCTTTAGGCTGAGTCGTTGCCTCTCTGGGCGCGTCGGAAGGGTCAAAAGTAGCGTCCAGCCACAGGCTCAGACCAACCAGTGCGAGCAGGGTAAATGCAACGGAGATTTTTTCGAGAGATTGCATTAGGTCTTAAAAAATACCCGCCCGAACCAGGTCAAGCATGTTCAGGGCCCCGATGGGTTCGCGCGCGTCGTTTATGGCGAACAATCCGTTAATTGAACCCTCACGCATCACAACGACGGTTTCTGCTGCCAGCGCATCGGCTGACGTTGTGTGAGGGTGAGCTGTCATGACTTCATCAATCAAGGCATCATAGAGGTTAATCGACTGGTTGAGCGCTCGACGTAGATCGCCATCGGTAAAGATGCCAACGAGTTTTCCTTCCTTATCCACAACCCCCGTCATACCAAGCCCCTTGCTGGTCATTTCTAGGAGAGCTTCGGGCAGCACCGTGCCGCAGTCGACCAACGGCATTCTATTTTGGCTATGCATGATGTCGCGGACGTAGACCAGGGCACGCCGGCCGAGGATGCCACCTGGATGATTGTCTCCAAAATCTGTTATCCCAAAGCCGCGTTCGTTGAAGATCGCAACGGCAAGTGCATCGCCCATAGCCAGTGCGGTTGTTGTGCTGGCCGTTGGCGTCAGATTAAGTGGGCAGGCTTCGCGCATCACACTGACATCGAGGCAGACATCAGCGGCTTGGCCAATCGCAGAGTGTTTAGACCCTGTTAAGCCAATCAGTTTGGCGCCAATGCGCTTGATCAGAGGAAGTATCGTCAGGATTTCGGGTGTTTCACCAGAATTGGAAATGATCAGGATCACGTCTCCCGATAGAATCATTCCAAGGTCACCATGGCTGGCCTCGCCCGGATGAACAAAGAAGGCAGGACTACCGGTGCTGGCCAAGGTGGCTGCAATCTTTCTGCCGATGTGTCCTGACTTAC
>DUBL01000244.1:10231-13017 GCA_012960345.1 Gammaproteobacteria bacterium | reverse complement strand
GTCTCGTTATGCCGTTGAGTACTGTGCAGGCATTTAAACTCAGACATCACGGTGGGTTGCACAAAATCGAACGGGTGGTCGATCACCTCGATCTTAGTGCTGTTCAGCGGCAGAGTGTCTATTCCATCATTGATGCAGCCCGAGCCGATGTGCGGGACTTGCGCGCGAAAATGAAGGAGAATCGCAAACAGCTTCGGACCTATGTGAAAAGCGGAAGTGCTGATGAACAGCAGTTGATTGAGCTCGGCGCCGTGGTGGGGCAGTTGGCCAGTCAAAGCGTGGTGAACCGAGTCCGATTGATGCGCGATATCCGTGGGGTGTTGACTGAAGATCAGCGGGCAGAGGCCGAGAGATTATTCAAAAGGATGCGCCGGCATCGACATCGGGATAAGGATAAGGATAAAGCCAGCTAGACGCAGATCACGCGCTCCCTGCCGGGGATCCGATGGGTGGCGTCATGATGAAATGAAACAGTGCAATGACGGGTCGACGCAAAAGGATTGCCCGCAAATATCTTTCAACATGGAATATGTAAGGCACGTTGTTTGAGAGAATAAATTACTGACCCTGATAACCCAACAGAATCTGACATAAGGAATCGAACAGTGAGAAAATCAAAAGGAAAGATCAAGAACAAGCCGCGGCCGGTGAACCAGCAGAACGTCGCGAAACGACAGAAGCTCATCTCAGAAAACATTCGAGTTCTGACGGAGAAGAAATCAGCGAATGATGTTGCCGCCTAATGCGCGTGAAGGATGGGTCACGATGTTCCTGGCAGTCGGAAAAAATGGCAGATTTACAAGGTTGATAGCCATTTCCGGAATCTAATCGGTAAATAACTCGGCCCGGGGCATTGTGATCCGTTATTCGACCTTCTACACTCGTTGGCTCCTTAACAACTGAAAAGGAGGTGATCACAATGTCTAGTGATATGGATTTCATCACGGTGAACTTTGGTGTTTCTTTGAGGCTGTGGAGCAACCTCTTCAGTTGAGATAGACGCCCTATCCAGTGATAGTGTTCACTGCGATAACCAATCACGGCGCCCACTTCGGTGGGCGCTTTTGGTTGCAGGCACTGGGCGTTAAGATGGGGATACACCCATTGGCTGTCAGACCAGCTGCGACCAGTCTTTAACACTCGATGAATCGACGACGTTTCCTGCTGATGCCCTTGCTGGCTATGATCAGCCAGCGCGTAATGGCGTTTCTCAAAGTCAGTCCGTCAGATCAAGCGGGGCCGTTCTATCCTGTGGCACCGATCCCGCTTGACGCTGATCTGGTGCACCATGCCGATGGCGCGGCGCGCGGACGACACCTCGAGCTCAAGGGCCGTGTGATCAACCAGCAACAGAAGCCGCAATCGGCTGTCCGGGTCGAGATCTGGCAATGCGATGCCGTGGGACGTTACCGGCATCCGTGGGCGCCGGGGAACGATCGAGTCGATCCGCACTTCGCGGGGTTCGGGTCGGTTAATACGGGCTCGGACGGCGCCTATGTTTTCAAGACGTTGATACCGGTGCCCTACGGCGGGCGCCCCCCACATATACACGTGAAATTGTTTTACGCCGATCGGGAATTACTCACCAGTCAGCTTTATGTCAAAGGCCAGGGGAGTCCGTATGGTTCTCAGCCGATGGTGATCGATCCCAGGTTAGTCGGCGAAAATCAGTGGCGCGCTGATTTCGACTTTGTCATTGCGTGAGAATGTAAGCGCCCGTTCGAAGTAAGATTTCCCGTCACACAGGCTGTGCGGTACTGAAAAGGAGAAGATCGATGGTGAGTCATGCAACCGGCGATGGCGGCATTCCGCCCAGAGATGCGGCGAAGCGGGGATTAAAGCGAGTCATGACACTGGGCGGGGCCTATGGCACTCGCAACCACACGGTCAAAAACCTGCGCGATCACAAAGGTAAGCGCGTGCTGGTAGAGACACTGCCATTTTCCCCAGAGGAAGCGGCAGCGGCAGAAGAAGCGGGCATTGACACGATGAAGGTCCGCTTTGATCCGAATCAGCCAGCGCCCGCGGCAGCGATTCGACAGGCCGCGCCCAACACCTTTATGGCATTTTCAGTGCCGCTTCTGGCGGCGGCGAGCGAGACCGAAGCGGTGCGGTTGGCTTACGACGCAATGGCTATCGGGGCGGACGCGATCATGTGCCAGTGGAGTCCGCGCTTTATTGCGGCGGCCGCCGAAGCCGGTGTACCGGTGCAGGGTCATGCGGGTCTGGTGCCGAGAAAAAGCACCTGGACGGGCGGCTTAAGTGCAGTAGGAAAAACGCTCGACGAGGCCTTATGGGTTTACCGCGAGATCAAGGCGCTGGAAAAAGCGGGTGCGTACGCAGTAGAAGTCGAAGTCATTCCGGAGGGACTATTGGCAGAGATCACAAAGCGTACGACGTTGTTGACTTCCTCTATTGGTGGCGGTGGTGGCGGTGACATTCAGTTCTTGTTCGCTGAAGACATTCTTGGTAACAACCCCCCGCCTTACCCACGCCACTCTAAACAGTATCGCAATCTTCACAAAATGAAAGCGGCGATGCAGGCGGAGCGTGTGGCGGGTTTTAAAGCCTTTATCGATGACGTACAGAGCGGCGGTTTTCCCGCAGAGGAGCACGTGATCAAGACGCCGAATCAGCTGATGGATCAGTTTCTGAAGGTGGTAGAGGATGACCATTAACATGCCGGCGGGACCGAAACTCTTTGGAGACCGACGTTTTACGGCGACGAGCAAGATGGAAGATGGTTCTGATTTAAAGACCACCGCGTTCGAACGCATCGATCGACA
>DUBL01000244.1:0-10204 GCA_012960345.1 Gammaproteobacteria bacterium | reverse complement strand
GTCCTGGGAGGAATTTCAGCCACGGACTAATTAGCCCGGTGCGAGCATCAAATCTGCGCTGCAGGGTTAGGGTTGCTCAGGTTCTGGTACGCAATAATTAACTTTCGAAAGCGGTCAACAACGCCAGAAACGCGTCACTGTATTGCGCCAGTTTTTTGGGTCCCACGCCATTGATTTGTGCAAAGTCTGTCCTGGTTTGCGGTTTTTGGTTGACCATGTCGATCAAGGTAGCATCAGAGAACACAACAAAGGCAGGCACGCCCTGCGCGGTGGCAAGGGATAATCGTTTGGCCTTGAGTTCAGCCAACAAGGCCTGATCGTCGTCTGTCGTCGGTATACCTGAATTGTCACGCGGCACCTTTGCGCTCGTGGGTGTCTTGTTTCCTGCCGACTCCCGTATTGCCTGGTATTCAAAGGTCGTCTCGCCTCGCAAAAGGCCAAACCCGGTGGCTGTGATTTCGATGCGTCCATAGCGTTCGATATTCACCGTGAGGTGGCCCGCTGAGAGAAGTTGTCGAAGAAATTGTTGCCAGAATGCTTTCGAATATTCCTGTCCTGCCCCGAATGACTCGATCTCATGGTGGCCGCGCTCGAGGATTTTCTGGGTATTTGACCCTCGGACCACATCAATCACGTGCGCTTGCCCGAACGACTGGCCGGTCTGATGGATGCTCGAGATCAGGGTTACCGCCGTAGTGGTGCCATCAATCAGTCTGGGGGGATCCAGGCAATTATCGCAGTTCCCACAGTTGGCACTGTCGTCACCAAAATAGGAGAGCAGTGTCTTCCTGCGGCAGGAACTCGCTTCACAGTACGCAAGGAGGGCGTCTAACCTTTTGTGTTCCCGGAATTGATGGTCTTTATCGTCTCCATCCTCCTGGATAAAACGTCGTCGTTGATATAGGTCATTCAGACCGTAAAGCACCAGCGTTTCCGCGGGCGCACCGTCTCTCCCGGCGCGTCCGATTTCCTGATAATACGTTTCCATGTTGGCCGGCAAGCTGGTGTGGACCACAAAGCGAATATCAGGCTTGTCGATACCCATACCAAAGGCGATAGTCGCAGCCATGACCGCACTCGGTTCAGTCATGAATCGATCTTGGTTGATTTTTCGTAAATCGCTATCCTGGCCAGCGTGGTAGGCAATGGCATTAAAGCGATGTTCAACCATGAAGGCGGCGACGCGTTCTGTTTCCTTACGTGACAGGCAGTAGACGATGCCGGCACTGGCGCGTTTATCTTCTAGAAACTCAAGGAGTTGTCTTTTCCAGTCATTTTTCGGTAATACCGCCAGGCTGAGATTGGGGCGGTCAAACGCTTGGACAAGGGTGACGGCGTTGCCTCGAGTCAGTTTCTCAACGATGTCCGAACGCGTTGCTTTGTCTGCAGTCGCGGTAAAGGCGGCGATGACGGTGTCAGGGAAAAGTTCTGAAAGTCGAGAAAGATCTTCATAATCAGGTCGAAAGCTCGGGCCCCATTTGGAGACGCAATGCGCTTCGTCGATGACGAATAGATCCACCTCAAGACGCTGTAGAGCCGTGAGCATCCTGTTTTGCATGAGGGCTTCCGGCGACAGGTAAAGCAGTGTTGCTGTTTTGTTTTGGAACTGCCTCCAGGCGTCTACGTTCTCGGCGCGTGTTCTGTTTGAGTGGATGCGTTGTGCGCCCACCCCCAGGGCGTGCAGTGCCAGCACTTGATCGTCCATTAAGGCGACCAGTGGGGAGATGACGATGGCTCTTTGCCCGGTGGCCAGTGCGGGGATTTGGTAGCACAAGGATTTTCCGGAGCCCGTTGGCATGACGGCCAGTACATGCCTGCGTTCTAGAATGTGTTGAATGACACTCAGCTGGCCGGGACGAAAGGCATCAAAGCCAAATACCGTTTCGAGGATTTGTTTCGGGTCTTGATGTTCCGGGTTTTTTAGCATGAGCAACGGATCGGCTGTATTTTCCACGCTACAAAGTCGATGTCAGTAGAATAGTTGCCATGGCGCTAATCACAGGAGAGGGGAGGAAGATGCCATGACAAGTGAAATATTCAATTCAGCTAGTCCATTGATTGCCCTCATTATCGATTACGCCCTCGATATGGTGGGGGCCGTCTTGCTGCTAATCGCCGGGTGGATTGTGGCCGGCTGGGTGCAGAAGCACACTGCCAGGATGCTGGGTGCGATTGAGCGGGTCGATGCAACACTGCTTTCCTTCGTGACTCAGTTGGTTCGGTATTCGATTTTGATACTGGTGATGGTCGCGGTACTTGCCCAGTTTGGGGTCCAGACGACCAGTATCATCGCTGTTTTGGGTGCGGCAGGCTTAGCCGTCGGTTTGGCGCTGCAAGGCACGTTGGCCAACATCGCCGCTGGTGTACTGTTGCTGTTTCTGCGTCCGTTCAAGATCGGCGAGTACATTGATGCCGGCGGTATCGCCGGCACTGTGCGGGAGATCGGTCTCTTTGCCACAGAGTTTGAAAGTTACGATGGTATTTTTGTCATGGTGCCCAACTCCCAACTTGCATCTGCAGCGATCACGAATTACTCGCGACTGCCAACACGGCGCTTGGATCTGGTGATCGGCATCAGTTATGGCGACAATATGAACCAGGCAATGACCGTATTAAACGATCTTTTGATTAATGATGATCGTATTTTAAAGGACCCAGCCCATCAAGTGCTGGTGAAGGAACTTGCGGACAGCTCAGTCAATCTTAATTTGCGGTGTTGGACTAACCGGCAGAACTACTGGTCCTTATTGTTTGATCTGACCAAACAAGCCAAGGAAAGCCTCGACGAACACGGTATCAGTATTCCGTTTCCGCAGCGCGACGTTCACTTGTTTCCCGCAGAAGCACCTGCTGTGAAGGTCGATCAATCGGCTGCTAGCGCCGATGACACCGAATATGCGGCCCCGGTTCGTAGGCACACCGAAAGGGAAGATTCTGAGTAACGTAGTCAGTCCGTATGGGCTTCTAATGGCAAGGGCCCAGTTTCGCTCTGACCGGGGTTCGTCCTTTTGCCCATGTCGGTTAGGTAATGACCGACATTTGACTGATCATCGCAGTTGGATCTGGGGCCACGGATGGGTTTGCGTCGAATGCGGCTTTAGGGGCGGAGTAAAAACCCCTCGTAGCCGTTGGCCGTCACCTCGTCACATTTTTTCTTGTAGGGGCCAAATCCGCCAACGTACGGCATGAAGACCTGGGGTTTTCCGGGGATGTTGGCACCGAGATACCAGGAGTTCGCCAACGGATACAAAGTAGAGTCTGCCACTTCTTTGACATGGATAACCCAATCTTCTTCGGCCTCGGCCGTTGCCTCAACACGACTCAGTTCTCGAGAGCGAAGATGTTGTAAGCACTCGGCGATCCAATCGGTGTGTTGCTCTGCTCCGAGAATCATCTGTGCCTTAACGCTTGGGCTGCCCGGTCCCATGATCATGAACAGATTAGGAAAGCCGGCGATCATGAGTCCCAAATAAGTGCGCGGCCCAGCCGACCAGGCTTCCTTGAGTGAGGGTCCGCCCTCCACACGGATATCGATATCCAGCATGGCGCCCGTCATGGCATCGAAACCCGTGGCAAAAACAATGGCATCGAGTTCATAACTCGCTTGTGCCGTGCGCAGTCCCGTCTTGGTGATCTCCTCAATGGGTGCGCTTTTGACATCGACCAAAGTCACATTGTCGCGGTTGTAGGTTTCGTAGTAATTTGTATCGAGAATCAGTCGCTTGGTGCCAATCGGATGTGTCGTTGGCGTTAGTAAGTCGGCCACTTCAGGGTTGTTCACTTTTTGACGAATTTTCTTTCGCGCGAAGTCCGAGGCCGTGTCATTGGATGCTTTGTTGGTGAGAAGGTCGTTAAAGGCAAAAAGGAAACTGACGCTACCGCCTTGTTCCCACTTTCGCTCATAGATCCGATCCCGTTCATCAGCCGAAACCTCCAGTGCTGATTTCTCCGGCGGGGGATGACCCGACATGCCAAAGGGAGTGTCATTGGCGGCATCACGGTGCGCTGGATAGTTGGCCTTGTGTCGGCGTTCTCTTTCCGGGTCCATCGGTGCATTGCGTGCTTCCAGGCTGAAATTGGCCGTGCGTTGAAACACATGAAGATGCTTGGCCTGCGCCGCGATATGCGGAATCGATTGCACCCCCGATGAACCGGTGCCGATCACTCCCACTCGAAGCCCTGTAAAATCCACTCCCTCATGAGGCCACAGACCCGTGTGGTACCACTCGCCCTGGAAAGCATCGAGGCCAGCAAAGTCTGGAGTGCGAGGTGTCGATAAATTTCCTGTGGCCATGATGCAAAAACGTGCATTGACGGTATCGTCTTGATCAGTTTTGATGGTCCAACGATTGCGTTCGGGGTCGAACACGGCAGAGGTAACGCGAGTATTAAACTGGATATAGCGGCGAAGATCGAAGCGATCGGCGACGTGATTAACGTATTGCAATATCTCCGGCTGCGTGCCGTAGCGTTCGGGCCAATGCCATTCCTGCTGCAGGTCACTGGCAAAGGAGTAAGAGTACTCGAGGCTTTCAAGATCACAACGGCAACCCGGGTAACGATTCCAGTACCAGGTACCACCAACATCACTGCCCGCTTCAAACGCAGTGACCGTCAGTCCTAAACCCCGGAGACGGTAGAGTAAGTACAGTCCCGAAACCCCCGCACCGACCACAACAACGTTTGAAGTTGTACTTGGTTTGGCTGTTTTTTCAGAGGTATCTGATGCGGATTTTGGCACCTGCAACCTTCCTTAATGTGGATCAGTTGTGTACATCGCAATAATAGTGCTAACGGTCCAAATTCCAAACCATGATTAACCCATCACTCGAGAGGTTTTAATGGATGTCGTGCTGTGTGTCAGGGAGTCTCTTTCCTTTCGAATTCTATTAAGATTTGATACTCGGGAATGAGTGTGCCAGGTGGCGAGGTGATCGCCTGGCATGCCAGGCTTCCTCAGAATGGCGCCGGCCGGTGGCGTTCATCTTTTTTTCCAGACTTTGGCTTTGTCTGAACTTTCAAAAAGGAACAGGGAGCCTTTTTGCCTCCCTGTCGATGCCGATTGTTGGCGGTCGGAAGTGAGTTGAACTCGCAGAATGCTCCCTGATCGCTAACGTTCGTGCATCAAGTCATTGAGTGAATCACAGTCCCGCCGCCAATGAGCACTTTTCCGTACTGCATAATGGTTCCAGCGAAGGCCTCGAAGTGTTCCCACTGCATGCCCTGGGCCATGTGTTGATCAATTCCGTCGGGCTGGACATAGACTTCATTAATGGAATAAAGAATATTGCCGGTGGTGCCCTCAGTTGGGTCAAGCAGGTTCTTTAACTCCTCAGATTTCGCAACATGATAATCGACCAAGTGAATTTTTCCGTCAGCCTCCAGGGAATGGGTTTCACGCATCCACTGGGCATGCGTCGCGATCATTGCCTCCACTTCGGCTGCCTTATCGGCCGGGACACTAAGAGCAAAGTTAAAGGTCAATTGACCATTTTTTCAGGCCATGACTTCTCTCCTATTATATGGATTCAGGCACTTAGTCTAACCATTATTGGTATGCTTGCTAGGGCTATATGTTCTCGGAAAAAACTAGGCTTCTTCCAGAAAAGTGATCTGTGGGGCGAAAGTGATCACACCACTGTCTTGAATGTCTTGCCGTTTCGGTGATGAAAAGAATGCAAGAAAAATGTCCTTGGAAGGCGCAGTGCCGATGACATACGATTTGTTCGAGTCATCCAGATCCCGGTATGCTGTGGCCTTGATGCCGGCTTCGATGCCGGAAAATTGTGATTTCCAGTCGTCGAAGTTGGTGACTTGCACTGAAATGATGACGGTAATGCTCATGTCCTCGCCTGTTGGTCTGTACTGTGACGAGTAGCCTCGGTTGAAACGGGGTCAGAATCAAGTTCACGAAAGCGAAACGTGTCAACGGGTAGGTAATGTCACCGTTGTGCTGATGGAATCAGAGGCATTCATGCGATGACATTTAACGAGTTACCGACGCTTAATAGCGCCGCATGCTTAGCCTCGCTACGCCGCTGCGGATTGTTATGAGCATGAGATGAGAATGAGGCAGGGCCTCACTGGAGGCCTCGGAGCTATTTTTGGATAACGTTTTTGTGATGAAATGCCGTGTGCAAACACATGTATCGGGCAGGCGATCTACAAGGGAGTTAACGCTATGAAAGTCGAAGGGAGTTGTTTTTGTCAATCGGTTCGCTACGAAGCCGTTATCGACCCGGAGAGCGTGGCCATTTGTCACTGCAGTGATTGTCAGACCCATTCGGGGACTGCGTACGGTGTGGTGGTGGGGATCCTCGAAGAAGCATTTCATCTGTTGAGTGGGGAATTAAAATTTTATGAGAAAGTGGCGGATAGCGGGACGGTGAGAGCGTTGGCGTTTTGCCCCGATTGCGGGACCCGACTTTATGCCAAGACCGTTGGCGAAGGTTCGGCGTTCTTTGGTCTGCGGGTGGGGACAGTGCGTCAGAGAGATCAGCTGGTACCCAAACGACAAGTCTGGTGTCAGTCTGCCCAGGGTTGGGTACACAATTTGACAGGCATACCCCAGCATGAGAAGCAACCGTCACTTGGGTGATGCGATCCTGGGCGGACAGTGACTGTCCGTGACGTGATGATTTATTGGTAAAACCAAGGTATCGAAGCAATGGAGGCCACTGCTTCTGTACTGTGCACCCAAACTGACAGCTGCTTGGGGGTTATACTCATCGAGCAGTTTCCAGAGTGGAAAAATGGAGAAAACGATGGCTAAGTACAGCAACGTGGTGCGTTTTAGGGTGAAGCAGGAATGTGTCGCCGAATTTGAGACAGCCTATCGCGATTGCCCGTTGTTCGATGGAATGCTCAGTCAACTATTGATTAGAACCGACGAAGGACAATATTGCGGCATCGGTTTCTGGGGCTCAGAAGATGCCTTGGTCTCGGCAAGACCAGAAATGATTGCTTTTTTGGATAACTTTCGCGATCTGCTGGAAGAGATCTCCCCCGAGTTGGGGGTAACCGATGCAGTGTCTGGTCCTGTTGTTGTTGAGAGTTAGTTAACATAACTCAATGCAATACGGTATCTGTCGGCGGGCGATGGCGTGGCGACAGGTGAGTCTGTTCCCTGGTCTGGCCGGTAATTCGACATAAGGTTAGGTCATGGCGAGCATTGCGGCGACATTTGTGCACCAATTGTCGGTTGCTCTCAAGGGCGCCGATGCGCCTGCCAATCCGTTGACAGACGATGTCAGTGCTTGGGTAGAACGGTTTCGGACTGCCTTGGATGGTGTGGGCGACGTACAGGATGATTCTGACCCTCCAGTTAAGTTGCCCGCCGGTCCAGATGACTGGTTGCGGATGGCGCGCGATGAACTCGATGGATTGCCTGCGTTGGTCAGTGCAATCCACGCCGCCGCGAGTGCGGGACGTTGGTACCAGATTTATGCTGCGGATGGAGATTCGACCGGACTATCAGATAACCCGATGAGGGATCTGGCGTCGGGGATGTATGCGGCTCAGGTGATCGGTCCACGGGGGCTGATTAAATCAACCGAGTTGTTGGCGGGCCTTTTCCTGCTTCGGCCACGGTTGCACTACCCCTTTCATCAGCATCAAGCGACCGAAATTTATTTTGGCGCGTCTGGAACGGTGCAGATTCAACATGGCCTAGGTCAAGTGGAAGGTACGCTTGGCCCGGGCCAAGTCTCGTTGACACCTTCCAATCGACTGCATGCGCTAACGATGGGGAATTCGCCGGTTCTCCTGCTTTACACCTGGATGGGTGAGCTGGGTGGACGCAATTGGTGGTGGCATCAGTCTGGTGAAGGTGTCTGGCAGCGTGACGCGTGGGAGAGACAACCGAATGCGGCGTGGACCAAGACAGTGACCGAAGTTTTGTCCCCGGAGCACACGGCGATAGAAGAAGGTATCGACGTCGGCAGAGGCCTTCGGTAGGCGTGATATTTCGTCGACACGCACGAGCGTCCCGCGTTGCATCGAGCGCTGCTATATTATCGAAAGACTCGGTCGACTTGGTCGATTCAGTCGCTCATCAACACCTGATCACCGTAGCAGGTAATCCGCCCGGTGCGATGCCAAAAATTGTGATAGTTCTGTAACGACGGCCCGGCCTGATTCATGCTAACGATTCGACCGACACTTTTAGAGAGTACCTAATTGATGGCACGTGCAATCACGATATTTTCCGCCCAAAAAATCCTCACGATGAATGCCTACCAGCCAGTGGCAACCCACGTGGCGGTCAGCGAGGGGCGCATACTGGGAGTGGGGTCACTGGATGATCTGGCTGGGTGGGGGGACTATACGCTGGACACGCGGTTTGCCGATAAGACACTGTTACCTGGTTTTGTTGAAGCCCATTGCCACGCCATGAATGGCTCGGTTTGGGAAAACACCTATGTAGGTTACTTTGATCGCACGGATCCTGATGGCCGTGTGTGGCCGGGCATTAAAAGTCTCGATGGCGTGCTGGAACGATTGCAGGAGATAGAAAAGACCCTGGATCATCCCGAGCAGACCCTGGTGGCATGGGGATTCGACCCCATCTATTTCGATGATGGAGTTCGCATGACGGCGTCACACCTGGACCAAGTTTCACTTGATCGACGCATTCTTGTTCAGCATTCCAATGGCCATCTGTTGAATGTCAGCCGCAAGGTGCTGGAGCTGGCCGGCATTGACGCGAGTACCGATGTCCAAGGTGTCATGAAGGATGCGGCAGGTCATCCCACTGGCGAACTGGGTGAAATGGCAGCGCAATACATGGCCTACCGGGTGACTGATGTCCGACGTTTCGACGGTATTAATGCTAACGATTTATGGGCGTTTGCCCGCACTGCGACTAACGTTGGGGTAACCACCGCGACTGATTTGCACGCACGTGTTGAGGATAACAATGTTAACGATTATTTGGCGGTGACCCGCGATGCGGATTATCCGCTTCGCCTGGTACCGGCCGCTGCCGGTTTGACGCTGTCGATAGAAGAAGGGCCTGGGCATGTCGCATCCCTCAAACGTCACAATAACGACAAACTGTTTTTCGGTCTATGCAAAATTATGACCGACGGTTCGATACAGGGTTTTACCGGACGCTTGAAATGGCCCGGGTATTTCAATGGGAAGCCCAATGGCATCTGGAATCTCCCACCGCAGACATTAACCAACATGGTGGAGGCTTATCACTCGGCCGGCTTACAGATGCATATGCACACCAATGGTGATGAGGCATCTGAGCTAATGATTAACGCGATAGAAAAAGCCTTACTCAAAGCGCCCCGATCAGATCATCGCCACACGTTGACCCACTGCCAGATGGCAGATGAATCTCAGTTCCAACGGATGGCGCAGCTGGGTATTTGCGCAAATCTGTTTACCAATCACATTTATTACTGGGGTGATCAGCATCTTGCGCTGACCATGGGCCCTGATCGAGCGATGCGTATGAATGCATGTGGGACGGCAAAGCGTCTTGGTGTGCCGTTCACTATTCACTCAGATGCCCCGGTGACTCCGTTGAGTCCGTTGTTTACCGCATGGTGTGCCGTCAATCGGCTGACCGCGAGCGGGCGTGTTCTGGGTGTCAATGAGTGTATTGATATCCAAGACGCACTGCGGGCAGTGACCCTCGGTGCCGCCTTTACGCTCCATCTGGATCACCTCGTCGGCAGCATTGAGCCTGGAAAGTATGCTGACTTTGCGGTACTTGATGAGGATCCGACTCGCGTGCCTGCCGAGACGCTTAAAGATATGTCGGTCTGGGGGACGGTGATGGGTGGCACGGTCTATCCGGGGGCACACAATAAAATCTGATTCGGTGATGCTCACGCAGCCCAGGACGTTGTTGCCTTTCACGGTGCTCGGGGGCTTTCTTGGTGCTGGTAAGACGACGCTTTTGAATCGTCTTTTGACAGAAACACAAGATACCCGTTTCGCCGTTCTGGTGAATGATTTCGGTGAGTTGAATATCGATGAAGGTCTGGTGGCTCGGCATGACGGAAAAACTATTTCACTGTCTAATGGTTGCATGTGTTGCAGCATGGCCGATGGCTTTCTGAGTACGCTCATGACGGTGATGGATCGCGCTGACGAGTTTGATCACGTGGTGGTTGAGGCTAGCGGCGTGGCTAATCCCAGACGGATTATGGATATTGCGACGCTCGATCCAGGGTTGATGCCGAATGGG
>DUBL01000243.1 GCA_012960345.1 Gammaproteobacteria bacterium | reverse complement strand
GCAATAGACTCATTCCCCGGTGACGAGGCTCCGCAGTGGAATCTGTCTTAACCAGCACCGCAAGGATGCCGCCTTCAACGCTGTTACTGATCCAACTCTTGGTGCCGTTGATAACGTAATCATCACCATCACGCTGGGCGCGCGTTCGAATCGCCTGGAGATCCGTGCCGCAATCGGGTTCCGTCAGGGCGATACCCCCCCGAACTTCGCCCGCCGCGAACCGAGGCAAGTACATCCGCTTTTGCTCGTCAGTCCCAAAACGCTCGACTGCTGCTGCCATAATTAAGTGCGAGTTAAAGATGCCACTAACGGACATCCAAACAGCAGACACCCGCTCCACAATTTGGGCATAAGTGCTGGCCGACAGCCCCAGACCACCATACTCCTGAGAAATCGTTGCGCCGAAAAGACCAAGTTCACACATTTTGGATACGATGTCTTCGGGGTAGCGGTCCTCCGACTCCAGTTCATGCGCATACGGTCGAACGTCCCTCTCAAGGAAACGATCAATGGTATCGAGGATCAGTGTCTCTTCCTCATTTGACCCACTGGTCCTGTTAGTCATGGGACCCACCTGTAAACCCATCTATTATTCTCACGCATCCATCTCCTGCGCTATTTTTGGCACGAGAAACGAGCGCTCACACGTCATCACGACGGTACCATCGGCTTTTTTTCCAATGGTTTTAGCGGTCACAATACCCTGGCCTGGTCGACTATTCGACTCACGCTTGGCCAACACTTCAGATTCAGCATATAAGGTGTCACCGGGGAAAACAGGAGCTGTCAACTTGATATGGTCCCAGCCAAGGTTGGCTATCGCTTTTTGGCTGAGATCGCTGACACTCATTCCCACAACAACTGACAACGTCAAACAAGAATTCACTAGTGTTCGTCCAAACTCGCTGTCCGCTGCGTAATTTTGATCAAAATGCACTGGATGAGTGTTCATTGTCAGTAACGTAAACCAGGTATTGTCAACCTCGCTTATGGTACGACCAGGCCGATGCTCATAAACATCTCCAACCATAAAATCATCGAAGTAACGGCCGAACGATTCACGATAACGATTAGGCCCAATTTCTTTTGAAACAACAGTCATTAGCTTTTCATCCTGCAACTTGAGCAACTTTGAATCCATCCCCACTCAGTGGCCGTGTCAGACCCAGTAGCCCCTTGGTGTCGGTTTTTCCATTGAGAGTCAACAACGTGTCAGAAAGTAACGTTCGCTGTGATTCAGCAAGATAAGGCGCAACAAGGGTATTGAACTTACCCAGCATTTCGTCAGTGCTAAGAAAATTGGCTGGCTCACCTTTTGGCGTAACTACCATCTCCTCAAAACTACCGCCACCGACAAGGGCCACGCGCGCAACACCGCTCATATTGTCCGGAAAAACTGCTTCGCAGCGATCATCTACGTTGGCTCGAACGCGACGACACAATGCCAGTGTCTCATCATCGCCGAGATGATTCGCATAATCGTCCCAACCCATCCGTCCTTCTCGCAATGCAACAGCTGCAACAAACGACATTGAAAATTGCCCATCGACATAATTCTTCGGATTCTGCTTGGTGGTTTCGGGATCACCAATCAAGTTCCAACCCGTACGCGGCAACCCCACCTCAACGGTATCAACATCCCGGAAATCAATATCGTTAGCCGCCCGCAATGCGATCAACGCGTCGATAGCGGCATGACCGTAACGACAGGAGGGGTACGGCTTGACCGCAATCTCCATGGTCTCATAACGTTCACCCAATCGCGCCACAACTGCGGTTGGATCCGGATCAGGTGCATAGGCTTTCAAAAAACCACCTTTCTGTCCTTCAAGCGCTTGTGCAGTACCAAAAAATCCTTCCCGCGCCATCGTCGCAGCAATCAGTCCGTTCATCGCGGCATAGCCAGTATGAAATGGTTTATTCCAGGCACCATCCGCGAGAAACTGCATCGAACCGGCCGCCTGACTGCCGACTAAACCAAAAGCACGCGACTGTTCTTCAGCACTCAATCCAAATAAACGTCCTGCCGCCGCCGCGGCACCAAACGCACCACAGGTTGCCGTCGGATGGAAACCTTGAAGGTAATGCGCCGTTGGACCCAGCGCCATACTGATACGAATCTGAGTTTCGTACCCCGCAACAATCGCAGTGATCAGATCACAACCGGAGGCGCCTGTCATTTCACCAGCCGCTAATGCGGCTGGCACAATCGGTGCGCTCGGGTGAATCGAGCCGCGCGCATGCGTGTCATCAAAGTCGAGCGAGTGCGCGAGATTGCCATTGTAAAACGCAGCAGCAGGAGGGGCGTACCCCACTACATCGCCAACGACGCTCGATTGGCCTCCGGTAAAACCAAGGGCCGTCAATGCCGCAGACACGGACGGATTAAGATCTGCCGCATGCCGGGCACGCAACGCGATGCCAACGTGATCCATCACTAGCAGTCGGGTGCGCTCCACGACTTCGCTCGGTAGCCGGTTGAAATCCAATTCCGCCACAAAGCGGGCCAATGTCATTGTTTCTCCGCTCATGACGCAGTTCTCCTGAGATTCGATTTGAAAGTCACGCTTTACTCACTAATCACTTGGCCATCATAGAGGTTCGAGGTGAACTCATTCAACTGTGATTACAAAAACCACAAACCAGCAAGCCAAATCAGTTGCCTGCAAAAAAGACACCATCTACAACTCCTTGTCTGTTATCTTATTCGACTGCGGTCAGTCTGGCGATTGACATTGGACCCGCTAAGACAATGGCTATGGAGGTCAAATTTTGATCCTGGAAATGTGGAGAGCAGACATTGATCCTGATAGGTGTTGATGTCGGTGGAACCTTCACCGACCTGGTAGTAACGAACACGGAATCTGGCGATAGTCAGATTCACAAGATTCCGACTACGCCAGAGGACCCCTCGCAAGGAGTCATCGATGGCCTACAAGAGGTATGCGATCAGTTTGAGATTAACCCCGCTGACGTGCGTCACATTCTCCACGGCACAACCATTGCGACCAACGCGGTACTTGAATACGAGGGTGCCAAAACCGGTTTAATCACCACCGCCGGCTACCGAGACATCCTGCACATTGGTCGACACCAACGACCGCAGCATTATTCGATCATGCAGGATATACCTTGGCAAAATCGACCCTTGGTTCGTCGTGCCCAGCGACTGACGGTAACTGAACGACTGATTCCTCCCAATGGGGATGTACTTATCCCCCTTGATGAACCTGCTGTTCGCGTAGCCGCGCAACAGTTAAAACGCGATGGCGTCGACGCGATTGCCGTGTGTTTCTTGTTTTCCTATCTAAATCCCGCACATGAAGACCGTGCTCGAGAAATCATCCAAAGCGAATACCCCAATTGCTTCGTAACCACATCACAAAGCGTATCGCCGCAGTTCCGTGAATTTGAGCGTTTCACGACGGCCGCCATGAATGCATTCATCGGGCCGAAGGTTCGAACGTACGTTCACGAACTGGAATCGACCCTGGCAAAGCAAGGCTTCAAGCAGGCAGAACTTCACGTGATGGGATCGAACGGTGGTGTAGCGACAGCCAAGATGGTGGCAGAAAAACCGGTTCTCACATTGTTATCAGGGCCTGCGGCAGGCGTGATGGGCGGCGGCCTAAGCGGGCAATTGGTTGAGCGCAGCAACGTAATTACCTTTGATGTTGGCGGGACTTCTGCCGACATCGGCCTCATCGTGAAGAATACGTATTCGGAAGCGACAGCTCGAGACACCTGGATTGGTGGCTACCCCGTTATGGCTCCGATGATCGATATTCATACGATAGGCGCTGGCGGCGGGTCAATCGCTTATATCGATGATGGTGGAGCGTTCCGCGTTGGGCCTGCAAGCGCTGGGGCAACACCCGGCCCCGCCGCTTACGGTCATGGTGGTGACCGCCCAACGGTCACCGACGCCCACCTGGTTCTGGGCCACCTGATCGAAGGCAAATTTCTCGGCGGGGAGATGAATCTCGATTTACAAGCTGCGAATACTGTGATCGACCGCCTTGCCAGCGAACTTGGCCTCGACAGACCAGAAGCCGCTGATGGCATTATGGCTATTATCAACGCCAACATGGCCAATGCTATTCGTTCGCGCACGATCCAGAAAGGACACGACCCTCGCGAGTTTTCACTAGTATCTTTTGGCGGCGCTGGACCGCTTCATGGGGTCGATGTCGCTCGCATCCTCGACATTCCTGAGGTCATCATCCCGCCCTACCCTGGCATCACGTCTGCTGTTGGCCTTCTCACCACCGATCTGAAGTACGACGCCATACGAACTGAATTCCAGATCAGCGATCGAGTTGACACACATCGGTTAGCGCGTGACTTTGATCGCATGCAAGCCGAACTAGCCACGCAGTTTGAGCAAGATGGGTTGCAACAATCGGACATTACTTATCGCCGCAGCGGCGATCTGCGTTACGTCGGTCAGGGCTATGAACTGCGTGTTCCGTTTGCGGCTAGTAGAGTGGATACCGCCAGCCTTGCTCATGTTTTTGAAACATTCCAGAGTATCCACTTAGCTGAATACGGTCATATTTTCGACGACAGTCCGATCGAAATCGTCAATATTCGACTCACGGGCAGTGGCGAAATGCCAAAAATCGAGTTGCGCTCCGCTACCGCATCAACCGACAGTCCACCGCTCGATCATCGCCCCTGTTTTTTTCGAATCGAGGGCACCCTGCAACAACTTGACACCGCCTTATACCAACGAGAGACACTCGCCAGCAAACAGCAAATCGATGGTCCCGCGATCATCTTGCAGAAGGACACCACCATTGTCATTCCACCGGGCGCATCTGCCGTCACGCACCCTAGCAATAACCTGTTGATCGATACTGGAGTCTAATAATGAAAAAAGACAACATGCAGGTCGACCATGTCACCGCGAGTGTGATTCAGGGAGCTCTCGAAAACATTGCTGTCGAGATGGGTTACAAATTAATGCGCATGTCCTATTCGTCAATTATTCGCGAATCCGAGGATTTTGGCGCCGCGCTGGTCGACAGTGAAGGACGTGGGTTAGCAGAATCTGCACAATCCACCCCGCTACAGTCTGGCCCCATTCCTGGTTATGTCCGCGGAGTTTTGCGTATCCTCGCCGAACGGGGCGAAACCATTCAACCCGGTGATGTCATCATGCACAATGATGCGTACGCGGGCGCCAGTCATGGACCCGATGTCGGTTTCATCGTACCGGTCTTCCATGAAGATGCTTTAATCGCGTTTGCCACAACAACAGCACATCACCTGGACATTGGCGCCTTGACACCGGGCAGTTGCGGCATCGTTGATGCCATAGATGCCTATGCTGAAGGACTACAGTTCAAAGCCATTAAGGTTTACGAACAAGGTCAGAAAGTCGTACCCGTCTGGCACCTGTTGCGCGATAACATTCGAGTTTCTGATCTCGTCGTGGGTGACATGGAGGCACAGATTGCGGCCGCACGATTCGGTGCAGAACAACTTGGCGAATTGATCAATCGCTACGGGCGAACAACCTTCGCTGCAGCTTGTGATGCAGTGATGAATTACGCCGAACGTCTGATGCGCCAGGCCATCGCAGCGCTGCCGGACGGCCGCTACAGCGCCACCACCTATATCGATGGTTATCTGGACGATCCCGACCCGGCTCGTCGGGACTTGCCGCTCGTGGTCACCATTAATGTTGAAGGTGACGAGATGACCGTGGACCTTACCGGAACAACCCCCCAAGTTTCGGATCGCCCTATCAACATGCCACTCGAAGGAACTGTGGATATCGCGATCTGGTTAACCGTACGCTCAGTATTGCTGGACACGGACACCCATGGACACATTCCCGTCAACGATGGCCTGGTTCGGCCAATCCACATTGTTGCCCCCAAAGGCTGCCTGGCCAATCCGGTGTTTCCAGCCCCAACCATCGCGCGCTTTTGTCCCGGCAACCAACTGGCAGACACCGTTATGAAGGCACTCGCCGAGGTCGCACCGCAGCAGGTGTCGGCCGGCATTGGGAATTTGCGGGTGATTGCGTTTTCGGGCCTACAAGACTCCACACATTGGGTTCATATGGAGATTTTTGAAGGCAGTTACGGCGGCAGACATGGCAAGGACGGCATGGACGCGGTCGATACACTGTATGCCAACACACGCAATAACCCCATTGAAGACATTGAGTCTCACCTGCCACTGAGAGTTTCTCGCTACGAGTTGCGCGAGGACGTCTGCGGCGCCGGTGAATGGCGCGGAGGATTCGGTTCGGTTCGGGAATTCGAATACTTGTCGAACGGTGCCGCCGCAGTCGAAGGCGAAGGACATCATTACGCACCTTGGGGTTTTCGCGGGGGCAACGACGGTGGTGTCGCCAGCCTAAATCTGGCACGGGTTGATGGTGAAACGCTGGAAATGCCGTCTAAAGTACCCCACACGGCTCTAAAAACCGGCGATCGCTTTGTCTGTGTTGGGCCCGCTGGTGGCGGTTATGGTGATCCATTCCAACGTGACCCGGAGCGTGTGCTCACCGATGTCATAGACGAACTGATTTCGCGCCAATCAGCCGAACGCGATTACGGCGTTGCAATTACCAAGGAGCTTGTCCTTGATCACTCAGCCACGGCCACACTGCGCCAGGCTCACTCTGCCAAGTAAATCTCTCTACACGAGAGCAGGTGTGTGTTAACCACCCAAGACGGAGGGCATGCACAGACAACCGGCAACCGGCAACCGGCAACCGCATCAGGAAGGTGCTTAACCGGCTCCGCAACCCTCAAGGTATTTGAGTACTTTGTCCAAGGGCTCGACATCACCAAATTTGGCGTCGATGTCAAACAAGTTCCACTCTGTCACACCGGGGACTCGATCGCCAACTGCCTCACGAACAACGATTGGCCGAAACCCCTCAGCAATCGCATCCTCTGTCGTGTGCCGCACACAACCCGCCATCGTGACGCCTGTAATGATGACCGTATCCACCCCATGCGCTCTTAGAAATCCTGCAAGGTACGTCCCATGAAATCCACTCGCTCGCTTTTTCTCAATCACTAACTCATCAGCCATGGGAGCTACTCGATCATCAATCGCACACAGTTCACTACCTGCTTGAAGAATCTCGGTTGGAATCTTTTTGTGCCACAACCCCATATCTGAGTGACGTCCTCCCGGGGCGTCATAGGCCGTAGATGTAAACACAATGGGGATACCTGCTGCGCGAGCTGCCACGAGCAACTGCTGCGTGGCAGGAATAATGACATCCATATTGAGACAAGAGAATGGATTGCCCGGTCGGGTCCATGCATTCGCCAGATCGATATTGATCAACGCCGGGCGCTTACCGAAACCGATACGACGTTGAAACCCCCGCTGCTGATACAGTTCGCTATCAACAGCAAATATTTTCTCTAACGCTTCAAGCAGTTCATCTGACACTATTTGATCTCACCATGAATAGAACAATGACTAAATTAGATTAACATGGCCTGCCAAACCCCTTAGCGATGATACCTGCTTCAACCGGCCTCAAGACCAATACCATTAGGTTTTCTCGATGACCCAGTCACAGTTTCCACGTCGTGATAACACGACTATTCATTTTTCTCACTCCGCATACCAAATGGCTAGCCGTTTTGCGGCGCGGGATCTTGGCATCCGTCATTTTCAAACCGATACAGTAGAGGCGACCCGCAAGAGAATCAGCGAAACTGATGTGCTTGTGGTCTCCGGCTTCTGGCGTGACACCTTGCTTCAGGAGGCACCACGGCTTCGCTATGTACAGTCGATCAGCGCCGGCTATGATCAATACAACCTTGATGCGTTACGTAATCACGACGTCTTGCTTTGTAACGCGAGTGGAGTCAACGCCGATGCAGTCAGCCATCACGCAATCGGCCTCGCCCTAGCTTTAATCCGCCATTTGCCAAGTGCCCGTGATCACCAACATCAACGGCACTGGCGCGGAATGATTTCCGACATCGACCAGCGCGAAGACGATTTGGTTGGTCACACCATGCTCGTGATCGGCCTCGGTGCCATCGGAAAACGCGTTGCTCGCCTTGCACAGGCATTCGGTATGCACACTATCGGGACCAAAAGAGATACGGCAACCCACGACGACTCGTGTGACGAAGTCCATGCGCCAGAAGCGTTACCGACACTACTGCCACGCGCTGATTTTGTTGTCCTTTGTTGCCCGCTGACCGAAGCCACTACGGATCTGATCGACAAAGACACTATTGCACTGATGAAGTCATCCGCTTACCTCATCAATGTCGCACGGGGTGGCTGTATTGACCCATTAGCTTTGCAAGAAGCACTCGCGAACGGCGTCATTGCCGGGGCAGGCATTGACCATTTCAAGGAAGAACCACTGCCCGCGAACTCTCCGTTCTGGGCTCTCGATAATCTTTTGATCACACCCCATTCGGCTGGTGAAACACGCAAATACGAAGACAATGTGATAGACATTCTTGTCGCCAACCTTGATAAGTTATGGGCTGGCAACACTGCCCTTAACAACCGTATCGTCTAACAATAATGACTCGAACATGACAGACCCATACACCATTGCGCATACCGACTACCGGTTTGACCTGCCTCCGAACTTCAATTTTGGGTTCGATGTGATCGATGCCCGGGCCGAGGAAACGCCCAGACGAATCGCCTACATCGCCGTGGATCGAACCGGCGAGGACATACGACCTGTCACGTATGCCGACCTGGCTAGTGCATCCAATCGATTTGCCAATGTCCTGCACAGTCTCGGTGCCGCTAAAGGAGATTTCGCGCTCGTCATTATGGAGCGTATCCCCGCCTGGTTCGAGACACTAATCGGCTGCATGAAAGTCGGTGTGGTTGCAATGCCTGGTACTACGTTGTTAACAGCAAAAGATATCCGTTATCGCATCAATAAAGCCCATGCGCGTTTTGTCATCGTGTCATCGGACCACGCCGACAAAGTAGAAGAGATACGTGCTGATTGCCCGTCTCTTGAACACCTCATCATCGTTACGAATGCGCGTAACGGTTGGATCCATTATGAAAACGCGTGTGCAAGTCAGCCCGCCCAGATAGCACCTCATCAACTCGAGCCGACTCGGGCTGATGAGATGATGCTCGCCTATTTCACTTCAGGCACCACTGCCGATCCCAAACTCGTCCCAAGAGATCATGGTTATGCCAAAGCACATGAAATAACAGGACGATTCTGGCTCGACCTCAATGACCACGACGTACACTGGACGCTGTCGGATACCGGCTGGGCCAAGGCCGCCTGGGGTATGGTATTTGGGCCCTGGATGGCGGGGGCTGCGATCGTTCTCTACGACGGTGATACCCGTTTTGATGTGGTGTGTCACCTGAAATTAATTGCCAAGCTGCGTGTGTCGACCTTTTGCGCTCCCCCCACCGTGTACCGGCTGTTTACGCAACACGACCTGACCACCTACGATCTGTCCAGCATTCGCCACTCGGTCAGCGCTGGGGAACCCCTCAACCCAGAGGTTATTCGAGTGTGGAAGGAGACGACCGGTACCGTTGTTCATGACGGCTATGGCCAAACCGAAACCGTTAACGTCGTCGCCAACTTTCCATTTATGCCGGTAAGACCCGGTTCAATGGGTAAAGCCGCACCAGGGTTCACGGTGAGCATCGTAAATGACGAGGGTTTACCACTCTCAAACAATGACATCGGGCACATTGCCATCAAAGTGACCGAACCCCACCCACCCGGCCTTTTCCATGGCTACTACAATGGGCCCAACGACCTCGATCGTTCGAGTTTTCGCCATGGCTGGTATTACACCGGTGATACTGCCTACTGCGATGACGACGGTTACATCTGGTTTGTCGGACGCTCAGACGACATCATTTCCTCAGCCAGTTATCGCATCAGTCCCTTCGAAGTCGAAAGCGCCCTGCAAGCACATGAGGCCGTAGCCGAATCCGCTGTCATCGGCAAACCGGACTCGCTTCGGGGCGAAATAGTGACTGCTTATGTTGTTCTGGCGACGGGTTTCAGCGCATCCGAATCACTGGTGAGCACCCTACAAGATTACGTCAAGTCACAAACGGCTCCCTACAAATATCCACGTGAAATCGAGTTTCGCAAGTCGTTACCGAAAACCATATCAGGAAAGATTAGGCGAGTGGACCTGCGGGCGGAAGCCATCGCTGCCGCTCGCAGTCATCGTTGCTGACCGTTACGCCGAGCGGGTTCGAGTGATCGTAACAATACTATGCACAATCACAGCGAGAAAGATAATCCCTCCTCCCAATAGCGTACTACCTGCCGGCGTCTCACTAAACGCCAGCCACACCAAAACAGAGGCGAACACCGGCTCTACGAGGGCGAGAATACCGGCCTGAGCTGCTACTACATAGCGCGCTCCAAGGATCAGCAAAATAAAACCCACACCCAGTTGAAACACACCAAGATAAATCGCAATACCGAGGTCACGGATAGTCAACAGTAGGTCTTCAGAAAAAACGGCAGACAATCCTGTCGCTACCACACCGGCCAGACACAAGGCAGGTAACATATCGACAGCTGAGGAACGTCGCACCAAAATGACGGAGATAGCGTAGGAAATAGGAATCCAAAGTGCAATGACATTTCCAACGTAATGCCCGCGTGAAACTCCGCCCTTTACCATGATGGCCAGACCCAACACAGAGACAGCGATCGTCATCCACGTTGTCCAGTTGACTCGCTCTCGAAGCACAATCCAACCCAGCAACGCCGCAAAAAATGGTGCGGAACTGAACACGAATAACGCGTTGGCCACTGTTGTGTGCAGCAACGCAAAGACATAGGCCACAAACCCCAGCCCGAGGCAAAGCGCTAGTAGAAGATCATCCCAGCCCAGGTGTCGAAAATCCGCTGTCACTCGACCCTTGCGTCGAATCAATAATACGAGAAACACCAGAAGAACAAACGAGGCCGAACGAAAGAAAAGAATCTGCCAGCCGCTGGCCGCCTCAACGCTGCGAAGGGCTAGACCCGAAGTGCCGAGGAAAAATCCCGACGCCAATAGCATGGCAATACCCAGCGGATAATTCCGATCAGCCGAAATAGTCATACGCTAATAGACAAACTGAGGCGTCCATCCTGATCAGGATGGCGCCACACGTGTGAATTCCTGACCGCCATCCATCAAGGTTCCCTCATACACACACACTCGATTGCGGCCCGTCTCCTTAGCCTGGTAGCACGCGGTGTCAGCAAACTTGTACAGGGTTTCAACTGAATCCGCACCAACCTCCTCACCGCCCGCCAGACCAAAAGACGCTGTGATCAGAATCGGGCCGCTCCGGGTTTTTATCGGAGACTCGGATAAACTGGTGCACACACGTTCAATTGTTGATTTGGCAGTCTTAAGATCATCGCAGGTGATCGCGATCCCAAATTCCTCACCACCGAGCCGCCCCACAAGATCACCCGTCGTAGTGCGAATAGAAGCACCAAAAAGACGCGCTACCAATTGAAGCGCCTGATCGCCTATCGTATGGCCGTATGTGTCATTCGTTTGTTTAAAGAAATCCAGATCAGCCACCACCATGAAAAACTGCGGCCCATGCTGGGCATAGCTCTTCTCTGCTTCCTCAAAAAACTTGCGGCGGTTATAAATGCCAGTAAGCGAATCAGTCTCAGCTAGTTTCAGTAGATCCGCCTGATATCCGCGTACCCGCTCAAACAATCTGTTGAGTGCATCAGTCAACTCACCGATTTCGTCACGGGACAGTTTTCGTATTTCCTCGAAGTTGGTCAGGTCTTGCGCAACATCACGCACACTGGCCACCAGAAATCGCACGGATCTCCCCACCACTCGATAAAACAACAACGCACTACCCAGCACAAAAATCAACAGGAAAACTCCCATCGCTACCAGTGCGATCTTTATTTCACCAAAGACTTGATCCTCCACCCACTTGTGTGACACCCAAACACGCAGATCACCACCGTTAGAAAACACCCCAGGATAATTCAGCGGATATTTCTCTTCTTGAATAATAGTGCAGTTAATCGGCGGCCAACGATGAACCGTGCCTGAAGGGAGCGTCATCTCGACACACAGCGCGAAAGGAAACATTGAAAACAACGACAGTGCATTACGCGCTTCTAGCGGCCCTACTGCAGCGGCGGCCTCAATCATACCGCCGCTGCCCACAACCGCCGTTGCGAGTTGAGCGGACGCGTGGCCTTCGTAGTACTTCACGCGGAAATGACTGAATGCGTAAAGTGTGACACCACTAAGCACAACGACAAACAATGTAGTCAGAAAAATAAACTTCGGAAAGATCGTGAATTTCACTACTTGTCTTTCATCATGCCTTTAACCCGATCACGGTTGTTCATAATGACTTCAACCACCTGATAGGTGCCATTAATATTGACAGTTAGAAAATCTGCCGTTATACGCTCACCGTTCTCAAGAACAACCTCCGAGCACACAAAAATGTGTTGCCCATAGGGCACCACCATGGGATGAACATTGGCGGAAAATCCGAACGCTGCCTTATTGGTCTTGTCGTCTACAAAATGAAACCGACCATCAGCGTCTGATCGGGACTTCATAAACTTCGCCATGCTGAGCTGGGTCTTCGCCTTGATCTCGGCCGAGACCTCAGCCGCCCATGTCGGGGACCCAACACTAATCAACGCGAAGACAGCTAAGGCCGTCATTAATTTCATCATTGTTTTTTCCAAATAACCTAAGAGAATCAATATTCTACTTTTTTATCCACCGAATTACAGTGAACCATGGAGGCGATCATGTAGCCTTCTAAGACAGTCGCTGAGCCCCATTACATCAACTGGATGATCAAACTCATTGCAAGCGACGAATCAACGGACTGGTTTGCACTTCCCTTTCTGAGCACATCGAAGGCTCTTTCGACGGCGCCGAGATACAGCGCTCGAGAGTTGCGATCTATCTTCTGGCTTCTGGTCGGACCTGTCATCACATAGAATTGATCCGCATTATTGACTGCTCTAAGCCCCAACAAACGATCCGATGCCAGCCCAGCCAGATGATATGACATACCCTTTGCGGTCACCGATCGGCCGCTGACTTTGCTCTAATGGAAGGCATGCCAAATGGGTATGCTTTTCTTAAAACTATCTACTCACGCAGTTATGTCGAAGCTAACAAACTTTAGCCAAACAGTGCACTGCTCATATTATCGTTGAGCACAATGCGCTTCCAATACGACGCGGCTATTT
>DUBL01000242.1 GCA_012960345.1 Gammaproteobacteria bacterium | reverse complement strand
CCAGGCGCTTCGCCCCCAAGTCGCCCAGTGCCTGACCGGCTGATGACCGGCTGTCGTCGCGATTTCAAAAGCACCGACATCACGGCGCTCAGCAGAATAATGCGCAGCTATCGGCCACACAAAGAAAATCAGAAAAATTAATGATCCGAGCACCCACGACACACCGCGCATACTCAGCCTGGCACCAACACCTGCCCCCGCGGTGGTGCCTGCTTGCCCCAGCAGCAACATCGCATCATCCGGTTCGACTCGCTCACAGGTCAACACAAGCGCTTCGTCACCATCGACTGCTTCAATCGATTCTTGCACCTTGAGTTGGTAAAGGCCCAGTCGAATCTGATCGCCGACCTTCAGTTGAATACCGTCAACTACCTTTTCATTCACCGAGATGCTCGCATGACCAACCGCTTGAATAAATGCGTAGTCCCCACGCGACTCAAGTGTTGCGTGCTCTAACTGAATTCCAGCATCAGGCAAATGAATGTCGCAGTCTGCACCCCGTCCAATACGGATAATAGGTGCCGAATGACTCGATTCTTGCGTCGTGATATCGCCAATGCCTTGGCGCCGAATAATTCGAAGAAGCACGCGCACTCGAGGATGCCTACCAGTAGAAAAAGACCAAGAAGACGTGACCGGCCATGGCCACCAAAAGTCCAACTGATAACGGCACATGGAAATATAACCAGGCACGCATCAGCGCGACAAGACGTCGCTGGTGACGCAGGTCGCGCAACAGAGTTTCTTTGCGCAGCAGCAGTGCGTGTAATTTCCGACCTCGCCCATGATCATTGCTGTCATCACACAAGCGCTCAACTAACAATCGCGCCGCATGGGTAAGTGGAACGCCCTTTGCACGAAAAAATAAATGACAACCCACTCTCATCGAGGAGGTTTCACTCCGAGACTGCGATAACGCGTCCGAAACGTCATTCCCCAAAGTGGCACCCAAACCCTCGCACTGCAGATCCAGCGCATCCACCTGAACCAGCATTTCCGAGTCGGTCAATCCACGACGACTGGCCGAAAGAAGCGCGGGATAGCGGCAATAAACGATGACACCAATCACTCCGCTCAAAACCGTCATAACCATCAAGAGCCAGGTCAAAGAGTGCAGATTAGGTCCCAATTCAAAGCCAGAATGAAGTGTTGCAACAATAACCAATGCACCACCGAGGTAAACATGCCCGCTCAACCATCCACTCAGCGGCGTGCCCTGTCCGTAGCGACGCTTCTGAATACCGAACCACAACAAGAATAAAACCAGGCCTGCACTAACTCCACCCAGCGTATAACCGAGCCAGGTTGAACCGATATGTCCTGCAATCGGTTCATGGGTGAGGTAAGCCGCAAGACAAATCAGAACAAGCGCGCTGCTTAACTTCAAGTAGAAAAATCGTCGATAAGACAAAAAAGACACCGACTGATGATACTGATCCACGCCCGCTATCATGTGCTAGCACTCGACAGATTGATCAACCTATCTGGACTTATCCGCGCTGCCGCACCCGTTGGACACGAACGCACACAAGCCGGACCGCCATCGATGCCTATGCACATATCACACTTGACCGCCTGCTCGGGCACGTTCGCACCGACCGCCTCGAAACGGTCCTGCCCAAACAACAACCAGGCCAGAAAATTTGGGCGTCGTAATCGAAGCGCAGCCATTTGAATGACGTTATACGGACAGTTTTTTTCACAGTTTCCACAACCGATGCAACTATCCTCTATGTAAACCTCGCCATTCGCAGAACGCTTAATCGCATCCGGTGGGCAATCAACCATACAGTACGGGTGCTCACAGTGACGACATGACGTGGGCAGATGCACGTTGGCAAACGATGGCCCGGCTTCTCGGTCAAGCCGCGCAATACCGTCGTGAGTTGCAGCACAGGCTGCCTCACAGTTATCGCATCCGGTACAAAGCGATTCATCGATGACCAGAATATCCGTGGCCTCGCTGACACCCTGAGATAACAAGAACTCTAGGACATCACTCGCGCTTTCATGCTGCGACATCTTTTCATTAGCAGCAACACGTTCGCGAAAGGTACGTTCGACTGCCGAGCGGGCGCTGTCGCTCTCAACCATCAATGCCTTGAAACGCTCGCCGTCAATTCGAATGGCTTCGCAATCGACGGCAGCCCGCACGGTAGCCGACCGTGGCCTGTCAGACAGAAGCGCCATCTCACCCACATAGTGACCGGCTCGTGCGTAACTTAACGTGATTTCTCGAGTGCCGATGC